>JBJFGF010000017.1:0-19267 GCA_051892415.1 Acutalibacteraceae bacterium | reverse complement strand
GAGTGCGTGGAGTTGGTGAGTTAATGCCCCCGAAGCGTATGTAGATACGCGAGTTCGGGTCGGTAACTCGACAAATACGCGTGCTATACCTTTGTTTATAGAATAATAAGTGATAGAGTGCGTGGAGTTGGTGAGTTAATGCCCCCGAAGCGTATGTAGATACGCGAGTTTGGGGCAATAACTCGACAAATACGCGTGCTATATTACTTATTATTAACGGCTTCAATGCCGGGGAGGGCTTTACCCTCAAGGAATTCAAGTGATGCACCGCCGCCTGTGGAGATGTGAGTCATCTTTGAACCGAAACCGAGAGTGTTAACTGCTGCTGCGGAGTCACCGCCGCCGATAATTGTAACAGCGTCTGTTTCCGCAAGGGATTTAGCAACTGCGATTGTACCCTTTGCAAGAATTGGGTTCTCGAAAACGCCCATGGGTCCGTTCCAAACAACTGTTTTTGCGGATTTAACTTCTTCTGCATAAAGTTCCGCGGTTTTGGGACCGATGTCAAGGCTCATCATATCGGCAGGGATTTTGTCTGCGTCGCAAACTGCAACTTCGATTTCAGCATCAATAGGATCGGGGAATTCTTTTGCAATTGTAACATCAACGGGAAGAAGAATTTTTACACCTTTTTCCTCTGCCTTTGCAAGCATATCTTTGCAGTAATCAATCTTTGTTTCGTCAAGGAGGGATGTGCCAACGCTATAACCCTTTGCAGCGAGGAATGTGTATGCCATACCGCCGCCGATAATAAGTGTATCCGCTTTGTTAAGAAGGTTTTCTATAACATTGAGCTTGTCCGCAACCTTTGCACCGCCGAGGATTGTAACGAAGGGTCTCTTGGGATCCTCAACTGCGTTACCGAGGTATTTAAGTTCTTTACCCATAAGGTAGCCTACTGCGGCTTCTTCAACAAATGATGCAACACCGACTGTTGAACAGTGGGCTCTGTGAGCGGCGCCGAATGCGTCGTTTACATAGATATCACAAAGGGAAGCAAGTTCCTTTGAGAATGCTTCGCCGTTCTTTGTTTCTTCGGGACGGAAACGTGTATTCTGAAGAAGGACTACATCGCCGTCTTTCATTTCTGCAACCGCTTTTTTTGCATTTTCGCCTACAACAACATCATCTGCGGCGAAAACAACTTCTTTACCCAAAAGTTCGGAAAGTCTTTTTGCTACGGGAGCAAGGCTTTCTTTTTCGTTGGGGCCGTTTTTAACTTTGCCCAAATGGGAGCAAAGAATAACCTTTGCGCCGTCTGCAAGAAGTTTTTGGATTGTGGGAAGAGCCGCGGTAATACGGTTTTCGTCGGTGATAACGCCGTCTTTAAGCGGGACGTTAAAATCGCAACGAACAAGTACCTTTTTGCCTTTTGCGTTGATATCATCAACTGTTTTCTTGTTTAAAAGACCCATTTTAAATACTCCTTTATTTGTATTGTTAATTTTTTACCGAATATATTTTATACTAACTGACCTCTTTTTTCAAGTATATTTCTCATTTTTTAACCCATCATTTTGAACATTCTTTTACAAACCGAAAACGGATTTTTTGTTACCTTGGGCTAAACGGTCATTTTTTCGCGGATTTCTTTGAGGATTTTCTTTTCTCTGCGGGACACCTGCACCTGGGACATTCCGAGTTTCTTTGCCACTTCCGTCTGTGTTTTAGACATATAGTAACGCAGTTCAATCAACTTCCTGTCCCCGTCGGTCAGTTCATTTATACATTTGTCGAGAGTGAGTCTTTCGTTTATTTTTTCTTCCTGGCATTCCACGGGTATATCGAACTGTTTTTCGTTTTCTCCGTCATCTGCCGCCGTAAGAGAAACGACGGGTTGTGAAACGAGCAAAAGTTCACTTGTTTCGCATACGCTCAAGCCCACTCGTTCCGCAATTTCCGCAACCGTGGGTTCATAGCCCTTTTCGTTTTCAAATTTTTCCTTTTCAAGCCAAATCTCCCTTGAACGCTCTTTTAAAGAACGGCTGACCTTAACGGCGCCGCCGTCACGAAAAATACGTTTCATTTCACCGAGAATTGCAGGAACCGCATAGGTTGAGAAAACAAAACCCAGGTTTTCGTCAAATCCGTCCGCCGCCTTTATCAATCCCACGCAACCCGCCTGAAACAGGTCATCGTACTCTACCCCTCTGTTTTTAAACCTTTGGGCACAGGAATGTACAAGACCTAAATTATCTTTTATTCTTTGTTCTCTCGGGGTCATTTTGTCTTACCGCGTATTATTTTTTCAATGGTAACCGTTGTTCCCACACCAACCTTTGAGCGAACGCGAAGCCTGTCCGAAAAACTTTCCATAACGGAAAAGCCCAGACCTGAACGATCCCCGCCCACACTTGTATAAAGGGGTTCCCTCGCTTTGTTTACATCCTCAATTCCGCACCCCCTGTCCCTTACGGTTATGCGAATAACACCTTCTTCAAAAACCGTACAGGTTATGTATATTTTCCCGATAGTGTTTCTGTATGCGTGAACAATGCAGTTCGTAACCGCCTCGCTCACAACGGTTTTGATATCCCCCAATTCTTCCACAGTCATATCAAGTTGGGAAGAAAAGGCGGAAACTGCCACACGGGAAAAACTTTCGTTAACGGAACGACTGTCAAATACCATTTTCAATTCATTGATTTTTTTCATCTTGCGACCTCTTTCCTTTGATTTATTTCTGCAAGTTTTTCGATTCCCGACATTTTCATAATTTTGTAATCCCTTTGGGAAAGGTTATCAACTCTGAGTTTTTTTCCTTTTCCGGCAACAAGACGGTAACGTCCCATTACAAGCCCCACTCCCGAACTGTCCATAAAAGTGACGTCCGAAAAATCCAATACAAGTAATTCCGAATTTCCTGCCGTAACGAAAGCATCATCAATGCTTTCACGTATTTCGGGCGCGGTGTGGTGGTCAATCTCACCTTTTATGAATGCGGTCAATATACTGTTTTTGCGTTTTACCGTAACAGGCATATTCATTCCTCCTTTAAATATACACTTAGTTTACAGGCAAAGCGCAGAAAAATCCGTCGTTTTAGGGCGAAAGAAAAAACTATGTAAAAATTCATTTATCTCAATCTCATAAATCTACGTCTTTTTACAGTAATAAAATATATGTGGTAATTTACGGCTATATATGATATAATCGAAGGGCTAACGGATTACAGGAGGGTCAATATGATAAAAAAACTTCTCTCTACAATGAATATGAGAAAAATTCTGAAATGGTTTTTTAAAATTCTGCCCTGCGCCATATATGCAAAGGCATTTAAAAAACTCCCTATCGACAACCAAAAAATACTTTTGGAAGCACAGCACGGCGGTGAAATCAGCGGTAACATATTCTACATTTTAAAAGAACTTGCAACAAACGAGAAGTACAGTTCCTTTAAGTTGTATTTAAGTTACAAAACCGACAGCAAGAGAAAAATCAAAAACATTCTCGACAGTTACGGTATAGAAAATGTGCATTTGGTCACTATGTTTTCTCCCAAGTATATGAAAACCGCGGCTTCGGCAAAATACCTTTTTAACGACAATACCTTTCTCCCTTTTTTCACGAAAAAAGAAGGTCAGGTTTATTTGAATACCTGGCACGGAACACCTTTAAAGACCCTTGGAAAGGGTATAAAAAATTCCATGCACAATATCGGTAACACCCAAAAGAATTTTGTTTGTGCAGATTATCTTCTCTATCCCAATGAATACACGATGGAGCACATGGTCGAGGACTATATGCTTGAAAACCTTGCAAATGGAAAATGTCTTCTCGGCGGTTATCCCAGAAACACGGTATTTTTCGACACAGAAAGGCGCTCCCTGCTCCGCGAAAAATTCGGAGGAGAGAACACCCGAATATATGCCTATATGCCCACCTGGAGAGGTGCTGTCAGCAGTATTAACGAAAACGCGAACAATGAACTCAGAAATTACTTTGATAAGTTGGACGAAAAACTTCAGGAAAACGAAATTTTCTATGTTAATCTCCACCCCATTGCAAACAAGGATTTGGATTTCAGCCGCTACTCAAAAATCAAAAAATTTCCCGAAAATTATGAAACCTATGATTTCCTCAACTGTACCGATTGTTTAATCACCGATTACTCTAGCGTATTTTTCGACTATGCGGTCACAGGAAACAAATGCATTCTCTTTGCATACGACGAGGAAGAATATTTCGCAGAGCGCGGAGTATATAAAACCCTTGATGAACTTCCTTTCCCAAAGGTTAAAACCGTGGATGAACTCCTTTTTGAAATGCGTTCGCCAAAGCAGTATGATGATAGTGAATTTTTTAACGAATACTGCGCTTATGATTGTCTTGACTCTACGAAAAATATTATAGACCTTGTTCTGCGTTCAGAAAAATCCGGAAAACTTCAATTAAAAGAAATCCCGCGAAACAACAAGAAAAACATCCTTATTCACGCAGGAAATCTTGACCAAAACGGAGTTACTGCATCACTTTTAAACCTACTGAAAAATGTTGACACAAAAGAAAACAACTATTTCGTTTGCTTCCCCTCGGGAAAAGCGAAAGATCATCAAAATGTCATTGCGGATTTACCCGAGGGTGTGGGCTATTTCCCAATGCACGACAGTTTAAATTTAGGGCTTTTTAAAAATATCATTTGGTACGCATTTCTTGTTACGTGCCTTATGAAGAAAGAATATATAAAAGCGGATTTCATTGCAAAACTTTTAAAAGACGACTGGCAGAATGAAATAACAAGGCTATTCGGCGGTGCAAAATTCGACCACGTAATTCAGTTCACAGGCTATGGCCCCAAAATAACCCTGCTCTTTGCCCATTTCGACTGCAAAAAAACAATTTATGTCCACAGCGATATGCGAAAAGAAATTGAAACAAGGGGCAATCAGCGTGCGGACGTTCTTCGTTATGCTTACCGAAACTATGACAATGTCGCTCTTGTTACGGAAGATATATGGGAATCCATTGCCGCTTTCGTTGATAACACTGATAACTTCAAGGTTGCACACAATGTTATAGCATACGAAAACATTTTAACACGGGGAACGGAAGAAATTGTTTTCGACGAGGGCATAACCCAAAGCAACAAAACGCCGGCGGAAGTCAAAAACATTCTTAACAGCGATTCAAAGGTTATTATAAGCGTGGGAAGATTCTCTCCCGAAAAAGACCACAAGAGAATGGTTGACGCGTTTAACAAGGTTTGGGGTGACAACAAAAACTCCTATTTCATCATTATCGGCGGAAATCAGTACAACGGGCATTATGACAAACTTTGCGAGTACATTAAGGAACTACCCTGTTGTAACAACATTGTTCTCATTCTTTCAATGAAAAACCCGTTACCCATTGTCAAAGCCTGCGACGGATTTATTCTGGCTTCTCACTACGAGGGATTCGGACTTGTCCTTGCGGAAGCGGACATTCTCGGGTTGCCGGTTGTTTCAACGGATATTACTGGCCCGAGAACATTTATGAACAAAAACAACGGAATTCTCGTGGAAAACACCCTTGACGGAGTGGAAAAAGGTTTCAGACTTCTGTTAGACGGAAAAGTGCCCATGCTTTCCACCGATTACAAAAAATACAATGAGAATGCCGTCAATGAATTTATGTCTTTAATAGATTAAAAAACAAAGCTATCGACAAAAAATCGATAGCTTTGTTATATTATCTGATATCTTATGTTCTCGGAACTTGATCTACACCATCAATAGTTTCCTGAAGTTGAAGATCCTGTTTAATCATTGTTGTAGAAACACCGGGGGTACGTTCAAGGAATTTAACCTCGCAATATTCTTTGAGATAATCGAATTTATCGCTGCCTGCCCAGTCATCACCCATAACAACAACATCAATTTTATAGTCCTTGATGTCCTGAATTTTCTGTTCCCAGTTGTTCTCGGGAATAACAAGATCGACGTATCTTATTGCTTCAAGCATTTTTTTACGGGTTTCGTAACTGTGGTATGCCTTTTTTCCCTTTGTAGCATTGAATTCGTCGGTAGAAAGAGCAACAACAAGGTAGTCCCCAAGTTCTTTTGCTCTTTTCAGAATACGAATATGACCGTAATGCAACAAATCAAATGTACCGTAGGTTAAAACTCTTTTCATTTTAATACTCCTTATCACAACCGGGCGCAAATAACACTTGCCAATTTCCGTGTATTATCAGTACCCTTGTTTTGAATATATTTATCTGAAAACCTTTTAAGGTTATCAAAATCATAAGTTTTGCTCCGTACCGCTTCCAACAAACCCTTTTCATCGGTGAAACAGGCAGAGGGCAATTCTTTTTTTATGTCAATATTGAGCCCTTTTTCCTCCTTATATACCTCGTAGTCGGGTATATAAAACCACATGGGTTTGTCAAGGAGAGAACATTCTATGGAGGTTGCGGAGTAATCCGAAATCACACCGCTCGAAAGTTTTGCCAAATCGTATGCAGAGAAATCGCCGTTAAACCTATATTTCCCCGAAGTTTTAGTAGCCGGATGGGGAGAAACTATCAAAGCAAAATCACCGTTTCCCTTAAAGGTATCATAAAGCCTGCTTATATACACGGTGTCATTGTCCCTGAATGTGGGAAGATATGCAATAATTTTTTTGTTCTCATATTGGGGATTGAGTTTTATAAACTCCTCATACCTTGAATCGCCCTTCAGAATAACATCCACTCGCGGAAGGGATGCTATGAGTATTTTATCCTTACTGCATCCGAAGGCTTCCTGATAGAATTCGCCGGTAATCTCGGATGGAGCAATAACTATATCATAATTTTTATGCATATTCATTGCCTTTGAAATACTCTCGTCCCTGCCCTGTGCCTTTCCCACGGACTGCAAACCGAATTTTTTAACGGCACCCAAAGCGTGCCAGATTTGAATTACGGTAAAACCGTCCTTATGCTTTAAGCAGGAAACGGGAATTGAATAGGTATCCGTAACCGCAACCTTTGCGGAGGCAATTTCCCACATATCTCTGAATATGAAGAAAATGTAGGAAAGTGAAAGTCCGTTTTCATTTTCAAGGCGACGAAGCCTGAAAACCTGTTTCGTTTCCGGAGAGATTTTTGAAATTTCATCCGAAAGCATTTTCATATCGGGCGATATATCATTACTTTGCCTTGAGAGCCAGACTATTTTATTTTTTGTTTTTTGCAATTTCATAGGTGCATAAAGTATTCTTATAAAAAGAACAAACACCTTAACTATAAATAACTTCATACGCAGCCCCAAGTGACTATATAATCAAGTTCATTTTATTCTAAATGTATGTGTTTGTCAAGGAAAAGGAGAATATTGTTAAATATTGAAATCTGTCAAAACCCGTGCTATAATACACTTCGTTAGAGGGGAAACAGGTGTAATTCCTGTACGAGCCCGTCGCCGTGAGGTGCAATTATGTTTTAATTCTACCCGATGCCGCAAATCGGGGACAAGCCATTGGACTTTTCCGAGAAGGCGAATTCAAACGCACCGAGTCGAAATACCCGATAACAACAACTCTTTATGCTGTTTTAGCGAACTGCGAGTGCCGGTTTAATAAAAGAGAAATATATTTTAAAGGAGAAAATCCAAATGGAAATGACACGTATTAAAAAAACGTTGTCGTTGGTGCTTTGTATTGTGCTTATTGCGGCTATTGCACTGTTTACAACCGCCTGTAACGGCAACAACTCATCCGAAACTACAACTTCGGCACAGGAAACAACCTCAACTCCCACAACAGAGGGAACAACAGCGGCTCCCGATGCCACCGTTCTCGGTGAGGGCGAAACAAAGTTTACTTTTACGGTAACGGACCTTGAGGGCAAACAAACGATTTTTGAAATCAACACGGACAAGAAAACCGTAGGTGAAGCACTTCTGGAACTTGAACTTATCGCAGGGGACGACAGTGAATACGGTTTGTATGTAAAAACCGTAAACGGCACAACCCTTGACTACGACAAGGACGGCGCATATTGGGCATTCTACACCAACGGAGAATATGCAATGACAGGTGTTGATTCAACGGACATTGTTCCAGGAGAAACCTACGAACTCAGAGCAGAAAAAGGATGAAATTAAAACTCAAAGAAGCCGTTATCTTCGGTATGTTGGGGGCGATTATGTATGCCTCAAAGGTTATGCTGGAATTCCTGCCCAACGTACATTTAATCGGTGTTTTCATTGTAGCAATTACTGTTACTTACAGGAAGAAAGCACTGTACCCCATTTATGTTTTTGTTTTTTTAACGGGGCTTCTCAACGGCTTCGGTATGTGGTGGATTCCCTACTTATATATCTGGGCAATTCTTTGGGGTGCGGTAATGCTTTTACCCAAAAGCCTGCCTTCAAAAGCGGCTCCCCTGATTTACGCAACTGTTTGCTCCTTGCACGGTTTTCTTTACGGAACCCTTTATGCACCCGCGCAGGCAATTATGTTCGGACTGAGTTTTAAAGGCATGATTGCATGGATTGTGGCAGGTCTCCCCTACGATGCAATTCACGGTGTGAGCAATTTCATTTGCGGTCTGTTACTGATTGTACCGGTTATAAGCATTTTAAAAATCGCGGAAAAAACCGCAAAAAAGACGTAAAAACACTCCCTGTTTAATTCTCTTTGAACTAAACAGGGAGTAAATTTTTACACCATTTTTTCTTGTTTAACCTTGTGGTCTATTACGTGGCGGGATTTGAGTTCGTTCATTATATCGTCAACGGAAATGCCCATTTCAATCATAAGAACAAGTACGTGGTACATAAGGTCGGAAATCTCGTAAATTGTTTCCGCTTTATCGTCGGCTTTGCCGGCGATTATAACCTCGGTACACTCCTCGCCCACCTTTTTGAGTATTTTGTCAATACCCTTTTCAAACAGGTAAGTTGTGTACGAACCTTCCTTGGGGTCAAGTTTTCTTCCCTCGATGGTTTTAACAAGGCTGTCAACGGTGAATTTCGGTACAATTTCGTCATTTTTAAAAACAGTATTGAAGAAACAACTTTCCTCTCCCGTATGGCAAGCGGGACCGTCCTTTTTAACCCTTACGGTAAGCGCATCCATATCGCAATCCGCAGTAATGCTGACTATATGCTGATAATTACCGCTGGTTTCCCCCTTGAGCCAAAGTTCCTGCCTTGAACGGCTCCAGAAACAGGTCATTTTCTTTTCAAGAGAGATTTTAAGACTCTCTCTATTCATATAGGCAAGTGTAAGAACATTCCCTGTTTCATCATCCACTACTATGGCGGGAATCAGTCCTTTTTCGTCAAATTTAAGTTTTTCAATGTCAAACATATTATAACCTCACAGTAATATCATTTTCTTTCAGCGTATTTTTCAAATCACGGATTTCAACTTCTCCGTAGTGGAAAATTGATGCGGCAAGTCCCGCACTAATCTTGGGAACCCCGTTGAACAGGTCAACAAAATCCTGCTTGCAACCCGCACCGCCGGAAGCAATAACGGGAACATTTACAATATCGCAAATTGCTTTTAGGAGTTCAATGTCAAAACCTTTTTTCACTCCGTCGGTATCAATGGAATTTACGACAATTTCCCCCGCTCCGTTTGCAACACCGCTTTTAATCCATTCCAACGCATCAAGTCCGGTATTTTCTCTGCCGCCTTTTGCAAAAACTCTGAACACTCCGTCAACCCTTTTAATATCAACGGAAAGCACAACGCATTGGTCCCCGTATTTTTCCGCCGCCGCGGGAATAATATGGGGATTTTTTATGGCGCCCGAATTCACGCTAACCTTGTCGGCACCGCAATTAAGCACTCTTTCAAAATCCTCAAGACTGTTTATTCCGCCGCCCACGGTCAAAGGTATGAACACCTTTGAGGCGGTTTCTCTAAGTATATCAGTAAAAAGTTTTCTGCCGTCGGAGGATGCGGTTATATCGTAAAAAACAAGTTCATCCGCACCGTTGGCGCTGTAATATTCCGCAAGTTGAACGGGGGAAGAAATCTCATTGAGGTTTTCAAAATTTGTTCCTTTTACAACAGTTCCGTTGCGAACATCAAGACAGGGAATAATTCTTTTTGTAATCATTTTACTGCCTCCAATGCATCCTTTATTTTAATTGCACCCGTATAATATGCCTTGCCGATAATTGCACCGAACAGATTCATTTCATTAAGTGCTTTTATATCGTCAAGGGAGGAAACTCCTCCGGATGCTATAATATTCATATTGAATTTTCGGGAAAGTTCCTTATACAGTTCCCTGTTTGTACCCTGCATTGCACCGTCCTTTGAAATATCGGTGCAAATTACCGTGGAAACATTTATTTTACTGAGCATTTCAAAGAACTCAAAGGTACTGTACTCGGACTTTTCGACCCAACCTTTAATGGCGACCTTTCCGTCCTTGATATCTGCGCCCACAGCGATTTTGTCACCGTAGGTCGCCACGGCTTTTCGGAGAAATTCACTATCTGTTACCGCCGCAGTACCTAAAATAACACGCTTTACACCTGCGTCAAGATATGCTTTAACCGTTTCCGGTGAGCGAATTCCGCCGCCCACTTCAACGTTCAAGGATGTATTTTCAACAAAACTTTTGATTATTTCAATATTCGGGGTTCCGCCGTCCCGAGCGCCCTCAAGGTCAACGGTATGAAGTTCCGTAGCGCCCTGACTTTCAAAATCCTTGGCAATTTCAATGGGGTTATTTGAATAAACCGTCAAATCCCTGTAATTCCCCTTTAAAAGCCGCACCGCCTTGCCCTCGTATAAATCTATGGCAGGAAATATTTTCATTCTTTTACCTCATTTCACAAAATGCTCTCAAAATATTCAAACCCGTGTCGCCGCTTTTTTCCGGATGGAACTGGCAACCGAAAACATTTCCCGAAGCGACTGCGGCGGTAATTTCAGCGCCGTATTCCGCCGAAGCAATCAAGGATTTTTCACATCCGACACCGAAATAGGAGTGAACAAAATACACGCAGTCACCCTCGTTGATATACTTAAAAAGTTCGTTTTTTCCGTTATGGAATTTCAAAGCATTCCATCCCATGTGAGGTATGGCATAATTTGAAGATATTTCATTTTTCAAGGGAACAATTTCCCCATCAATAAGTCCCAAGCCCTTATGCTCGCCGTATTCGTAACTTTTTTCAAAAAGCAACTGCATACCAAGACAAATTCCTAAAAGGGGTTTTCCGCTCTGCGCCTGTTGGAGTACAAGGTCAAACATTCCGCTTTTTTTCAGTTTGTTTACCGCGTCACCGAAAGCACCCACACCGGGCAAAATAATTCTGTCCGCCGCTTTTATGACATTTTCATCACTTGTAACAACGGCCTCCTCTCCGATTTTCTTTAAGGAGCATTGAAGCGAAAACAAATTGCCCACGCCGTAATCAATTATGGCAAGCATTACAGAACCCCCTTTGATGAGGGAATCTCTCCCCCGAGGGTTTCGTCAACGGCAACTGCACTTTTCAGACTTCTTGCAAAGGATTTAAAAGCACCCTCAATAATGTGGTGACTGTTAACTCCGTCTATCTGTCGAATGTGGAGGGTTACGCCGCCGTTAAAGGCAAAGGCTACAAAGAACTCTCTTACAAGTTCGGTATCAAAATCCCCAACCATAGCCGCGGGAATTTCAAGATTGTATCTCAAATACGGTCTGCCCGAAATGTCAACCGCCGTCAGAATCAAGGCTTCATCCATGGGGAGCAAAGTATTTGCATAACGGTTAATACCTGCCTTATCGCCCAAAGCCTCTTTGAAAGCCTGTCCCAAGGCTATGCCTATATCTTCGGTAGTATGGTGACCGTCAACATTGATATCACCCACGCACTTTACATCCAAATCAAATCTTGAATGTTTTGCCAAAAGCACAAGCATGTGATCAAGAAAACCTATACCGGTTTCAATACTGCAAGTACCGTTGCCGTCAAGATTCAATTTAACGAAAACGTCCGTTTCGGCTGTTTTTCTTTTAACCTCTGCACTTCTCATACTAAACCGCCTCCGTAATAATTTTGATTTTTTCAATAAGGGTTTCCATTTGCTCGGGTGTACCGATTGTTATTCTGTTAAATTCCTTAATGCGTTCAGCCGTAAAATGTCGAACAAGAACACCCTCGGATTTAAGACTCAAATAAAGTTCCTCGCCGCTTATTTTCGGTGATCGGGCGAAAATAAAGTTTGCTTTTGACGGTATTACCTGAAAGCCCATTTTCTCAAGTTCTTTAACGGTGAAATCCCTTGTTTTTATAATCTTTTTGCAATTTTCCGTATAGAAGTCTTGGGATTTAACCGCCGCAACCCCTGCCGCCATGGTTATGCGGTTTATATTGTAGGGATTAGTTGAATATCTCAACTTATGTAAATCCCCCATGATTTCCTTGCTTCCTATGGCAAAGCCAAGTCTTGCACCCGCCATTGAGCGAGATTTTGAAAAAGTCTGAACAACCAAAAGATTGTCATATTTACCTACAAGACCCACGGCACTTTGGGCGCCGAAATCAACATAGGCTTCATCAATTACAACAATATTTTCGGGGTTGGATTTCACGATTTCTTCAATCTTATCAATGCCCAGGGCAAGTCCCGTGGGAGCATTGGGATTTGCAATAAAAACAGCGCCGTCCCTGTTACAAAACTTTTTATAATCAAGTGAAAAATCTTTTTCAAGTGGGATTTCCGTGTAATCGGAGCCGTGAAGATTTGCAAATACACGGTAAAATCCGTAGGTTATATCTGCAAAATATGATTTTCTGCCGTTGGCACAGTATGCCATAAACGCAAAATTCAAAATATCATCGGAGCCGTTTGCGAGGAAAAGATTTTCCCATGAAACACCGTAAAGTTCCGCAAGACTTTTTGTTAAAATCATTCCGTCGGGGTCGGGATAAAGTCTTAAACGCTCTGCTTCATCACCGTTCACCGCACTTACCGTTTCCGGTGACGGCGGGTAGGGTGATTCGTTGGTATTAAGTTTAATGTACTGTTTGTCCTGGGGTTGCTCCCCCGGAACATATGCCGCGAGTGAATTATATCTCTCGTCCAAAAATTTGCTCATAGACTCAGTTCTCCGTTCTGATGCTTACACTTTTTGCATGTGCCTGAAGCCCTTCTTCCTCCGCAAAGCGTACGACCTTTGAGCCCACGCTGCGCAAAGCATCTTCACTGAAATATGAAAATTGGGTTTTCTTAACGAAATCATCCACGGAAAGCGGGCTTGAAAAACGGGCAGTTCCGCTTGTGGGCAAGGTGTGATTGGGACCCGCAAAGTAATCACCGAGAGCCTCGGGACAGTTTTTGCCCAAGAACACGGAACCTGCGTGCTTTACATAACCCAAATATTCAAAGGGGTTATCCACGCATATTTCCAGATGCTCCGGTGCTAAAATATTTGAGGTTTCCATTGCTTCAACGAGGGAATCCGTAACAATGATTTTGCCGTTTGTATCAATGGAGCAACGGGCAATTTCCGCTCTGGGAAGCAGGGGGATTTGTTTTTCCAATTCCTCGCTTACCTTACAAGCGAATTCCTCGCTGTCGGTAATAAGAACCGCCGTTGCCATTTTATCGTGTTCCGCCTGTGAAAGTAAATCAGCCGCAATGTGTGCGGGATTGTTAGTGCCGTCCGCAACAACCAAAATTTCGCTGGGACCAGCAATCATATCAATATCAACAGTTCCGAAAACCTGTTTCTTCGCTTCCGCTACAAAAGCGTTGCCGGGACCCACGATTTTGTCAACCTTGGGAACGCTTTCAGTTCCGTATGCAAGGGCTGCAACCGCCTGAGCACCGCCGATTTTGAAAATCCTGTCAACTCCCGCAATGCGTGCCGCCGCAAGAATTGCAGGTTTAACCACACCCGCTTTTGCAGGGGTCACCATAACAATTTCAGAGCATCCCGCAATTTTGGCAGGCACACAGTTCATAAGCACGGAGGATGGGTACGCGGCGGTACCGCCGGGAACATAAAGCCCCACCTTTTCAATGGGAATAACCTTTTGTCCGATTATTACACCATCTTTCTCGTTAATAAGGAAACTGTTTCTTACCTGTCTTGAATGGAAAGCGGTAATGTTCTCTTTTGCTTGCTTTATAATTTCAATAAGTTCTTCGTCAACCTGTTCCATTGCCGCGTCGATTTCGGCTTCGGTAACCTCTATGACATCATCAGTTGCACCGTCGAATTTTTTACTGTATTCAACAAGTGCTTTATCCCCGTTTTCACGGACATTTTTAATAATCTCCGAAACAATTCCCTCAACATCAACGGTCTGTTCGCTACGTTCAAGAATTTGTTCCGTTGAAATTTCCTTTCGTTTATATATCTTAATCACTTTTGTTCCCTCACAATCGCTTCCAAAGAGTCTTTTAACGTATCAATTATTTCCGATTTAAATTTATAACTTGCTTTGTTTGAAATAAGTCTTGCGCTTATATCAACTATTGTTTCTTTAGGTTCAAGTCCGTTTTCAAGAAGTGTTGCACCCGTTTCCACAATATCGACAATAACATCTGAAAGTTTCAGTATGGGGGCAATTTCGATGGAACCGTTAAGTTTAATAATATCAATATCACGGCATTTGTCCGCATAATAACTTTTTGCAATATTGGTAAATTTCGTTGCAACTCTCAATGTGCTTGTGCCGTTATCGGTAAACCCTTTTTTCCCCGCAACACACATTCTGCATTTTCCGATATCCAGGTCAAGCATTTCATAAACATCGGGGGTATATTCCAAAAGAATATCTTTTCCCGCAACGCCAACATCCGCCGCGCCCCGTTCAACGTAAATTGCAACATCCGAGGGCTTAACCCAGAAGTATCTTACCTTTTTTTCAGCATTTTCAAATATCAACCGTCTGTTTTTCTCGTAAATCTGCGGACATTCAAAACCCGCTTTTTCAAACATTGAATAAACCTTTTCTCCAAGCCTGCCCTTGGGCAAAGCAACATTGAGGAAACCGTCGTCCTCCCGATTTTCCTCTTGAGCAGAAGTTTCAAAAAGTCGGTCAATCTGGTCAAGATACACCGCAAAGCCTATTGCTCCCGCCTTTTTGTTGACGCGGTGCATAAGTTTGTCATATCTGCCCCCGGAAAGAACTCCCTCGGGCAACCCCTTTACAAAGCCTTTAAAAACAATGCCGTTGTAATAATTCATATCATTTACAACCGAACAGTCGATTCTTATGTTATCTTCGTACCCTGCACTAATGAGTTTTTGGCAAACTGCCGCAAGTTCTTCATAAGCCCCACGCATTTCGCCGTTAACGGCAACCTCCTCAATTTTCGGAAGAACCGCCGAGGGCTTACCGCAGGAATTAACAAGTGTTGTCAGCATATTGCTCAATGCCGTACCCACGCCGAATTTCTTACATAGACGGGAAATTTCTCCGGTATTTTTCTCTGCAATGGCTCCTACAAGTCGGTTTTTATTACCCTCGCTCAGTTCCATTGCGTTAAACATACCGCTCAAAAGACCCATATTGGAAATATCAAGCACATAATTTTCACTGACTGCGTAAAGGCTCCGTGCCGCAAGGATTATTACCTCACAAACATTCTCCTCCGTAATATCGCCCATACACTCGATACCCGTCTGCATAATCTCGCAAAAGCCGTTTGCTTTCTTGGATTCGCGGTAAACATTTTCGTTGTAATAAACCTTTTGAACACCCCTCACGGAATCGTCAAGGTTTTTAATTATGGAAAATGTAACGTCGGGCTTCAACGCCATAAGTCTGCCGTCCGTGTCCGTGAAAGTGATACAATTACCGCTTACAAGGAAATCCTTGTTGCTTCCGTAAAGATCATATTCCTCAAATTTGCTCATTTTAAAGGGTTTGTATCCGTAGCCCGAAAAAAGACTGCGGAGTTCAAATATAACCCTCTCAGTATTATTGAGAACGGAAAAATCCACACTCATTTCCGTTCCCCCGCTTTCAGTTTTTCGATAATTGTTTTGTAACCGCCGTTACCGTAGGAAAGACAGCGGTTAACTCTGCCGATTGTGGCGGAACTCGCACCCGTTTCGGCAGTTATATTTGAAAAAGTTTTCCCCTCGTCGAGTTTTTTTGCAACGCTCAACCGCTGGGAAAGAGAAATAATCTCGTTGATGGTGCACAAATCCTCAAAAAACAAAGCACATTCCTTTTCATTTTCAAGACTCAGAATCGCTCTGTAAAGTTCATCAACATCGCTGTTCTTTAAAGGTGTCATTTTTTTGACCGAGATTTTTGGAAACCAAAAATCCATTCCTTTCTGCAAATTTTCAAAAAATGTGTTTATATGGTAGCACACTAAAGCGCTAAAGTCAAGAGAAAGCACCGGATTATTTTTTCTTAAAATGTTTTTTGTTAAAATGAATAAAAACACTTGCAAAATGCGAGTGTTTTATATATAATACTATTTGTGTTTATAAGCTGGAATAGCTCAGTTGGTAGAGCAGCTCATTCGTAATGAGCAGGTCGCGTGTTCGAGTCACGTTTCCAGCTCCAAAAAACCTCGTTCTTGCGAACGAGGTTTTTTTATCCATTGCGAAAGCAATGGTATATCATCACACTTTAGTGTGTATATCATCGCTAAAGGCGTATATCATCAGACGTAGTCTGTATAATACTTTCGCAATGATGATATACAAAGCCTTGCTTTGGTGATATACAATTTCTTCGAAATTGATGATATACACACCTACGGTGTGATTTTTCTTACAAGAACTCAATGCAAGAATCCTGAACGAGCTCATTGAGAAAATTGTGATATCAGAAAAAGAAATCATAGACGGTGAAAAATACCAATGCGTGCATATATACTACAAGTTTGTGGGGTTGATGAGTGTATAAACACCGCTTCGGGTACAATTTAAGGAACCGAGTAAACTTTTGAGCTTACTCGGTTTTTCGTTTATCTATAATTAATCAACGTAATATGTAGAATCCTCGTCCTGAATCTTTATTCTTATTAAATCAGAAAATTCGTCGTTATAGTTATGCTTGAATCTATATAAAATTCTTTTCAGAATCTCAATATCATTCTCTGCTTCTTCACCGAATGCAGTTCTTAATTTCTCGATACCTATAAACTCGATATTAATGCTTTCACCATACATATCAGTTAAACAATCCCAGAATGCATCCCAATTGTTTCCATAATAATCAGGAAAACTCAAACCATCTTTTATGGCACTATGCATCTGAGCATAATATTCAACTTCTGAAAAATCCACAATATATGTATCCTTTTGTTCGTACATAGCAACCTCCACTTATGGTAGTATTTCATAAAAAGTCTGATAATGGTCATAGGTGACAAACAATAAACCATCATTAGAATATAAAATTCTTTTGTCATTCCTATAGCCTTTTATATAATCGAAATCAGCTTCGCGCCATACACGAGATGCCTCAGACGGCAGTTTACTTAAATCATTATAAAAAATATCTCCGCCTATTGATTTACCAGGTAAAACATCATTTAAATTGCCTAAAGTTCTTTTCCATCCTGATTTCAACGCATCTTTTTTGGTAACATAAAAATCCGGCAGTTTTTTCAAGTAACAAAGTTGAGCATCAGCGCCAAGTGGACCGAGTTTTGTTACAGTACCAGCCATTTTCGTCCTCATAAACGGTAACTCACAAAGACCATTCGGATGTATAGGCATAATATCATCCCGCTCAAAAGTCGTATCATATATAGTACCATGTTTCTTAAAACATTCAGCACATGTTGTAAATTTTAATTTAGATTCCCAATTTTTCCAATTAACACTATTACCTGACAAGTGTATGTCGGGCATAAGAGCCATTAAATCATTCCTTTCTTGTTGCAGAACATTTGTTCGAACAAACATATTATATCACATATTTTTTAGATTTCAACCCTAAAAGAAAAGTTTTCAAAAAAATTTTTTCGTCTTAAGAATATTTAAATTTCAAAAAATAATTTGTATAATTGATAGCAATCTGCCTTGGAAACATTTCCCCTTAAATACAACCATAGGTCGCGTGTTCGAGTCACGTTTCCGGCTCCAAAAAAACCGAGTAAACTCAATGCTAACGCCACATAAGGAAGTAATTTGAAAAACACTTAAAAATAAAACTTTATGGGCATTGCAAAGGCAAGAAAGACAGAGTATAAGGCAAAAATGCTTTTTACTCTGTCTTTCTTTATGTTCAAAAATAAAATCGCACATTCGTCATCTTGATAATCTCATGTTACAATGTAGATACAAAGGAGGTCGAGCGTATGCGAAAGCAAAAATATTACTTAGCGATTGACGATTATGAGCACAGCGTTATTATCGACAGTCTAAACAATTTGAGAAACAAACTCATTGCAGACGGAAGATATACAGATGCAGTTGATGAACTTATCATCAAATTTGCTCACGCACCGATTAAGAAATTTAGAATTAAGACGACGGAGGTTTAAGATTATGGAAAAGACTATTTTTGAGCAAATGGGCGGCACATACACACAGGTTGGAGATTATTATCTTCCCAATTTACAAATACCCGAACAAGAAACAAAGCCAATCGGAATGTGGGGTCAGCGGCACAAGCGCTATCTAAAGCAAAATCACAAGGTATTGTATATAAATTTGCTGACGAGCGGAAAGTTAAACAGTTACCTTACCGATATTGACAAGCAAGCAGAAGAAATGTTTATTCTGTTAGTAAAAGAGCTTGCCGAAAATGAAAATGTAACCGAACAACTCAAAGCAGAAAATCAAATGCTGTGGGTGCATCAAATGAACAATATCCATAATCGTGTGACGGAGATTATAAATACGGATTTAATCTATGTATAACAATAATTTACAGATAATATTTCGGCAAAAATACGGTGTAGCCTCAAAATTAAGGTTACACCGTATTTTAATTAGAGTATCTTTATTTCGTTAAAGCGCTGTGATCAGTAGTTCTCAGCATTTACCTCAAAGTAAGCCTGCGGATGAGCGCAAACAGGGCATACTTCGGGGGCTTTGATTCCCACAACTATATGTCCGCAGTTGCGGCATTCCCAAACCTTTACTTCACTCTTTTCAAAAACCTGTGCTGTTTCCAGATTGTGAAGCAGTGTACGGTAGCGTTCCTCATGGTGCTTTTCAATAGCGGCAACCATGCGGAACTTGGCTGCAAGCTCGGGGAAGCCTTCCTCTTCTGCAGTTTTGGCAAAGCCATCGTACATATCTGTCCACTCGTAGTTCTCGCCTTCAGCAGCAGACAGTAAATTGTCAGCAGTATTACTAAGACCGTTCAGCTCTTTGAACCACATTTTAGCGTGTTCTTTTTCGTTGTCTGCG
>JBJFGF010000016.1:0-4492 GCA_051892415.1 Acutalibacteraceae bacterium | reverse complement strand
CGGTTAGTTCCCTACTATGCAACCTACAGTTTTTCTATGCTACTCTGTTTCGCAATAAATATTTTATCAAAAAGACATTTATTTTTCAAGAATAAATTTTTATATTCATTCAGAAATAACTTCACCAGTTTCAGGGTCAACCCTATTCTGACAAAAACTGTTACGGAATGACGTAACAAAAGCACGAAAATGAACAGTGTTTTTTGTAACAACAATCTGATACCAATCGGGATATTCATATCGTATCATTCGACATAAAGTAGCATATTCAGTTATTTGATTACTCTCTATGTACTCTTCAATAGCAATCATCTTATTCAGCGTTTCAGTTACAGAGTAACGCATAATTTCTGCAACATCAGCACCATTGTGTCCTATAATATCATTAACATCATACTGAGCTTTCTTCGGATGGTCAAGATGTGCCATATAACGAACAAGGGCACTGCGGTCTGAAACTCGTTGTGGAGCGGCAACTCCAACTACTGAATCCGTATCAGAATAACCAAATAAATCGCCAAACAACTCTTTAACTTGTTCAGCATTCTTTACCCCATCGAACATAAAAAGTGTATGTATATGTGCCTTTTTAGATGTTCCGTCTGGGTTTTCATCTCTATCGTGCACAGGACTTTCAATCCACTTAATACGAAGCTCGTCCACTTGTTCTCTCCAATCCTCAGGCAAATTCTCAGGATAAAATACAAGTGTCCAGTTTCTTGTTCTCTGACCTGCTCGTTTAGCATCATAACGAGCATTAACCTCTGTACTGTTTTTTGACATAAAAAAATCCTCCGTTAAATTTAATAATTACGGAGGTCAACTCTTGAAATTCCACTTGAAGAATGATATAATACCCCTACAAGGTGGGTATCGGAGCGTGACCTCTTATACTCGCAAATGGTGCTGGTAACACCATTTGCTATAGCCATTATACAACAAATCCGCCCGCTCTGCAAGGGCGGGTTTTTTTATGCAAAAATCTCGGAACAAAATCTCGGAACAAGGTCAAAAAATCAAAAATCCTGTTCCGAGATTAAAATGCTTATTTTTCCCATTCCTATGCGATTTTTGTCTCGGAACAAAATCTCGGAACACGGAACACATAGGGGGGGTGTCGTAGTCCCCCCTATGTGCCCCTATCCAACCACTCCTTTTTTCTTCTCTGACAAGACGAGAAAGCTTTGCTTTTTATATAAATGCACGTCCGCAATATTACGTTTTTTAGTTTGGTTACCTTACTGCGACAAAATAATGTGAAAGCCCCCTCAAGGGGGGCTTTTTTATTTTTATCCGCAGGAGCCAATCACAGCGTGCCGCTGTACCGCTTATGTAATCTCAACGTATGAGTCCTCTCTTATGTTGCTGAGCTGACCGACGAGAATTTTCTGTCCTCAATTCAATTTCAGCTTGCTTAAATGCTTCAAATGCTTCTGGAGAAAGCTTTCCTACAATTTGCTTATAGTATCTACGTTCCTTTTCTCGGAGTCTTCGTTCATTTTCTAACTCACTTTTTAACTTGGCAACCTCTGTTCGGTGTTTCATCTGAACACTTGACAGCTCTTGTTTTACTTGTTTAGTTTCATTTTGTGCTGAAATAACTGCTGTTTTAGCTTTATCGACACTCTGAGCCGTTTTTACAAGTGATAAGTATTCTTCGTAATTTATGCCCTTTAAACCGCCTGTGAGCGTTTTTTTGCCTCTTAAGGCATTTACCTCTTCTTGATTCAAAACTCGTCCCTGAAGCTCATTTAAGTGCTTTTCTGCCCGTTCTGCGGATTGTTCTGCTTCTGCTATGCGTTTTTGAGCTGTCTGAAGCTTTAATTCTTGAATTTCCTTATTTCCGTCCTTGGTAGCCTCGTTCAAAATACCTACATCATAACCAAATTCATTTTCTAAAGCCTTACTCAACTCTTGTTGGAAGCTCCGGAGTTCCGTTCTTGTTGCCACAAGCTTACTCGAAACGGTCAAACGATTATTCTTTTTATCGTAACCAACAGGAATAAATGAATAATGCAGATGAGGAGTTGTTTCATCCATATGCACGGTTGCCGATAGCGTGTATTCTTCACCGTAACGTTTTTTCAGAAAACTGTAACAGTAAAGAAAAAATCTCGAAATTTGGTCTTTAGAGATAGTCTTTGGAGCTGTCACAATCCAAGAACACATTACATTCAAGTCTTTACGATTGCTCAATCTGACATTGTTATCTTTACATACCTGCCTGATGTGCTCCATTAGATTACCTTTCCTTTTCGGAGCAAGATTGTAATTCAGACAAGTCTTTTTACTGTCTATGCACTCATTCTTCCTGCTCTGCACCTTATCGTTCTCAGTACGTTCATCGTGCCGAAGCACTCCAACTGCTCCAGCTGATTTAAAACTTGCTAAATGTGCCATACGCTCTGCTCCTCTCTTGCATACCTTTACTTTTTTTCTTCTGTTGGTATTATATCAAACCTTTCTGAAAAAGTAAAGGTATAGCAAGTTAGACCTTTGCTTAGCAAAAGTCTACTTGGCAGGGAGTTCCCTGCACCCCTTACAGCTCCTCATCGGAGCTGATTACTGTCCCTTTTATCGGACAGTAATTAAGGCACGAGTCCGTTCAGACTCGTGCCTTGTTGCCCACACAAAAGTATGATATAATATCCAAGTTGTCGCACCCAATCTGGCAACAGAAAGGGGGTGTCTGCGTGTCAGATATTATATCTTTTCTTGTGTCCGTTTTGGCGAGTATAGTTGGCTACTACATTTGCAAATGGTTAGACGGAGACGACAGCGACAACTAACCTAACGGAAGCTCAACCGTCAAAAATGAGAAGAACCCCCAGTATTGGCTGATACTGGGGGTTCGTTTTGTGTCTGCGTGACACTTATATCTTTTCTTAGCTGTTGCTATTATAACATATTCAAACAGCTATTTCAAGTATATGCTAAATTTAAAAGATTATCAAAAAGTCATATTATAAAATAAAAAACAGCTCCCTGCATTAAACAAGGAGCTAAATTTTCATTTATTCAAATAAGTGTTTTCTACCATTGGTACACTTGAACCAACCCACCGCTTTACTTCCCACTACAGGTGGCAGTATCCCATAGTTCTTCAACTGTCCTCGCTATTATTTTAAGTCGTAAGACCTCACGACAAGCCAATTCGGGCAATTACGGTTAGTTCCCTACTATGCAACCTACAGTTTTTCTATGCTACTCTGTTTCGCAATAAATATTTTATCAAAAAGACATTTATTTTTCAAGAATAAATTTTTATATTCATTCAGAAATAACTTCACCAGTTTCAGGGTCAACCCTATTCTGACAAAAACTGTTACGGAATGACGTAACAAAAGCACGAAAATGAACAGTGTTTTTTGTAACAACAATCTGATACCAATCGGGATATTCATATCGTATCATTCGACATAAAGTAGCATATTCAGTTATTTGATTACTCTCTATGTACTCTTCAATAGCAATCATCTTATTCAGCGTTTCAGTTACAGAGTAACGCATAATTTCTGCAACATCAGCACCATTGTGTCCTATAATATCATTAACATCATACTGAGCTTTCTTCGGATGGTCAAGATGTGCCATATAACGAACAAGGGCACTGCGGTCTGAAACTCGTTGTGGAGCGGCAACTCCAACTACTGAATCCGTATCAGAATAACCAAATAAATCGCCAAACAACTCTTTAACTTGTTCAGCATTCTTTACCCCATCGAACATAAAAAGTGTATGTATATGTGCCTTTTTAGATGTTCCGTCTGGGTTTTCATCTCTATCGTGCACAGGACTTTCAATCCACTTAATACGAAGCTCGTCCACTTGTTCTCTCCAATCCTCAGGCAAATTCTCAGGATAAAATACAAGTGTCCAGTTTCTTGTTCTCTGACCTGCTCGTTTAGCATCATAACGAGCATTAACCTCTGTACTGTTTTTTGACATAAAAAAATCCTCCGTTAAATTTAATAATTACGGAGGTCAACTCTTGAAATTCCACTTGAAGAATGATATAATACCCCTACAAGGTGGGTATCGGAGCGTGACCTCTTATACTCGCAAATGGTGCTGGTAACACCATTTGCTATAGCCATTATACAACAAATCCGCCCGCTCTGCAAGGGCGGGTTTTTTTATGCAAAAATCTCGGAACAAAATCTCGGAACAAGGTCAAAAAATCAAAAATCCTGTTCCGAGATTAAAATGCTTATTTTTCCCATTCCTATGCGATTTTTGTCTCGGAACAAAATCTCGGAACACGGAACACATAGGGGGGGTGTCGTAGTCCCCCCTATGTGCCCCTATCCAACCACTCCTTTTTTCTTCTCTGACAAGACGAGAAAGCTTTGCTTTTTATATAAATGCACGTCCGCAATATTACGTTTTTTAGTTTGGTTACCTTACTGCGACAAAATAATGTGAAAGCCCCCTCAAGGGGGGCTTTTTTATTTTTATCCGCAGGAGCCAATCACAGCGTGCCGCTGTACCG
>JBJFGF010000015.1:0-4525 GCA_051892415.1 Acutalibacteraceae bacterium | reverse complement strand
TTTATGCCGTTAAACAGGTGAACGGGAGAGGCCCCTCTCGAAAGAGGAGCGTCAGTCCGCAGGGGTTGCCGCGTTAAGAAACAGCACAGTGCGCTGTTTTAGCGATAGCAACGGGCATTTGCCCCGCGGGTTCGAACTAGACAGGGGGAGCCATATTGGACAGACAAAAAAGCTGTTTTTTTAAAAAAAGCGATTAATTATGCAATATTCGCTTTTTTGTTGCCATTTTATGAATAATATGCAATTTTAACAAAAAAATATGCAGAGAAAAAGTGGTCAAAAGATAGTAAATTTACAGCTGTATTTTCTCTGGTTTTGGTACTAATAGGTTTTGAACCTGCGACTGCGACATTACAAAACTCAACCGATTTGCAAAATAGAATATACATCTATGACCATTTTTTGAATGAGTATTTTAGAAATTGTGTGGTGGAGAAAAATAATTTTGAAAAAATGGGTTTTCTGGACTTGTAGGGCGGTTTTTAGTACAATGAATATGATATAATTAAATTGAGAAGGTCAATATGCAATCTAAAAAACAACTGATTCTATGGGTTCTTAATATTTTGAACAGTGAAAGTGATGAAAGTCGTCCAATCACTCAAACCAAAATTGCAGATGTAATATCCGAAGTATATCCTTGTGACAGAAAAACAGTGTGCAGAAATATTAAATTTCTGCAAGAAATGGGCTATCCTATAAAGAAAACAAATCGAGGATTTTATTTTGATAAACAGTTTTCGGTAGAAGATGTTGATTTTGTTAAGACGGCAGTTCTTTCGGCAGACGGAAAGTCTGATGAAGAAAAAAGACAGTTGGCAGATAAGGTTGCAGATGTTCTTAAAAAACAATATAGGAGAGAAAAATGAGCTTGAACCACAAACAGTTTATGGAAGCATGTAGGGAATGGGAGGAAATGGATAAGCGCTTAATTAAGTTGATTGGATTCAATCCTGCAACAAGCAATCATTATGGGCATATAAATCTATATAATAACCATATCAATAAAAATACCACAGATAAAGAGATTTTGGAAATACAAGAAAAGTATGTTGAGTGGAGAAAAGAAATATTAGCGTTTTTTAAGGATAACGGTTATGATTTAGGCAAAGAAGAATTTAGTAAACTGTTTTCTGTTGTTGGTCTGTTTGGATGGGTGACTTTTTTGGATGAGGTATTAGATTTGAATAAAGAAACCAAATATTATTTTCCGCTTATTGAAAGTTATATTAAGAAAAAATAATATTAAAAAACATAAAATATCAAAAAATATCATAAAAATACTTGCGTTTTGTTTTTGCTTGTTATATACTTTCGCTTAGGAGTCTAAAAAATGGAATACAATGATTTGATTTTAGATATGCTTAATCGCATAGTAAAACTTGAAAAGGAAGTTGAACAATTGAAAAAGGAACGAGGAGCGTCCTTTGAAGAAGCGCCCCGTTCCCGCACGCAAAATATTTTGCCTCCCGACTGCCCTTCTCAACGAGATAAAACACGATATTTGTTTAACGGTAACGTTTATCTGAAAAACAAACTCGTCCTGGCTGTCATCAAGGATTACGTTGCAAACAACCGTTCAATAACTTGTAATGAATTAAAAACCGTTTTCGATAAATCGCTGCAAGGCTCAATCGGCGTCGTGGAAAACGAAAACGTCGCAGAACAGCGCAGAGATTATCAAGTCAGATTTTTTATAAAAGACAATGATATCTTACATTTGATTGATGGAAATATGCTGGTGTGCTCTCAATGGGGGATTTTAAACATATCCAATTTTATTAAACGCGCGGAGCAACTGGGATATAAAATCGAACAAATCGTAAGAGAATAAAAATTATTCAAGGAGATAATATTATGAAATCAAACGATGTAATTAACGTAAAAACCAATTCCGAATTATTAAACGAATTATTAGGAACAGACTACACGGGTTGGATGAAATCGTATTACGACACGGAAGACAACAGGATTTGGATGATTCACCTTGACAATCAACCTCGTAACAACTGGAGAAATTATGAGTCCGGCGATACTATTGTAGAAGAAAACCTTGATCGTTACGACACGTCCGGCGTAAGAACAGACATCCGCCCAGATGCCGAGCGCATTGTTTTTGCAAAAGAAAACGGCTTTTTCGTTTTTAAGGGCATTTATAAATACGACAAGGAAAGAAGCCGTTGCGACGGCGTTCGTTATTGGCTGAAAGTTTCCGATGAATTTTAATCTTTGCTGAAATGTTTCAACTACTTCCCACTGCCTAAAACATCGGCAATCGATAAACAATAGCCTATAATAGGCTATTGTTTTTATTGGAATATTTACCATAATCGAAAAGATTGCCTTTGTTTCCCTTACAATGAAAAAGGAGAAAAAATGAACGATCAACCAAATTACATTATTTTTAAGCTTTACAGAAATTCACTCTGGTCTTTTTTTACTCAACAAGCACATCGCCGCCCTAACGACCAGACTTTCCCAGTTGTCGATATATTTGAGGATATCATACATAACCTTGATTCTTTAGCCAAAGAGCACAATAGGAAAATGGTTTTTACATCAAGTTTTGGAGACAACGACACAAACTTTTTTGTCAACACGCCTTATCTCGAAGTTTTATATACCGGCGAACTGCCGCAAGAAGAGAGAGCTTTGTATTTAGGTTTGGTCAAAACACTATTTGGCGACGGCGACCGTTTTTTCGGACTTTTAGAAGCGTATACTCCTGCAGTCGTTGTGCGTTTTTCAAAACTGACGAGCGACGATACTTTTGAAGTAATGCCGGAAAGCAACCTCGACAAGTTGATGCTCCGCACCAGCCCTGTAAAATATTAGAATCAATAAGAATAATCAGGTCGACTTCGCCGATAAATACTAAACGAAAAAACAAAAAATTTTAGGAGAATAAAATGGATATTCAATTGAAAAGCTTAATGAATGATTATGTTGCGGATTATATGCAAAAAGAACCTTTTGATTTTGTAGTGAAAAATGCTCTTCCCGTTATCTGGTTTGGCAATTTAGAAAAATATAAAGCGTCCAAACAAAAAATCATCACGGTCGGCATAAATCCAAGCAATCAGGAGTTTCCTTTTGGCACAAAACCACGCTTTGACGTTCCCTCTCTTCTTCCCGAGAACGAGGAGAAAATATACGACACTCTTAATAATTACTTTGTTGCAAACCCTTACAGGGGCTGGTTTACACAATACGAAAAAATCCTGGAAGGAAGTTTTGATTGTAGTTATGGCGGTCAGTTGCAAGCATACGACGCTTTTGTTAATAACACTGCAATACATATAGATTGTTGCTCGGCAATTGCAACGAATCTGCCCTGGGGCAAATTATCCGACATCCAAAAACAAAAAATTATTCGGGTTGATTTGTTTAATAAACTGGTTGATTACCTGGATCCGGACATAATTTTATTCTCTGCAAGCGAAGAAATGTTTAATCAAACTTTCTTTTCAAAGTATATCCCAAACAAAAGAAGCCTTCAATTTGAAGACCATAAAAAACATGCTTATATCAGAACGTATAAAAAAGGAAAAACCACTTTGATTTGGGGCAGAAATCGCGGAATCCCGTTTGCTCACATGACAATCGATGAGATTAATCAGACACTTAAAAACTTTGTGTCGAACGGATTGTTAGACTAACCGTTCTTTTCCCCGTCGCGTAAACGTATGCGACGGGGTTTATTTTTATGCGGCAATATCTTTTTAATTGCAAATAATAATAAAATGTGGTATACCAATAGATAGTAATACCGGCAAACAGCGGAACAA
Source organism: Acutalibacteraceae bacterium (assembly GCA_051892415.1). Taxonomy (GTDB): domain Bacteria; phylum Bacillota; class Clostridia; order Oscillospirales; family Acutalibacteraceae; genus DTU089. Next base: position 737 of record JBJFGF010000015.1, on the reverse strand, counting down.
AGCGGATTGAAAGAAAAACCCCATCGCTTCGCAAAAAAGAGTTTACGTCGTCAGAACAGGTGTGTAAAATGGAAATTGAGAAAGTAAGAGCATATTTTGAACAATTCGGAATCGCCGATAGAATCAAGGAATTTCACGAGTCGAGCGCAACCGTCGAGCTTGCCGCGCACGCCCTTTGTACAGAGCCATGCCGCATTGCGAAAACGTTGTCCTTTATGCTGGGCGACAAAGCGATTTTAATCGTTACGGCGGGCGACGCGAAAATCGACAACCACAAATATAAATCCTTCTTCGGCGCGAAAGCCAAAATGCTGAAACCCGAGGAAGTGAACGACCTTATCGGACACGGTATCGGCGGCGTTTGCCCTTTCGGTATCAACGACGGCGTCACGGTATACCTTGACGAATCGCTGAAAAGATTCGGGACGGTTTTCCCCGCCTGCGGCAGCAGTAACAGCGCAATCGAACTCACGATTCCCGAACTTGAAAAGTACTCAAACTTTGTCGAGTGGATTGACGTTTGCAAGATATAAATTTCCGAAAAAATAAAAAAGACTCGCAATAGCGAGTCTTTTTTATAACTTTTTTATACAATGCCAGCCCGCCGGGGGTTCGTGTTGCAAAGCAACAAGCACGCAAGGCGTGCAAAACCCTTAAGGAAAACAAAAGACCGACAGAATATGTCGGTCTGATGTGGCGTACCTTAAGGGATTCGAACCCCTGGCCTTTTGGTCCGT
>JBJFGF010000014.1:0-4621 GCA_051892415.1 Acutalibacteraceae bacterium | reverse complement strand
ATTAGCGGAACTCGCCGTATTCTTAACCGTTTTCCGTTCGGCTTCCTCTCTCAAAAGGCTACAATACGACCTATGCCGTATAAATATTATCACAACGAAAGCAGGAAGTCAATAGATTATCAGAACAAATGTTTGTAATTTTTAGGAAGTTTTGTCGAAAAAATAAGCGGCACGATTTTTTCGTGCCGCTTCACCTGTGTTTCTAATATTTACTTATTTTTGCGTGCTTCTTTCAAATTAGCAAGATAATCTTTTGCTGCTTTTGCCGCCTCGTCCAACGCCTCGTCGAGGGCTTGTTTCTGTGCGGACAATTTTTCGATAGCCGCAGTTTTTCTCATTTCGAGTTCCTCCCATTCTTCTTCCGACAAATCGGCTTTAATCTTATCAAGATATTCGTTTGCCTTGACTTCAAGACGGTTAGATTTATCCCTCAATTCGTCAAGTTCGATTTTGTCTCCGGCAAGTATAGTGTCAACTTCCGCCAAAATATCGTTCAAATCGGCAGTAGCGGAATTTAATACAGTTTTTATACTTTCGGGCATAGAACTCATCAAATTGTCTACCGTAGCCATAATCTGACGTGCGCTTACAAGCGCAGATTCGATTTGCGGTTTGTATTCTGCGGTCATTTCGTTTATTTGTTCTTCGATAACCGCTTCCGCTTGCGCAAGGGCTTCGGTCAGAGCTGCCTTTGTCAGTTCCAACGTTTCGGATGCAGAGGTGTTCTTAAAAAGTTTATCGGCGTACGCCTCTATGCTGTTAACCGTAATTTCGCCTTTGGAATTTTTAAGCGCATCGGCGGATTCCATTCCTAGAGCGGCAACGACTGCGTTAATCTGCATTTCGTTCAAAGGATAATTGCTTACATTTGCGGCAAGCTCTGCGACGTCGCAAATAACGTCAAATCCTTTTGCCGCCGAAGCATACATTTGATATACGCCGCCGTAATAAACCGTTAAAGGATGCGAAAGCATTTTTTCAAGGTAGTATTGCGTGTACACGCCATAGCCCGCAAGCTCGGTTGCTTGCTCGTAAACGGAGAGAGCCTTCGTTTTTGCTTCCAAATAAGTAGCCGTGGCAAATTCTTCTATTTTTGGACTTGCTTCTTTCAGCATTTCAATAAGTTTAGCGTCATCGAGTGCAACCGCAGCATCAAGCGAGATTTCTCCTGTTTCCGATACGGAAAGTGCAAGTTTGAATTTCGATACGGACATATTCTGAATTGCTTTATTGTTAGGGAATTGCTTTTTTACTTCGTCCATTTTGCGAAGTAACGAATAAGCGCCTTCGCCGTCAGTCGATACGCTCAGTCCCAAATTTTCCGCCGTTGCTGTAATGGAAGTATTAACTTTGCTTAAAATTTCCGTAGCAAAATCGTTATCGCTCGACGAAACGATAGTATCTACAACTTTATTGTTTTCGTCGAGATAACCGTATTGAATAGCCAAGTCGGTAATCTTTTGAATAGCAGCGTCTATTTTTTCGCCCTTAATACCTGTTTCTTCATACAAAAGTACTTGTCCGTCCTCGTTTTCGCCGCGAACGCTTACAACATTACTATCTTTATCGACAATGAGTTCGATAGCGGGATTGATGTCAAGGCTTACATAAGCCTGTTTTTCTGTTTTATCCGTTGTTTCATCACCGAGATTACAGGCGGTCAGTCCGCACATAGAACCTGCCATCAGGCAAGACAACGCAATAGCTATAAATTTTTTTTTCATTATATGAACCTCCGATTTTTTTTAATCACTCGTTAAACACGTGAGAAATTTGTTTTATTGCAATCCGATAAAAAAATTATTTTTTATTCCAAAAATTTTCGAGCGAACCATATTCCGATATAATCTCTTCTATAAAATCACCGTATTCGACATCGGAAATTTCGTCTCTCGGTTGCTCGTAAATCTCCTTAAACTGTTCCTTTCTTGCGTTGTTCAGTTGATCCAACACTACTTGCAACTGCGTAAGATATTCCTGCGTAGTGAGCGGAACGGAGAGTATAGATTCAAGCACTACGACATCGCAACCGATATTTTTCAATATTCCGACATATTTTGCCGCAGAACTTTGAAAATCGTTTAACGTAAGGTTAGCGAACAATTCTTCAAAATTCATACCGACAAAAGAAGAATAAGCGTCTGCCGCAGAAGTCAAATCGGATAAACTATTCAAAGATATGCCGAATTCATTTTTGTATTCGGTTAGCAAGTTTTTCATTTGCGTCATAAGTGCGGCAAATTCTTCGGTATAATTTGCGTTGGGATATTTTTTTATAGTCCAATAATCTGCGGGGATAGGATTGAACGGATTATCCTTGTGCATCATAATGTCGTAACTGCACAAACCCATTTGCGAAAGCATTTGCGCGTTGGTAACAATAACGTTTACGTTCTTCAACAATTCGTCCCTGACATATTCAAGTGTTTGCGTACCGATAACAAAGGTTTGATAAAGGTTTTGTAGCTTTTCGGCATCTGCGCCCATATCCACTCTTTCGCCGAAAAGAGCGGGTAGGTCTTTAATTGTGTCGGTTAAATCCGTAAGGGTATTTGTTTTCGGAACACCTAAACGCTCGCATATTTCACTTACGGGAAGAATATCGGTCACTACTACCGCATAGATACCGTTCGTCATAAAGTAGGACTGTAAACTTTCGGATATGGTTGCAAGCAAAGTTTCGTCTGTTTCCGAACTGCTCGAAAGCCGGACGGCGGTTTTATCGGCTGACAAATCGAGATAACCGAGCTGCGCCGCGCTATCGGTATAAGTTACGATTGATTCCGATAAGGGCACGTTTTTGAGCTTGTTCAATGTACTATCGTCCGAAAGAATTACATCGGCGTCTTCGTTTAGGGCGTTTACACTCTGAACCCTGCCGTCTTTATCTGTAACAAACGCTACTGTGGGATTGATTTCCAATGTAAATACAAAACGGTCAATGGCAGGAACAGTCGGCGTATTAAAAACGCCGAAGAGCCACATGAACATAAACACGAGCGCAATTACTGCCACTGCGCAAACCGAACCTATTCCGATACGGCGTTTGACTAATGTATTTCCATTTTGAACTACCGAACCATCAATTTGATTCGCGGTTATAATAGGTGCATTTTTAATTTCGTCTTTGAGCGCAGGAACAGTTCTGTCAAACTCTTCATTTAACTGTTTTTTCCAAGATTTCATGCCTGTTCCTCCTTCCACGCCGATTTTAATTTATCTGCTGCGCGTTTATATTTCGACATTACCGTACCGATAGGGCTGTTTATTATTTTTGCTATCTCCTTATGTTTATAGCCCCAAACAACGTGAAGAATGACTATTCGTTGTTCCTCTTCGTCTAATATCCGTTTCATAATCATTATGAGAGTATCTTTTATTTCAAGATTATCGTAGTTGATTACTTCTTGATGTAAGACTCCCTCTCGTTGTTTTTCGTAATTTGCTCTTGCACGTAATTCGTTTAATGCGGTGTTTTTCGCTATTTGTAAAATCCAAGCCAAGCCGTTACTGCCAATTTTATACTTCCCGATATTTTGCTTGATTTTCAAATAAGTAGTTTGCATAGCGTCTTCACAATCGGCTTGATTATTGAAGTATGAGAATAAAAAGGCGTAAACGCCGCGCTTTGTTTCTATGTATAACTGCTCGAAGGCTACGTTATCGCCCTGCGCAATTTTTTTAAGAGCAATATCGATTTCTCGTTTATTCATTGTTTGTTCCTTTGTTTTTTCGTCCGTAATCAGCCTAATATTGTTCCTTACAAATTAAACACTTTGATTAACGATTTTATTGCAAAAAATATAAGATAAAAAAATTATAACATATGCGAGCTTAAAAATCAACGGAATAAATACGTAATATGAATTGACATTTATTTAATTTTAGCATATCATAAATTTATGAGGTGAATATGGACAATAAAATTATAGGCAATAGGCTAAAATCACTACGAGAAGGAATAAACAAAACTCAAGTAAATATAGCGGAAGCAAACGGCAAAATAGCACAATCTGCCGTGTTCCGTTACGAAAGCGGAAAAAGTGATGTTCCGAATAGTATTTTACTATGGTACGCCGATTATTTTGACGTATCGCTTGATTATATTTTTGGCAGAACGGACAATCCACAGGGTAAACTATACGACTATCAACCCAAGGTTCTGAAAGACAACAAGCAAATGCAGGAGTTGATTGAAATGTGCTTTGACCCCAACTCTCCCGCAAATGCAAAATTAAAGCAAACGCTTTTACGCCTTATGGAGGAACATAATAAATGAGAGCAGTTATTTACGCCCGTTATTCGAGTGACAACCAGACGGAAGCCTCAATTGAAGGTCAGCTTAGAGAGTGTATGGAATACGCTACCTATAACGACATTCAGGTTATCGGGAATTACATAGATCGAGCTTATTCTGCAAAAACAGATAACCGTCCTGAATTTCAGCGAATGATTAAGGACAGCTATAAACACGCTTTCGATTGCATTATCGTGTGGAAATTGGACAGGTTCTCCCGTAACCGCTATGACAGCGCACACTATAAGGCTCTACTCCGCAAAAACGGCGTAAAGGTCGTGTCTGCAAAGGAAACGATAGCCGAAGGCTCGGAAGGTATACTCC
>JBJFGF010000013.1:0-4622 GCA_051892415.1 Acutalibacteraceae bacterium | reverse complement strand
ACCACGTCTGCTATGACTCTTTCTATATGTCCTATTTCATTTTACAATGAACCTTTTTCGAAAAAATCAGTTCTTAATTGAAAAAACTCTTGACAAGCCCGTACTTTGTATGTATAATAACTTTTGCATTTGCGGATGTAGCTCATCTGGTAGAGCGCCACCTTGCCAAGGTGGAGGTAGCGAGTTCGAGCCTCGTCATCCGCTCCATATACGCGCCGGTAGCTCAGTTGGATAGAGTGTCTGGCTACGAACCAGAAGGTCAGGGGTTCGAGTCCCTTCCGGCGCGCCAAAACAGAGTAATCACCTTTGTGGTTACTCTGCTTTTTTATATAAAAAATATCCACGCTACGAGTAATAGCGTGGATAAAGTGAGTATTAAATTTTTGTTATGAAAGAGCCTTGTTTACAATTGCCTGATAGTCAATGACATCGACCATACCGTCCGAGTTGCTGTCGGCAGCTATTGAATAGGCACCAACAAAAGTTCCGTGGCCGCTTGAAACGACTTGAACGGCGGCACAGTCAAGTACATCACATACACTGTCGCCGTTAATGTCGCCTGAAACAACTAATGTAAATTCGCCCACATATTCACCACCGTCAAATACAGTAACGGCTGTACCTGTGCCGTAAAACTCTGTATTTCCGTAAATGTAACTTGCTTCGGCTGTGGCGATTGCACTGTCGGGGATGGTGATTGAGGTGAGGCTTGTACAATAATAGAAAGCATAATCGCCTATACTGTTACAGGCAAACCGTTATATGTACTTGGAATAACAATCTCACCGCTTGCGGATGTATTGCAATCAGTAACGGAATACGATTCACCGTCATCATTAAGTGTAAAACTTAAATCGCTTTCGTTTGCCGCACTTGCTTTAACTGCAAAAATTCCACCCCAATCAATTTCACCAAGCCCAACGTATGCAGAACTCAGAATAATTGTTAAAGCAAGAACCAACGACAGACTGCTTTTAAAAACCCTTTTCATACCATATTCTCCCAAAATAAAAATCTTTGTAACAACGAAACATAAAATATACGGTTCCGATTACTATAAAACGAGTATATTTTATTCTCTACGGAAGTTTTTGTCAATATGTAGATACACCCATATAATATATAATAAAGGGCACAAAAGATGGTATCAAAAATCATGCCATTATGGTGAATTTAAGATCTTATCGTAAAAAACTATTGTTTTTACAAAAAATGTTGTATAATCTATATACAAATTTTACGCCCTGCAATTCAAATGAGAGTTATTAAGTATTCTGAAGCTGATAACTGCTTATGGGCTTGTTTTTACGGCAAAACATACTGCAAGTTAACACAAAGCAACAACGGAGGTTAGAAATATGACTGTACTTGAATACTTAAATCAGATTGACGAGGTCATTACAAAGGGGAAATACAAGGATAACTGGCAATCTCTTTCGGCTCACAAAACGCCCGATTGGTACTACAAGGGCAAGTTCGGAATATTCATTCATTGGGGCGTTTACAGCGTTCCCGCCTTTGGCAGCGAGTGGTATTCAAGAAATATGTATATGAAGGACAGAGGCTACGAATACGAGTATCATATCAAAACCTACGGCGACCCGAAGGACTTCGGTTACAAAGACTTTATCCCCATGTTCAAGGGAGAAAAATTCGACGCTGAAAAGTGGATAAAAACCTTTAAGGATGCAGGTGCAAAATTCGTTATGCCTGTTTGCGAGCATCACGACGGCTTTGCCATGTATGACACGGAATTTAACCGCTGGAACGCAAAAAATATGGGACCTTGCAGAGATATTGCGGGAGAACTGAAAAAAGAATGTGAAAAACAGGGCTTGACATTCTGCGCTTCAACTCACAGGGCAGAACATTATTTCTTTATGAATATGGGCAGAACTTTTGACAGCGATATCAATCCCGAAAATGATTGCTTTGATTTTTACGCTCCTGCGTACTATGAAGATAAATTTGGCGTAACAATGACCGAAACTTGCGATATTGTTGACGAGGTGGGCGCAAGCAAGGAATGGCTTGACGACTGGATGGTGAGAACCTGTGAACTCATTGACAAATATCAGCCGAAGATTCTCTATTTTGACTGGTGGATTCAAAACAAATCCTTCAAGCCCTATCTCAAAAAGATTGCCGCATACTACTACAACCGTGCCGAAGAATGGGGCCGCGAGGTTACGATTGATTACAAACACAACGCCTTTGCTTTAGGTACGGCAACCCTTGACATTGAGCGCGGCGCATTGGGCGATATTTTCCCGTATCCGTGGCAAACCGATACCGCAATCGGCAAGGATTCCTGGGGTTACAGAAAGGACAATACATATAAATCAACCTACGATGTTGCAACAACTCTTATTGATGTTGTTTCTAAAAACGGCATGCTTCTTTTGAATATAGGCCCGAAGGCGGACGGAACATTCACCCATGAGGAAACAACCGTACTCAAGGAACTCGGAGAATGGTTGAAAATCAACGGCGAGGGCATTTATGAAACCGTGCCATACAAGTTCTATAAAGAGGGGGAAAATCAGGTTGGCTCGGGTATGTTCAGCGAGGGAGATGTTGCCTATAATGAGCACGATTTCAGGTTCACATACAAATCAGGCGTACTTTACGCATTCCAGATGAAACCCTCAAAATCAATTAAAATCAATTCTATTTATACGGACAGAAGCGGTATCTGTATTGAAAATGTTACCGTTTTGGGCGATAACGAGGTTGAGAGTTTCACTTGTAACAAGGACGGACTTTCAATAGAACTGAAAAACGAACCGGCAACGGATTTACCCATCTGTATTAAAATTGAATTGGAGTAATTATGGGAAACACAATGACAGGTGCAGAACTTGCATCAATGCTTAAAGGTCAACTCAATTCAAATATGAAATTCAACGGAATAAGCGGTATCGATGATGACGCCCTTCATCTGACTGAGGACGACATCAAATGGTGGCGTGACGCTAAATTCGGTATGTTCATCCATTGGGGCGTTTATTCGGTTATAGGCAAAGGCGAATGGACTTATTTTAACGACAAATGGAGCGAATGCGATTACAGGAATATTGCAAAAAATGAGTTTATTCCAAACAAATCTGCTGATGAAATTATGCGGGGCTGGACGGACGCCGCCCTTTCGGCAGGCATGAAATATGCCGTTATGGTAACCCGTCATCACGACGGCTATGCATTGTGGGACAGTCAATGCTCTTACAGGGATTTCACCTCTGTAAAATGCGGAAGCGGCGAGGATTATGTTAAGGCATTTACGAATGCGTTTAAGAAAAAAGGACTCTATACGGGACTTTACTATTCTCCTATGGACTGGCGGTTTGACGGTTATTTTCACCCAAAAGAGAATCCTGATAGCGCCCTTTTGATGAAAAAACAGGGCTACGGACAGATAGAAGAATTATGCAGTAATTACGGCAAAATTGATATACTCTGGTATGACGGCGGATGGCTTGCACATCGGGGAACGGACTATGATTCCGCTTGGCTTTGGGAACCTATAAAATTAAACAAGATGGTGCGTTCCTACAATCCCAAATGTATGGTATCTCCCCGTTCGGGCTACAAAGGCGATTTTGAATGCGACGAGGGTCCCCACGAAATCAAGGGCAAGATTGTTCCCATCCCGTGGGAAAAGAATATGTCCTTGACAGAGCATTGGGCGTATGTGCCCGATGACAGAAGCTGGACTTTTGAATATATCATCCGTATGCTTGTCAATGCCGTGGGCAGAGACGGAAATTTGCTGTTGAATATGGCTCCCGACAAAAATGGTGATATTCCCGAAAAAAGCCTGTCCGTTCTCAAAATGATTGGCGAATGGCTTAAAATTTACGGTGAAAGTATTTTTGGCACAAGGGCGGGTATGTTTGAGCCCGTTGACGATGTTTATGTCAGCACTCAAAAGGATAACACAATATATATCCACATTCTTGATATTGAGAAATTTAACAAAACCACGCTCCCCGCTATTGATAAAAAAATCCTTTCGGCAGAGATAATGAAAGGTGAAAAAACAGACTTTTCACAAAACGATAGAGAAATTGTTATTGCTCTGTCTGAATATGCGTTAAGAAATAACGCGGTTGATACAATAGTCAAGTTAACTGTTGAATAACATTTGGGGCGTAAAGCCAAGAATAAAAAACCTTACAGGGAATGAATTAAAAAGCGGTTGGAATTCTTCTGCAAAAGGTGAATAGACAAACTCGCAGCAATTTTTCCCGCCGTCTTATTGCAATGTGAATACGGTGTTTTCATTTCTTTTAACGATGTTGTCCCCCTTGCAAGAAGATGTTTCCGGGGCTTGATTTTGGAAATTAATACTGTAAATCCCAACATTGTCCCCCTGCTGTTCAGGCAGTTATTAACGGACTGATTTAAAAATCAGTCCGGAAAAAAGCGAAAACTATCGACGCTCTAAGAGTAATCACCGGCATATTAAGTAACAAAAAATTCTTCAGAAAATATTTCATTATTTATTTTAAAAATATTGATTTTTTTGAAACTTTATATTATAATGTATCAGTGCTATTTGCCGGAATGATGGAATTGGCAGACGTGACGGACTCAAAATCCGTTGGTAGCGATACCGTGCG
>JBJFGF010000012.1:0-4640 GCA_051892415.1 Acutalibacteraceae bacterium | reverse complement strand
TAAAATTCTCTCTTTACATAATTAAAGCACCCCGCAAGGTGCTTTTATGGCGGAGCATTAGTAACGTAAATCGAATAGTACGAATTATGGCCAAGTAAAGAAATCTATTCATAAATAAGTTTTTGTGACATTAAATAATTCACCTAAATTGTCTATTTCCATTTTATTTGTGATTCTTATTATGCCATAGCCCGATATATTTTTATTGTGATTCCTCAATTTGGACGCAATATATTTTTTATATAAAGAATCGGCATAATCATAACTTTTCTTTGATAGTATATATTTTTTGGCTACCGAATTAAAGATGCCTGCGGCATAATCTGACAACTGTATGCCCGCACTTTGTTCACTCTTTTCAACCAAAAGGCTTTGATTTAAATTAGGGTAATTCAAAAATTTATCGCCAGTATGTAACAAACTACTGCATTTCTCTCGTAAATTTTTTAATGCAGACTCGTTCATATCGTCGATTATGACCATGTAAAAATCGCTATTTTCACTATTTGCATCTAGCTGCGCGCGCTGGTAGATGTTTTGCAGATGAAAAAATATAATATAATCTTTATCTGCACGATTTTGCTTACGATTTCCCGATATTGTAAAGAGGTATTTGATTGAGTCTTTCCCGTAGGCAATTGACATATATTCAGTAATATACGCCATTAATTCTTCACAATCAATTTCTTTAAGAAAATTAGCACGGAAGCGACCTTGCTTAATTTCATATATATCAGACCATTTAATTTCTTCATTGAAAGGAATATTGTATTTTTGTTTTAATGAACCTATGGAATGTTGAAAGGAAATATAATCCTCTGTAGACAAATATACAGCAGAACGGACATAGAAAGGATCTGATTTAATTTGTTTGTCATTTGGGGTTTGATAATATTGCCCAGCTTCATCTGAAAAAATAATTGTAGTATTATTCATATTATTTCTTAAACACAAACAAATACTCGTGGGCGAGAAGCAAGAAGTTGAATTTTATGCTGTTTGTTTTCCAATATCCCGTGGCTTTGCAGTTGTGCTGTTCCTTGATAATTATTTCTTTTGTTTTGAATCCTGCCATCTCGAAAATACGCATTGTTTCAAAAGCAAGCGGCTGAACCATACCTTTTTTACGTGTATCACCCATAAGAATAGCACAGAATTTATCTTTTTTCAGCACACGATAAAATTCGTCAGCCACTTTTCCCATTTCAAACAAAAAATCTTTTGTCTTTAAGAGCGAAAGATCGCCGTCAATGTTTTCACTATAATGAATAATATCTGCATAGGGCGGATGAGTGCAGATAAGGTCAACGGAATTGTTATCAAGCGGCAATTTTCTTACGTCCGCCACGTCAATTTGAGTGGTAGCAGTGGTATCAAACTCAAATTCGCATTTTTTGCGACTTAATTCGACTGCTTCGGGATTGATATCAAAACCGATAAAATTTCTATTTGTAAGTTTAGCCTCGACAGCGGTTGTCCCGCCTCCTACAAAAGGATCTAAAACGGTATCGCCTTCCGTCGAATAACGCAAAATTAAATTGCGCGGTATATACGGCGACCAATTACCGCGATATTTAGCGTCATGCGTTGCCCACTTGCCGCGGGCGGGAAACGCCCACACAGTATTTGTTTCCAGTTCAAAATTTTCGGGTTGTAAAGGAATTTTTTTCGCCATATCAATCAAACAACCTTTCTATTATGCCGTTTTCCAAATCGGCGATACAGTACATATTATCTAAAACGTCAAAGGTTTCTTCCAAATTGTGGCGAGCCGACTTCCAGCCTTGTCCGTCCGTAAACCAAACGAAAGCAAACCCGTCGATGTTTTTTGCTTCCAAGGCAATGGTTTTGTAACTTCTTGCGGTTTCATTGAGTTTTGAACCGCCACTTGAATAAAAATTCGTTTCTACAGCATAGACCGTTTTGCCTTTTTTAACTACAAAATCGAACCGCTTTTTCGCTTTGCCTTGATTGGAAATGTTCGACAAGTCTAAATTCCAAGTCTTTTCTACATCGGCGAGATACATTTCTTTGAAATAATCAACGCCCTTAACAAGTCCGGCTTTGATAAGATGAGATTCTACCAAATCTTCCATCAAATGTCCGCCGCGGTTTTTTCGTCCGTTGCTGTCAAGTCCGACTTCTACACCGGTAACATAATCTACAAGGTTGTTTATCAGATGTTCGGAAATAAGCGAAAACAAACCTGTTTTACGCATATACATTATGTATTCGTCTACTGAATAATTGGGCTTTGCAAAATTGAATAAGTATTCTCCGTCGCCGTCGATAGCGTAAATTTCACGACCGCGTACTGCAAGCAAAATTGGAACGCATTTCAAAACTTTCGGATATTCAGCCACGAGTTTTTTGAAATCGTTTTCAATATTTTTCGAGCCGATAAGCGAATTAAGTATGTTTAATTCGACTTTTATTTTATCGACATTGCCGTAAACTTTTTCAAAGTCTACGTAAAATTTATAATTGCAAATACTGTTTCTGAACGAACCGAGCCATTCGTTAAAATCTCTTTTCATTTGTTTTCTCCTATTATATCAAATCAACGATTATTATATCGTTATCTATTTTCCATTTCGCTTTTTTACTAATGAATACACCGTCACTTGTTAATAAATCAAATTGTTTATACAAATCAGTAACACCGCCAAAATATCGGCGTGATTTATCAATATTAAGCTGTTTCTTAATTCCGTTAAACAGAACGTTAAACTTTTCTTTATCTATGGGAAGTTCATTTTTAACGATCTGCGGAATAATCAAAATTCTTGCTCTTATGTCATTTTTCGTTATCTCTCTTTCGACTAAGTATTCTGATTCAGACACAACAAAATTATCAGTTGGTTGTCCATAATTGGTTAATGAAAAGATGTCGTTTTTTGAGAAAACCGGCTTGTAATTGAATCCGATGCCGTGTTCAATGCAATATTGAATAAGTTGTGTACCGTCGATGGTAATAACCGGCATATTTGGATTATCATTTGCTTCTTCTAAAGCTGCTTTTGTAAAAGTAGACGTAGTGATAAACACATTGATATAATTGCTATTCAAAATATTTCCGTTTTTGTCACGTTTGGTTGTTCCTTTTAAATCGCGGACTTCTTTAGGTTGTACTTTATTGCTACGAGCATATCGTTTTGCTTGAACATAGTAATTGATTGTATCTGTACCATTTTTAGTGTCAAGACCAGTTTTAGTACAAGTTAAATCAATTCCTTTATCACCAACATATTGAGTCGTAACTACTTCTTCGAAGCCAAGTGCACTTAAAAAAGAATTAAGAAAAATTTCAAATTCACGACCTGTAGGAAAACAAGAATACAGCTCATCAATATATTTATCAATTTCTTCTTTAGTAAGTTCAAGAATAGACATATTGTATTCTCCTTAATTGCAAATAAGCAATTCGTTTATTTTTCCGCGCTTATTGCCTTTGCTATTGATAACACGGCTTGCTTCAACGCGGTTTATTTTGTAATTTCTGTACAACTCGTCAAAGAAATCGTCTTTTTCGTTCACGTTTTTCGGATCGGAGTTGCTCAACACAATTTTTGCACCCGAATCGTTAATTTCGTCGAAAAACTTTGCAAGCCTTATTTGCTCGTTGTCGTCAAACGCATCGGTGTTGTATGCCGTAAACGCCGATGTTTCGGAAATAGGACGATACGGGGGATCGAAATACACAAATGTGTCTTTATCGATAAACGACTTGGAAAGTGTATAATCTCCGCAAACGATAGTTACGTTTTGAAGTGCTTCATGAATATTGCGCAAGTTTTCGTCGTCGCAAATTGTCGGATTCTTATATGCTCCCATCGGAACGTTGAATTGTCCTTTGCGGTTTACTCGGTAAAGCCCATTGAAACAGGTTTTATTAAGGAAAATAAACTGTGCCGCCTTATCCGTTGCCGTTTCTTGCGATAAAACGGTGGAATTAAACTTTTCGCGAATAGTGTAGTAAAAATACTTTCTGCCGTTTTCGTCCATAGGCAAAAACAACATTTGCATTTCGTTAAGTTTAGCAATTAGGTTTTCAACGTCGTTTTTAACAACCTGATATGCGTTTATGAGTTCGGCATTGATGTCGCTTATATAAAGTTCTTTAAAATCGTATTTGGAAAGAATATTGAAAAACAATGCGCCTCCGCCTACCATAGGTTCGGCATACTTTGTCAAAGTTTTTTCGCCGTCCGACGGAAGCATTTTTTCTATTTGCTCTACAAGTTGACTTTTGCCTCCAACCCACTTAACAAACGGTTTAAGCGTTACGGTTTTAGCTTTTTCATAACGTACTGTTCGTTTATCTATCGGTTTTTCGGCGTTAGAAGGAATAATCCACATATTGCCAACCATCATTGCGCCGTTAATTCTGTTTTCGGAAGCCAAAACCGAAACTCGCCTTTGCGAAATATTCCATTTTTTTGCGGCTTCTTTCGCTGATATAAAACTTAGCATATAGTTACCTCAATATGTATATATTGTATTCTGAACCTCGAATAATAGCAAGTAAATTCTTGTTATTTATCACACTAATTAGCCTTTGTGCGAAAAAGCACAGTAAACAGAATTTTATGGCGGAGAAAGAGAGTTCGCCTTTCAGCGGGAGCGTGTGAGTTTACTCA
>JBJFGF010000011.1:0-19625 GCA_051892415.1 Acutalibacteraceae bacterium | reverse complement strand
TGCCTGTTAGGACACCGTCCACATACACATTACCGTTGTTGGTTGCAGTGATACCGTTTATGTTCAGTTCTGAATCTTCCGGGATGAGCAAAGTGTCACTACTGCCCATCTCAAAATCCTCTGTAGGCGCGATGCTTGTGCCGTAAACCTGACCCTCGTCGCCCTCAAAAATCACGCCGCTCCAACTGCTTTTTTTGCTTTGATCCGAAATGTCATTAGCAAAAATAACGGCATTTCCTTTGACTCCGTCTTTTTCGGTGCTGAAAGTACCGCTCGATCCCCCTACAGACGGCTTTCCGATTCCTGCCGCACCGTTTGTACCGGTTGCTTTTACTGTTCCTCCGGTAATAACAATGGTTCCACCGCTTCCTCCGTTTGTGCCGGAAAGAGTTGATCCGGAACCCGCACCGATACCGGCTCCGGCTCCATAACTGTTTCCGGTTCCGGAGGCTTCTACGATACCACCTGTAATGGTGATCGTTCCGCCGTCTCCTCGGTATGCACCGCCAATGCCGGCAGATCTTTGGTGTCCTTGTGCTGTAATTCTTCCGCCGTTTATGGTTATCACGCCACCGCTTTTAGTCGAACCAAACCTGTTACCTCCAATGCCGGAGTTATTGTAGGTTCCTATGGCAGTTACCGTTCCGCCGTTAATGGTTATGGCTCCGCCGGGTTCACCGCCGATGCCCGCACCGCCATCATTGGAACCACCTTGTGCATAGATGATGCCGCCGTTAATCGTAATATTTCCGCGTGCGGTACTGCCGCCTATTCCGTTTTTGCTTTCAGCACCTTTACAAGTCAACTTTCCTGTACCTGCCTGCTGGCAATAAATTGTTATGCTTGACGGCTCATTAACTTCAATTCCGCCATTTATGGTAAAATCACAGCCGTCTTCCAGAATAAAGTGGACATCGCCGCTGATTGTTATACGACTGTTCGCCGTTATTGTTCCTCTAACCAAATACCAGCCTTCGTTTATAGTTGTGTACTCGCCGATATTATCGGCAGTGATTGCTGCTTTACATACTGTAGTTTTCTCTATACCGTTTTCGTCCAGATAGCTGACCGGATAGTCGACCTGCCAGATGCCGCATACAGTACAGAAACCGTTAACGTAATTATGACCATTTGCAGGCTCATCATTTGGAACTTTCTTCTGTATATGGCATATTGAACATTCATAAATATCATAACCACCCTCTGTACAGGTTGGAGCAATTGTTGTGCCGGTAGCTTCAAACTGATGATCACACTGTGTCATTGCAATCTCGCTGATCTGCATCAGACTACCGCTATTAATTTTTGTTATTTCAAGCTTGAAATACTGATAAAGCGGTGTGGTTTCTGATAATATAAAATTAGTATATGTTTCATTTGCAGACGGTAATCCGCCGTCTGTAACAGTATCAATTACTGTCCAAGAAGTGGATTCATCTTCATAATCCAAACAGGCAGAAAGCTTCCATTCCACCGGATTTCGTTCGGAGTAACCGGCTGTATCATTTGCAGTTGCAATTGAATAGTGGCTTAGCTTGACCGGCTCAGATGCTTTAAAAATAACATAGGCAGAGTCGCTGAAAGAACAGCACCATTTAGTTCCGGTATCACCGTCAAATAAATTTGCGTATCCTTCGTTGCTGTTTCCAACGGGATTGCCGGTTACCGCAGAAAGAGAGATATTACCTTTATCCTCTGCCGCAGAGGTTGCAACAGGGAACATTGAAATAGCCAAAACAATACATAGCAGTATTGAAAGCCATTTCCTTGCTTTAATTTTTTTCATACTTTATTTCGCCTCCCTACTTCGCTATCAAAACCGTTTCCACATTAGCGCCGTTCATTGCACTTTGGTCGGTTAGTGAATAGGTTGAAATTTTTATTGTTGCGTCATACTCGCCCTGGGCAAGTGCCTTTGAGAGAGTTATATTTGTTATTGCCTTTCCCGGAGGAACGAGCTTTGAGGTATATATTGTTTCGCCCGAATCTTTAAGCACAAGCTCAAATTTGAAATAACAGGGGTTGCCCTCGGGATTTAAGAGTGCCACCGTTACATCCTTTGTATCCTTGGGGATTGTTATTGACGGATAGCCGGGGATTTTAATACCCTCAGAGGCACCAACCTTATCCTCTAACTGCTGACCGTTCCAATCGTCTGCGTTGGGGTCAATGTCAAGCTGATTTTGAGTAACGGCAGGAGTATCAACAGGCTTGTCGCCAAACCAGTTATTCCAATTAAGTCCTAACACTACACCGCCTGCAATAAGAAATAAAACAACTATTATAATTATCGCAAGAGATTTTTTTGATATTGTTACTCCTTGATTATTACCATTATTATTCATAGGAACACATCCTTCGTCAGTTTTGTAATTTATGGAAACATTATACTATTATTATTCCTTGTTTTCAATAATTATGTAACCAATAGCCATATAAAGTAACGAAAAATCACAATTTTATTGACTTTGGTGTTTTTTTGCGTTACTCTATAAAAAATGAAGTAAATGAGGGATAAAATGAAATCTTTTGAACTTGAAGCAATTAAACTGACCCGTGAGTGCCTTGATCACTTCTGGCAACGGGACTGTAAATATGCAGTAAATTATTTTGCAGATAACATCACTTGGATTGGTGCTCGGCAGGATCAGTTCATTATAGGAAAAAAAGAGGTACAAGCCGATTTGGAAAATGATATGCCTGAATTGCAGCCCTGTCATCTTCTTAACGCCGAATTTAATGTGGTTATGTCAACACCCAAAGTATGTGTTGTAACGGGGCGGTATCTTGTTACAACGGACGAATGTGTTGATTATTTTTTACAGGTTCAGCAACGGTGCACTTTTGTCTGGAACATCGCCAATGACGGATTTAAAATTTCTCATTTACATATTTCAAACCCCATGGGTGAATTAAGTCTCAGAGAAGACGAAAGGTTTCCGAATTCCATGGGTAAAATGGCTCACAGATATTTAATCAATCATGCTCTTAAATCAAAGGAAAATGATTCTCCTCTGTGCATCACCGGTGACGGCGGTTCCTTGTGCTTTATTCATCTTTCGGAAATACTGTATATCTCTGCTTCAAAAAGAAATGCAGTGATATTTACCGTAAACGGTCAGATACCGGTCAGAGAGTCCATATCCGATATTGCGAACAAGTCCGATGATAAGTTAATCTCCATACACAGAAGTTATCTTGTCAATCCTGATTATATCTCCTCTGTTGAAAGGTTTACGGTCACTATGACTGACGGCAGTAAATTGCCGATTCCCGAAAAGAAATTCAACGAAATCCGTGCCAAACTACTGCAAGAGCATAATTCAAAAGTATAATCTTATAAAAAGAGCGGAGTCTGCGTCCGTAATAACTATACACATAAAAAAACATCGAACCTATGAAAATACAAGGTTCGATGTTTTTAATTAGTTTAATGTAAACAATGAATTGTCCGTATCATAGTCCGAAGTCCACACATTTATTTTATATTGGAACAATGCGGGAATGGTTATGGAGGGATCTGCGATTTCGTCGGCAAGTTCTTTTAAAGAATAGGCATCAAATTTGCAACGGATCATATAAAGGCTGTCATATTCCGTTGTAATGAACTTCCAATCGAATTTCTTTCCGCCTTTCTCAAATCCGAAACAGATGAAATTATTTTCAAAATCATGATTCAGTTTGTTATAGGACTCTTCGTCGGCAAAATACACATCCATCCAAACGAATTCATCCGCTATGGTAACTTTGACTTTTTCCACACCGGAAGCCGTATTTGAAACAACAGCGGGTTTTTGTGAATACTCACTGTTAAATGCCTCAACGGTTTTCGGGTAAGTTCCCAAAACAGTTCTTCCCACACCGTCGTTGGACTGATGTTCAAGATAAACATTGAATTTGAGTAACTCAAAAACATTGTCAAAATCAACCGTAAGTTCATCCGTCAGAGCAACCGCATTCGCAAGGTCATTTATTTCCGAAAGTGTATATTCAACACTTTTGCCGTCTGACAGGAATCTGAATTTTCCGGGACAGGACACCTGAGTACCGTTGTTAATATAGAAATAGAAAATCGGTACAATGTCAACGGCAAAATCATTGTTGGCATAATGAGCATCTAAAAGTGACTCTTTATCATTAAATTCAACAATTATTTTAGCATTTTTACTGTCAAACTCCGCAGACACATTTTTAATTGTATCCACGTGTTTTCTCAATCCATCAAGCGAAACCGTCTTTTCCTCCTCAACAGCGGACAATGCGGTTGTTGCCGCGGTAGTTTTTTCGGTTGTTGCGTCAAGTTCTTTTGTCTTTTTCTGTATAGCCGACGCCAGACTGAAAATTGCCACAAGTGCAACGGCTACAACAATAACAAACAGTCCAAGTAAAAAAGGATTCTTGTGTATCTTATATGAAAGACTGTTTTTATTCATCTCGTCCATTATTTACCTCCGTGGATGTGGTGCGCAACTTTGCTTTTTCTGCGGCTTCCCGTTCTTCCCTTTCCTGTTTATCCGCTTCTTTGCCGGCTTTTTCAGCCGCTTTTTCGATTTCACGTTTTGCTTTTCGTTCCTCGCGTATTTCCTTTTTTGAAGCCTGCGGTGCGGGCGCCATATCCGTAAGTTTCATAAAATCAATTTTTGCCATACGCGTTTTGGGCAGAGCATCAAGAATTGTAACTGTACTGGGTCTTGAGAAACGTTCTAATTTACTGTCACAGTATTCCTTAATCAGTTTACATACTTCTTCGGGATTGTCCGTTGGCTGATAGAGAGAAACAAAAAGTTTGATTATGGGTTTTGAATCCACATAGCCCTGTACGGCACAAGCCTCGTTAATATAATCCAGTTTTAAAACTTCCTGTTCAATATCATTGGGGTAAACATTGTAACCGGAAATAACAATCATTCGTTTCTTTCTTCCGGTGAAGAATACAAAACCGTCCTCGTCCTGATATCCCAAATCACCCGTCATAATCCAACGGTTGCCCTTCCTGTCAGTATAGACGCCGCTGTCATCACTGCCCAAATACCCTGCCATAACCGTTGAACCGGTAACAACAATTTCACCGATAGTATTTGGGGGGAGTTTTTTATTCTTATCATTCCAAATCTCAACAGTCATACCGTCAAGGGGTTTACCGATTGAATTTTCCTTATATGCGCCCTTAATATTGGCGGTACAGACGGATGACACCTCAGTAAGGCCGTAGCCGCGGTAAAGTCTTCCCGGGGCACGGTATTTCTCAAGTTTTGAGTTGAAAGCATTAAGAAAAGTATCGCTGATAATATCACCGCCCGCCCACAAAAGACGGAGTTTTGAAAGATGGGGACCGTCAAAATTGGATGCCTCATACATCTTTTTGAACATATTGGGAACGCCGACAATGTAGGTAATATTGTACTTCTTTATAAGCCTGTTTGCTTTATCGGCGGAGAAATTCATCATGGGAATACATGTGAATCCTGCACACATACTGAAATGCATAACAACGCCCAACCCGAATGCATGGAAAAGGGGCAAAACTGCAAGTGAACATTCAACTCCGGGAGCGTGTGGAGAGTCAAAAAAACTAAGTTTATATGAAAGTTCGTTAAGGTTTTTTGAAGTGAGCTGAATAGTCTTACTCTTACCCGTTGTTCCGCCTCCGTGAAGATACACGGCAATGTCACTGCCGTTGTTTTCCAACTTAGGAGCACGTTTGTTTAAATGGCAGACAGTACTGTATGCCGCTGTATTTGAAGAAGGTATGGACTTACCCTTTACCTTGGAATAAACTTTTAAAGCCGGACGCATAACGGCTGAAGCATAATCGGAAGGAGAACAGATTATAACAAGTTTATTTCTCTTTCTGAGCATACTCACATAATCTTCCATTAACACATCCAAAACAAAAATTGCCTTGGATTGAGTGGATTTAAGAATTTCCTCAAGAGCATCGGGAGGAGTAAGCGGGTGAACAATATTTGCAATCACACCAATACGGTTTGTGGCATAGAATGCCGCAAAACTTTGCACTGTATTGGGGAGGAAAATCGTCACCACGTCCCCCCTTTTAATATTCTTACTGTAAAGAAAGCCGGCAATGGACTCAACGTCCCGTATAAACTTTTTACGGCTTATTAAATTACCAAAACTTTCTGACACATCATAGGCGCCGAAATCCTTTGTGCAATCTCTGAAGAACTCAAAACAGTTTCTTTCTTCCGGTTTAATCATAATACAATGATTCCTTTCAAAAGTTGTTAACTTATTTATTTTAATATTTTACTCTGTTATTGTCAAGTTTTAACCTTTTTGAAGTTTCCGTTTCAGCCTGTTTTTACAATGTGTTAACAAGTTGTACTTTTTTCTTTGTAAATATTTACCAAAACAAATTTTTTTACCTTGTGCATACTCACGATTTTTCCGTTTTATCACTGAAATCGTTTACTTTTTCCCGATTTTATGCTATATTAGTTACGTAAAAGTTACGTTTTGGTTGCTTTTACATATTAAAGGAGGGATTGTATGTTTACGTTTATGAAGAAGAAATTAGGTTTTACACTTGTTGAACTTTTGGTAGTTATTGTTATTTTGGCTATTGTAACCGTAATTGCCATTCCGATTTACTCCAATGTTACCGAAAAAAACCGCATAAAAATATGTAAAACCACACAAAGAGAAGTAACTTCGGAAGTCAAAAACTGGTGTAATGTAAATAACTGGAACGATGACTACGATTTTGCCATTATTAACGATGACGGAACAGGAAAAATTGTTAATTATGTCACCACCCACACCGATGCCGAAAATGCTGATTTGGAAGAAAAATTATTCAGAAACAATGTCCCCAGTTGCCCCGGCAACGGAGTAATTACTGTACAAACAATAAAAAATACAGACGGCATTGTAAAAATCAAAGTTGCCTGTGACGGCGGAAGCGACGGAGACGTTCACAAATAAACAAATAAATAAATGTAAATATAAAAATATCGGGTATGTTACTTCTTGCATCATACCCGATATTATTTATTCGGAATGAATTGTTAAATGACCTGTTGCTTAATCACAGATTTCAACTGTTCCGTCCTCGTAAACCTTAATTTTGTCCCCTGTTTTAACCGTATTGAGGAATTCGTCCCCAAGGCAGTCAACGGTTGGCATGGGAGTATCCGTCCAAACGGAACCGAGGATTGAACCTGCCGCTGCAAGTGAGTCGATATGCTCCGAGAAAAGCATACAAGCGGGACATCTTTCCATAACCTTTGCACAGTATAGAACCATACCGCCCGTTGTCGAACCGATTGTCTGAGGAATACAAAGCGCTGTTCCTACCATGGGTTTTTCAAAAATGTCCTGATTATTCTGATCACCGCATTTTGCTTCCTTATCGCCAAACTGAAGAGCGTTCTGGAAAGATGCAAGTGTGTTGAAACCGCCGTGTGAAACGAGAGCTACTGCTTCTGCTGTGCCCGGTACTACGGGACGACCTTTGAATGTTTTCATCTTATTTTGCCCCCTTTGTGATTATGTCAAGAATCTCTTCACTTGTGTAGTAACGAGATGTTGTGTATGTACGAAGTTTATTGGAGTTAGTTATAACTCTGCCCATTTTTGCAACGGGGTTGTTCATATACATAAGAGGACAAATATAACTGAGTGTCACACCTGTTGCGGCAAGTTTTGCGGCATACTCGGTTTTGTTAAACTCATCGCAAACTGCGGGAGCGGCGGTGAATACCGTAGGTATTGTAACTTTCTTTTTCCCGCTCTTTTTAAGGCCTTCGCAAACGTTGTCAGTCCACTCTTTAAGTTGTTGAAGTGAAAGATGGGGACAACCGATAAAGCAAAGCTGGGGTGCCTTTGAGGGATCTTTCCACATAACAGGATAAGAATTTTTAACTCTTTCAAGTTCCGCGTCATCAATAACATAAACCTGTGCATTATCTGCAATGAGGCTTTCACCCATTTCAACTGCTTCGGGAGTAAGACCGTCAATGTGATAGAGACCGACTGCACCGTTGGAAGCAGTTGCAGCGCCGAAATCTTTAAGGTATGCTTTTGCGGCATCGTCAAGTTCTGTGCCGATCCAATCCGTAAGACCTTTTACATAAGGAACATCTTCCATAACTTTCATACCGATTGCAGAGCCGAGAACCTGTGCCTCGGGTTTCTTTTTACATTTAACTTCAACAATCCATGTCGCTTTTCTTCCCTCATCGGTAACAAGTCCGAAGTAAGGAACACAGCCTACAATGGAGCCGAAAAGTTCGATAATACCGGAGTTGCGGTTGCAACGTGCACCGAGAACGGAGTTTGCATATACAACTGCACTTGATTCCGCCCAAGAAAGAACATCACCCTTTTTGGGAAGATTGCCCACCTGATCCATATAGCAAGTGCAAGTATATGCATCGTCGCTTACAAGACCCAATTTTCTGAGCTGTTCGTCGTAGCTGTCCTGCTTTGTGTACATAAACTTGTTGAAAACAAGATTTTTTACAAAGTTTGAGGGAACCTTGGGGTCAACGGGTTTGGGGTCAACAGAGAACTGTTGCTTTGATTTGATTCCCGCCGCAATAAGTTGATCCATAAGGTCATAAACAGGAGTCATAACCTTGAGACCGAAACTTGTTACAAGGTGACCTTTTTCGCTTGTGACGGGCACCATTTTAGTTGCACCGAAAGCCTCCCCGTACATAACAAGGGTTTTCATAACCTTTGCCATTGTTTCTCCCTGCTCGCCGTTAAGTATGGCGGACTGTTCGGGAGTTAATTCCATTTTATAGTCCATTAAATTCATCCTTTCTTTTTTTGCGGAATGATACACGCTCATTGTAACACAAAACCCACTATTTGCAAATACTTTTTGTTAAAATAATAACTATTTCAAAAAAATATTACAAATAATGGGTTGTACATTATAGATTATTTTAAATGTATTGATAGTAAAGACCGTGTTTATTACAGTACCAAAGGAGTTTCCCGTGGGCGAACACGGGAATACGCATCTGTAAATTCCATTCCGGATATGATTTTTTAATCATAATCGTATCGGTTGTGAGAAGAGCAACAAAGGGAATATAGTGTTCTTTACTCATTTCATGGTCGGAAGAAATGAAATATTCGTTTTCTATGGTTTCAACGGATATTTTATGTTCATCATCGACTTTTACAGGTTCAATGGGTTTTAGTCTTTTACCGCAGCAGGACACATCCGTTTGGGTCAAAGAAGTAATAAGATTGTTGCAAAAGGGGCATACATAAAATTTCAATTTATTCATATCACCCGATAAAACATTGTTTTCTTTTAACTCCCCCGAAAGCAGTTTTTCTAAATCCACCCCGAATATTTTTGACAAATCGGTAAGCAAGGAAACATCCGGACACCCAAGTCCCCTTTCCCATTTTGATACTGTTTTATCGCTGATGTTCATTTTCTCCGCCAACTGCAACTGAGTCATATTCTGTTCTTTACGCAGTTTTAATATAAGGCCGCCGATTTTTTCGTTATTCATAAGATCAAACTCCTTTCTTCTTCGGTATGATTATAATGCACCAAAATTTCAAATACAATAAACTCTCCGTAGAGTCAGGATAAAAAAACTCTGATGAAAACGATTTATATACCAGCACACCAAGGCTTCGCCCATGTTGACAAAGACAGGTATTTCAGCAATATGTTACCTAAAATAATCGTCAGAGATATTTGTGAAAACCGACAGAACAACTTCGTATATATTGAGAAACATAGTGCAATCTCCGGCTTACCGTTTTTGCAAAATATCCAACTCAATTATTAGTGATAATCAATTCTGATATTATTTTCAAAAGACCTTCTTCGTTGAGAGGTCTTTTTTGTTTTATCCAGTGCATAATCAAATGAAGAATTCCGCCTGCATAGAAAGCGGCCATTCCCTCGATTTTCTGCGAATTTTCTTTGCTGTATATCTTCATTCTTTTAGAGGTTTGAATGATATCGGTCATCATCTGCTCAAAAATCAGATTTTGAAGCACGGGAAACATTTCGCTTGTCATGCCAAGATTAAGCAAATTTTCGTGCTTTGAGAGAAAATGGATTAGCTCACTTGACATTTGCTGCAAATATACGTTTATATCTCTGGACAGTATATCCGGTGGAAGCTGATCACGAAACGTTTCGGAAATCTCTTTCATGTAAAATGCGAAATAATCATATTTATCAGCAAAATGCTTGTAAAATGTCGTTCGACGTATCATTGCTCTTTCGCAAAGTTCATTGACGGTAAAATCTTCAAATCGCTTTTCACACAGCAGTTCCGTAAATGCATTATGAAGTGAAAGGTATGTTCTTTCAATTCTTAAGTCTCTTTTTTCCATTTATTTTCCTCCGTTCGGAAACACTTGGTTAAGTTTTGTTATTTATCTCACTTTTAAAAAAACATTGTCTCTTGCCTATTGAACAATTTTATTATATCATAAAAGTTACAAATGTCAATTATCTTTCATTTGTTCTAAAACGTTACCTGTTGAGAGGTAATCAACAGAAGGAGTGATTTAATGAAAAACGGCTTTTATGAATATTCCATCGAAATGACTGTACCGCTCGGTAAAAGACGCGGAATACTTGAACTGAATATAAATGATAAAATTGCCGAAGGCTTTTTGACTATGTTCACAAACAAGCTGCCAATCAATAACGGATATTGCTGTTGCGGCAGAATTTCTTTTGTCGGAGAAATGCAGACCTTGCGAAGCACTTTTAAGTATACCGCTGAGGGTATTCTTAACAAATCACGAATTGATTTGATTTTTAACACTGAAAACGGGAATTATTCCGCCGTTGGTAAACAAATTGCAGTTAAAAGGAGGACTAAAGACATTGAGTAAAAATCATAAAGGAAAAAACGGCGGCTTTATGATAAAACTTGCAAGTTTTATTGTTGATAAACGCAATTTGTTTTTTCTCATCGTAATTATCGGTCTTGTGTTTTCTATGTTCTCTCAAAACTGGGTCGAAATAGAAAACAATCTGGCATTTTATCTTCCCGATGATTCAAGGTCAAAACAGGCTCTTGATGTAATGGAAGAACAGTTTACAACTTTTGGCACAGCGGATATTATGGTTGCAAATGTTTCTCTTGAAAAAGCGCATGAACTGAATGAAATAATTTCAGAAACAGAAGGGGTTCAAAGCGTTGTTTTTGACGAAACAACCGACCATTACAATAATGTTTCCGCCCTATATACAGTCACTTTTGACTATGACGAAAATAATGACGAATGTCTTGTTGTATTGGAAACCCTTAAAGAAAAACTTTCGGCATTTGATATATATATATCAACCGCTCTGGGAAATACCCTTTCGGAAATAATTGATTCCGAAGTCAGCGTCATTATGGTTTATGTTGCGATAATCGTTGTTATTGTATTGCTTCTGACCTCCCAGACCTATGCGGAAGTTCCCGTTTTGTTGCTTACCTTTGTAACCGCAATGATTTTAAATTCCGGTACAAACTTTATGCTTGGCAAAATATCCTTTGTTTCAAATTCCGTTACAAGTATTCTGCAACTTGCGTTGTCGCTTGACTATGCGGTAATTCTCTGTAACCGTTTCAAAGAAGAACACGAAAAAATGCCTATAAGAGAAGCAGTAATAGTTGCCTTGAGCAAAGCGATACCGGAAATCAGTGCAAGTTCACTAACTACTATCGGCGGACTGATTGCAATGATGTTTATGCAGTTCAAAATAGGGCCCGACATGGCTATATGCCTTATCAAAGCAATTATTTTTGCCATTCTGTCTGTATTTATTGTAATGCCCGGCTTGCTTGTGCTTTTCGGGCCTTGGATGGACAAAACAAGGCATAAAAATTTTGTGCCAAAAATACCGTTTGTAGGTAAGTTTGCCTATGCAACAAAATACATTATACCGCCCGTTTTTATTGTCGTTTTGGTTTTGGCAGCTAATTTTTCTTCCGAATGCCCCTATGCTTACGGCTACGGAAACCTTGAAACGCCGAAACTTAACGAAACACAGATAGCAGAGCAAATGATAAAGGATAATTTTACCGAAACGAATTTTGTTGCTCTCATGGTACCGACGGGCGACTATGAGACCGAAGCGAAAATGCTTGCGGAACTTGAAGATTATGACGAGGTCGATTATACAATGGGCCTTGCCAATGTTGAGGCAATGAACGGCTATATGCTCACCGATAAGCTTACTCCCCGTCAGTTTGCAGAACTTGCCGGCATAGATTATGAAATGGCACAACTTGTCTATTCTGCTTACGCTGCTAAGAACTCCGATTACGGCGATATAATCAGTAATCTTTCAGGCTATCAGGTACCGCTCATTGATATGTTCCTGTTCGTTTGTGATAAAATTGATTCAGGTTTGGTATCCCTTGACGAAGAACAGACAGCAATGCTTTCAGATGCAAAAACTCAAATGACTAATGCAAAACTTCAACTTCAGGGTTCGGAATACAACCGAATGCTTATTTATTTAAATCTGCCTGTCAGCGGTAATGAAACCTATAATTTTATTGATACAATTTATGGGATTGCCGAAAAATATTATCCTGACGGAAATATATATGTTGTCGGAGATTCCACAACAGAATACGACTTTAAAGAGTCCTTCGCAACGGATAATACGGTTGTAAACATCGTTTCCATTCTGATTGTTCTTGTGGTTCTGCTCTTTATCTTTAAATCTGCAGGCATGCCCATATTGCTGATTCTCGTTATTCAGGGTGCTATCTGGATAAACTTCTCCGTACCTGCAATCACGGGAACAGGATTGTTTTTTATGAG
This sequence comes from Acutalibacteraceae bacterium, assembly GCA_051892415.1. Lineage (GTDB taxonomy): Bacteria > Bacillota > Clostridia > Oscillospirales > Acutalibacteraceae > DTU089. Next base: position 6,842 of record JBJFGF010000011.1, on the reverse strand, counting down.
TTATCTCGTTGTAAGTTCAATCCAAATGGGTGCAAATATTGACTACGCCATTGTTATCGCCAACAGATATAACGAACTTAAAAATGAAATGTCCCCGAAAGATGCGATTACGGAAACTATGAACTTTGCGTTCCCGACAATTATAACATCGGGTACAATTCTTGCGGTTGCAGGAACGCTTATAGGTAAAATGACCTCTGAAGCGGCGATAGTCGGTATAGGTCAAAGCATTGGCAGAGGAACAATTATTTCCATTATTCTTGTTATGTTTGTTTTGCCGCAGGTTCTTCTTATCGGCGGGAAGATTGTTGACAAGACCTCCTTTAAAGTTCCAAGTGTTGTAAAAAGCAAAACTGCCAGCGGAAAAATGAAAGTTGACGGTTATGTCAAGGGAGAAATACACGGTAATGTTGTTGGAAGAATCAACGCAACAGTTGACGGCGATGTAAACTTTAATCTTATTTCAGGTACGACAGAACAACAGGAAGGAGATGATTTAAATGAGAAGGAAACTTAAACAGATATCCGTAATTATTCTTATACTGATTTTTTGTATGCAAGTCATCAACCCGATAATCGTTTTAGGCAGTACGGACACTATAAAGATTTCAAGTGCCCAGGATTTGATGGAATTATCTGAAAACTGCTCCCTCGACACATGGTCGCAGAAAAAAACCATTGAACTGATGGCTGACATTTCACTTAAAGGCTCAAACTTTCTTCCGATTCCCACATTTGGCGGAACTTTTGAGGGTAACGGTTACACAATCACAGATTTAACCGTTACGGAAAGCCTTTCCCCTGCCGGTCTTTTCGGTATTGTTCAGGAAAACGCGGTTATAAGAAATCTCAATGTCAGCGGTAGTATTTCACCGTCGGGTGACGGTAATCTTGCGGGAGGCATTGCAGGCGAAAACAACGGATATATTTTGAATTGCACCTTTAACGGTATTGTTAACGGCAGCAACGAGGTTGGCGGTATTGCGGGTAGGAACAATACTGACGGTACGATAAAAGAATGCGCCGTTCAGGGAAAAATATCGGGCAGTAATATGACCGGTGGCATTGCGGGTCAGAATATCGGTCTGATATCCTCTTGCTCCAACAAAAGCCATGTTAATACTTCCGGGGTTGATCCGTCGGTTAATCTTGATAACATCGATATATCAATGACAATAAATTTCTCCGAATTATCGTCGGTTGATATAGTTGATATTGCAACCGATACAGGCGGCATTGCAGGCTATTCCTCCGGTATGATTCTCGGCTGTTCAAACGAAGGAAATATCGGATATCAGCATCTCGGTTATAACGTCGGCGGCATCGTCGGACGTACCTGCGGTCATCTCGCCAATTGCACCAACAGCGGCGAAATATTCGGCAGAAAGGATATCGGCGGCATTGCAGGTCAGATGGAACCGAATATTTCAATGGATTTATCCGAAGATTTGATTACTAAACTACAAGGTCAACTTCAGGATTTAAAATACCCGATTGAAGATATTGTAACATCAGTGAATTCGTCATCTGACGCCGTTATGTTGCAACTTAAATCTATAAATTCAAACATTGACGATGCGGCAGATACAACTTATACTCTTGCGGGTCAGGTTGCAGATTACGGTGACGCGCTTACATCGGAAATAAACCGTGGCAGTGATATACTTTATGAAACAATATCCCGTCTTTCGGATATCTCCGAAAAATTACCCGAAATTTCCGATGATTTTGCCGAAGGTCTTGATGAACTTGAAGCAGGAATGGTCGCTTTCTCAAAAGCATCCGAGTACGGCACAACCGCACTTGAAAACCTACAACTTGCAGTTGAAGATTTAACTTCTGCTATGGAAACCTTTCGCAACGGTTCAGAGAAAATTGAAAGCGGACTTGACGAACTTGAATCCGCCGTAACAATAAAAGATAAAACTGCTGTTGAAACTGCACTTTTCAATATTGCCGACGGGCTTGGCGATATGTCGGGTGCGCTAAGCAAAATGAGCGATTCCGTTAACAATCTTATAGCGGTGTTTGAAAATGCTGATTGGACGGATGAGGTTATTCAAGGGCTTTATGATGTTTCGGCAGAACTTAAAAATATCGCTGCGGCATTGACTGACATTCACGAAGCAGTAACAATACTTGAAGAAAACATTGATGTAAATTGGAATCTTATAAACGAAAGTGCGGATGAACTTCTGCTTGCCTTAGAATCAATTTCAACAGTTTCTGCCAAACTTGACGGAGCTCTTACCTCTGCCGAAACGGGAATTAAAAATATTTCGGACGGTCTGAAAACGATCATAACATCTTACGAGGATGATGATGCCGTCCGTGAAGCAGTTATTAAAATCAGCACCGGTTTCTCGGAACTTGCACATGCAATGAATACAGCAAACAGTGCTTTTCAGTCTGTTTTAACTGCGTTAAAAGAAATTAAAAATAACGGTGAATTGTCAGAACAACTGGATACGGTAACATCCGCTTTGAATGATATTGTCGCTTCCTGTAAAATTGCAGTTTCTGCATTACAAACAGTATCCGACGGAATAAGAGATATTGCAGAAAACGGCAAAATTAACCCCGAACAGATAAAAGATGGTGCCGAACTTGTTTTACAAGGTATGAACAGCCTTTTAAACTCCGTGAAGCAGCTTCGCGAAGCAAATAATGCTTTCGGTGAAAGTGCAGACCATATTTGTAAAAGTTTGGAATACCTTCGCGCGGCTGTTGAAATCAATGACCAAAAAGCAATAGAAGCATCTCTTGAACAAATTCACAGCGCTTTGGGAACAATGTCATCATCCCTTGATAATACAAGTGCAATAATCAAAAATATGGCATCAACCATGGAAAAAGCCCATAAATGGACCGATTCGCTGATTGAAGCAATTAAGGGAACGGCAAAGGCTTTCTCCGATTTTTCAGATTCTCTTTTAACCGTTCAGGACGGCATTGATACTATTCGTGAAAATGTAAACATTGATTCAGATAGCGCAAAGCAAGGTATTTCTCAGATTCGTCAGGGCATACAAACTGTTGTTAATTCCACGGTAAAACTTGAAGAATCCTTTGATCACATGGGTGATGCCATGAGAGATATGGAATCGGCATCGGAGGAAATCACAAATGCGGCGCAAAGCATTGCTGAAGCTTTTGACACCTTTGAAAACGCCGCAAATAAAATGACGGATGTTCTTGATGATATATGCTCCATGATGAATTATTTTGCCGGAGTTAACCCCGTTCAGATTCCTGTTCCCGATGAAGAAATACGTGAAACCGCAAATAACCTCTATTCTTATATGACAGAAACGAAAGAAATGTTTTCTCTGCTTGTTTCTGATTTATCCTCTGTTTCCGATAGTATAAGCAAGAAAATTTTATACGCATCAAATCAGTTTTCTCTTGCAATGGATACAGTTTTTGAAATAATCTACCGAACTCAAGACGGCTCTGATGAGGGTTTTTTCACAGATATTTCGGAAGAAGATATCAATTCAATAACAGCAGGCAAAGTTTTCGGATGCAAAAACACGGGCACAGTTTATGCTGACATCAATGTCGGAGGCATTGTGGGAACAATAGCCGTTGAATATGGCGCCGACCCCGAAGATGATGTAACAAGCGAACTCTCCTTTGCTCAACAGCGTGCATTTCTTTTTAAAGCAATTATTCAAAAGTGTGTAAATGAAGGGAATATTACTGCAAAAAAAGATTGTGCAGGCAGCGTATGCGGCAAAATGGATTTCGGACTGATTATTAACTGTGAGGGATACGGCAGTGCAAAGAGCGAAAGCGGCAATTATGTGGGAGGCATTGCAGGACTTTCGGGAGGAACGGTTCGCAGTTCATTTGCAAAATGTGTCCTCCGCGGTAGTAAATATATCGGCGGAATCATCGGCTGCGGTGTAATTGAGAATTTTACAGGCTCCGGCAGCGTAGTTTCCGATTGTTATTCTCTTGTAAACATTGATGAAAGTAAACAATATGTCGGTGCTATTGCGGGCGATAACATTGGTGAATTCAGCGGTAACGGTTTTGTTTCTCAGGAACTTGCGGCGATAAACAGACTGAGTTATTCGGGCAAAGCTGAGCCAATAACTTATGACGAATTGCTGAAAATTAAAAATCTTCCCTCGAAGTTCCGACATTTTTATCTCAATTTTGTTGCAGACGGCAAAGTTGTGGAAACCATTACTTTCGATTACGGAAAAACATTTACCCCAACAGAACTTCCGGAAATTCCTGTTAAAGAGGGATATTATGCGAGCTGGGATAATGAAAAACTTGAAAACCTGACTTTTGACACGACGGTTGAAGCTGTTTATATGCAACATGTAACCGCACTTTCAAGCGACAGTCTCCGTTCTGACGGAAGACCCGTTTTTCTCGTTGAGGGTAAATTTGAAGGTACGGCGGGCGTTACTGTTGCGGCGCTTGACGGTAAAAATCCTTCAACGCCAAAGAAAACTATTGAAAAATGGAGCATTTCGGTTCCCGATGACGGTCTGACAAGCCACACGATAAGATATCTCGCCCCGAGAGGCAACCCGGATAAAGTTAAGATTTATCTTAAACAAAACGGCAAATGGGATAAAACCGAAACAGAAACCGTCGGCAGTTATCTGCGATTCTCATTTGAAGGCAATAATGCCGATATTGCGGTAGTTTCAAACTCAATGCCTTGGTGGGTATGGTTAATCATAGGTATTTTTGTTTCTGCTATAATAGTCTCGGGTATCATTGAACTAATAAAAAAAGTCAAAAAAGCACCGCCGACAGATGAAGAAATAAAGAAACATGCTCAACGCATTGAAATAATAAAGAAAAGAATTAACTATTTTAAAGAAAAAATCCGTATGCTTATAGGCGGAATAAAAAAATATGCTGACGGACTGATTGCAAAAGCAAAATCCATAGCAAATAAAAAGCCTGTCAGACAACATAAAAAGAATTTGCTGATTGCTTTGGCAATTTTAATGGTTATAATTTGCTGCATAAGCGTCGTTTTTGGCCTCTTTGTCGCTCCGAAGTTTAAAAGCGGTTTGAAAGCATACAGTCTGCTCACTAACTATCTCGAGAAGCCTGAATATTCTGCTCAGATTACAGTAAATGCCGAAATAGGTTCGTCAAAAACCGATGTTTCCGCCAATCTTTACGGCATTAAATTTGACAAATACAGCGTAACTGCAGTAGAACAAAACGGAATGACAATCTATTATGCTGAGGGCATGATTATTCTCGAAAACGGAAAAGCGTTCAAAATCAGCGACACCCTGCCTGATTATTCGGCTTTGCTTGAAAAAGCGGCAAAACTTTATAAATCTGTTGATATCACGGTAACAGAAAATGAAGATGAAACGATTTATGCTGTAACAGTAAGAAATGCGGGCGATATTTTTGAAACACTTTTGCCCTCTGTTGCCAAATATATTTCCGATAAGCAGGAAATCAATATTGAGCTTATTGAAGTCAGGAATAAACTTTATAAAATACGGTTTTTTGCAGACGGAACGCTGAACACTTCAGATAAAACAGAACTTCTGCTCGATGCAGAACTGACCGTTACGGAGGAAAGCAAGAATATCAAAATACCTCAAACTGTCAAGGATTCTGTTACGGGCGGAGTATATGAAGCAGAAGGTGAACTTACACGTGATTTGTTACGCCTTATTAACGCTTGGCATAATCTTGAAATTAAAGACGTGATTGCTGCAGACATGAACATTACCGCCGACTGCGGTCCGCTCGTGCTAAATGAAAGTTTTGAACTTTTCAAAAAAAATGAGAAGGGACTGGAAATCAGTTGTATAAACGGTAATAACATTTTGCTTTATTTTACGGATAATGCAATCTGTAACAAGGACGGCTCTGCGGTTGAAAGAAACAATTACCTTGCAGATACTGCAAAGCTTCTTGAATTAGCCCATCAGATTTGTATTAACAGTACATTTGATTGCTCAAAGTCAAACGGTGAATATGTTTATACATTGAGTCTGAATAATGAAGAAATGCAATCCGTTGCATATTCAATTGCACCGGAAATAAAAAATATGGACGTGGATTTCAGCGATGGCATCATATGTATAACGGTAAAGAACGAAGCGATAAGCAAAGTTCTTTTTGAGTGCAGCGGTGATGTTAAAGTAATTCTTTCTGAAATGGATGCATCTGTGTCAGGAGAATTTGTTTTTAACGATAAATCCGATTACACTGTTCCTCAAAACGTTTATGATGCACTTAATGCAAAGGAGAAGTGAAATGGAAAAGAGAATAATCTGCATCGGCAGAAAATTCGGAAGCGGCGGTCACGAAATAGCCGTTAAGCTTTCTGCAAAGCTAGGTATTCCAGTATATGAAAAAAACCTCGTGCATCTTGCATGTAATTATGGAGAACTTGCAGTAAAAACCCTTGAGAAAGCCGATGAAAAAGCAACGAACCCGTATTTATTTCAGGCGGTACATGAGGGAAACCATCATGTAACCAGGGGTTTGCCTACTTCAGAGGTTTTATTTAAGTTGCAAAGCGAAGAAATTAAGCGAATTGCTTCACAGGAAAGCTGCATATTTGTGGGCAGATGCGCAGATTATGTTCTTGAATCAATAGAAACACGGCTGCTCAAGGTGTTTGTGACCGCACCGTTTGAGTACCGTGTTCGGAGAAAAATGAATCATGAAAATTTGAAGTTGTACTCAGCCGGTTTGCTTGTTAAGAAAATGGATAAGCAAAGAAAGAAGTATTATGAATCCTACACCGGCAGAGAATGGGGAAATCCTGATTTTTATGATTTATATATTGATACAGGCATAACGGGAATTGATGATGCCGTTTCACAGATTGC
>JBJFGF010000010.1:121325-179601 GCA_051892415.1 Acutalibacteraceae bacterium | reverse complement strand
CCACAGGTTTTGAACATAAAAACAAAGAATCCGCTCTGAAGAACGGACTCTTTATGTTGGTGCAGAGAATGGGACTTGATGGGCTCTGCCCATCATTCGCTACGCGAAAACCCGATTGTGTTCGGCTTCGCCGAGGGGGTTCAAGTCCCACAGGTTTTGAACATAAAAACAGAGAATCCGCTCTAAGGAACGGACTCTTTATGTTGGTGCAGAGAATGGGACTTGATGGGCTCTGCCCATCATTCGCTACGCGAAAACCCGATTGTGTTCGGCTTCGCCGAGGGGGTTCAAGTCCCACAGGTTTTGAACATAAAAACAAAGAATCCGCTCTGAAGAACGGACTCTTTATATTGGTGCAGAGAATGGGACTTGAACCCACACGAATTTGCATTCATTAGAACCTGATGGTAACATTACCTTAGTGAAAGCACCTAAACTATCAATTGCTTTTTCAATAACTATTCATATAAAGCATTGAGTAAATTTCTCAAATCACTGTTAAAGAAAAGCCCTCCTGTCAGATACATTACACCTGATAGGAGGGACGATAATATGTCAGTTAAACACTTTTATGCTTTATTTCGCTGTGTGTTTTTCCTTTTTACGCACATAATCGTTACAGTTAATATACCGCAACAGATAAATAGCATAGGAATCAAAATATTCGAATTGCTATCGTTACCTGTCTGCGGAGATTTAGAATCGGCATCTATAATAACAGACGATGCAGGCTTCTCATCAGGTGCTTCAATGTGTGCAACAATCTCCATACCATCATCAGTCTGTAATGCAAAAGCATTAATGGGTGTTAATAAAGCTATTAAAAACACAGAGATAAGCATTAAGCATAAGTAGTTATTTAGCTTTATCTTTTTCATTTTTGACAATAGTGTTGCAAAATCAGTTACCGATTTGAATTAATGCACTGTGGAACAAGATGGTACCGCTGTAATCGCCTGCAATATCAGAAAGAGTCTGACCATACAGAGCGTTCTGGTTCAAGGCAAGTGTAACATCCTGTGTATCTCCTTGTGAACCGTACAAGAATGTGCAGAGATGATAGCCGTATGCTCCCGGAGTGCCTGTTGTGTTTATCGGATCATAATTTGCGACAGTATCTCCGTCTACCGAAACATCATAAACATCATAAGCTATTGTAAAGGGAGTTGAAACATCCTTTTGTGAAATGTAGAACTGATTGTCATCCGAAGCACTGTCCTTCATATAAACAGATACACCCTGGTTGCTTTTTATGGAGAGATCGGTTGCTTCAAGTTGAAAATTTTGGAATGTATAGTTATCATTCTCAACGCTATCAGGCTGAGTGAGGGTTCCAAAGTCAGCAGTTGCGGGAATTGTGATGACATAGGATATAGAGCCGGGATCATCAATACTGGCCGTAACCTCTGTTGAGGAGTCGGGTTGTACATCTGAGAGTTCTGCTGCAGATACTGACATAACAGAGGATGTAACAAGTACAACTGCAATCAGTACAGCAATAAGTTTTTTGGTTTTCATAAAATCATCCTTTCAAATTTTTTATAAGAAAGTCGTTATTCCGACTTTACTTAACAATAAGTTTAAATTCCGATTCAGCGGAATTCAGCGGAGAATGTTCTTCATCGAGAGTAACGCACTGATAATAAACCATTGCGGTGTATTCTCCTGCTTTCAGGGTTTGTGATAGCGGAACCTTTGTCAGTCCGTAGCCCGGTTTCAACAGTTCGGATTTATAAAGTTCGGTTCCGTCCTCAAGTTTTAAAGTTGCATAAAATCCGCAATTATTCGTCTTGGGATTACCGATGCTCAAAACAAGACTTGTATCTCCTTCATTCATTACGGCAGTACCGTAGCCGGGAATTTGAATGCCCTGATCTTTGGGAGCAGGTTCGTCCTCAAGACCGGTATCCCAACCGTCGGATACAACGCCCTCAACGCCTTTGGGCGGTGCAGGGTCCTCAACGAAGAAATTGTTATACACAACAAATCCGCCGATGCCCAATGCAGCAATAATGAGGACTGCGATTAAGACAATCAATAACTTTTTCTTTGGTTTTTTTGCGGTACTCAAATTTTTCCCTTCTCTTTATATTAAAGTTTGTTTAGTCCTCTATAATAATGTAGACAATAGTTATTTACATTATATTAGAAAAATTTTGAAAGTCAATAGACTTGGTGCGAAACGACATTTAACAGGGTTGAAACGACATATAATATAAGCCGAAAAATTAAATAAAAAGTGCAGACTCTCGCCTGCACTGAAATCTCTTTTAAAAACTTTTTTACTTATAAAACTTGATACCATAGTAAATGATTTATTTTTCAATCATTAGATAAAAATCAGACACTCTTCATTTCCTATATATTTCCTAAATACAGCTTTAAAGCCTGCTGTGCTTCACTGCTGTTTTGGGAAAACTCTATTTCATCAATATTAAACAAAATACAACCGCAATGGCACTTGAAGGTTGGAAAGCATATTACCTTCAGATAGGTATCAATTTCAGGGCTGAAATCAATCATTTCAATGGTTTCGCTGTATAGTGCCGTGCGTTCGTAGTTTTTGAGCCATTTTGAATCCATATTGCTGAACAGACTGCCGAAGGAATTACCTATAAGCTCATTGAGCGGTAGTTTCTCAAGCTTTGACAAAGCAGCGTTACCATATCTGAAAATCCAGTCAACTGCATGCTTTTCTTCATTAAAAACCATCTCAATATCCGTAAATGCAAATGGCATATTATCAAAGCTGCTGTAATATTTGAAGTATTCCTCTTCTGTTTCAGGAATACCGCTGCTGCTAAAGCTGTTGATTATACTCTTTTGCTTTAAATGAAACTGTTCAATAATTTGTTTTTTCTTTCGTGTCGTGTATTCAAGAGTTTCTCCGTTAACCAGGTTAATTTTGTCTGTAATATCGTGTATCGCCATTGCAGACACAATGCATCCGCGATGCGCTTTTATAAAGCCGTCACCAAGCTCTTTTTCAAGTTGGTTCAGAGACATTTTCGTTTCATAAATCTTTTCGCCTAAAATATGAATTTGCGTATTTTTGCCGATTACAATGATATATATAATTGAACTGACACCAAGAACAATCTTTTTTCTGCTTGAAATAATTGTTATATGCTTAGTTTCATGCATATTAAGTACCTCTTAATTTTGCAAAGATAAAATATACAAAACAATTATGCAACATTATTTTTTGTTTGTCAATTGAAAATAGAGCTGACAAACAATTTGAAAAAACTTTATTAAGGAATAACTTAAGGCTTACTTGCGGTACAAGCAACACTGCAAAGGAGTTGAGTGCTTATAGATCAGATATCAAAAATAATTTTAACACAGGTTTTGAACATAAAAACAAAGAATCCGCTCTGAAGAACGGACTCTTTATTTTGGTGCAGAGGATGGGACTTGATGGGCTCTGCCCATCATTCGCTACGCGAAAACCCGATTGTGTTCGGCTTCGCCGAGGGGGTTCAAGTCCCACAGGTTTTGAACATAAAAACAAAGAATCCGCTCTGAAGAACGGACTCTTTATTTTGGTGCAGAGGATGGGACTTGATGGGCTCTGCCCATCATTCGCTACGCGAAAACCCGATTGTGTTCGGCTTCGCCGAGGGGGTTCAAGTCCCACAGGTTTTGAACATAAAAACAAAGAATCCGCTCTGAAGAACGGACTCTTTATTTTGGTGCAGAGGATGGGACTTGAACCCACATGAATTTGCATTCATTAGAACCTGAATCTAACGCGTCTGCCAATTCCGCCACCCCTGCGTATTGAGGTAAGAAGTAAGAGGGAAAAGTTAAGAAGTAATTGGAGTATTATTTCAAACCTATTCTTGACTTTTCACGCAAGGCATATTTTAACACATATATTTTTGCGTGTCAATAAATCCGAGTTTTGTTTTTTTACTTTTTGAAAGTTTCGTTTTTTACTGTTTGCTTAATGCACCATACCTTAACAGTATATTCACAATCGGGGACAAAAATCCAACATTTAATTAAACAAGTGTTTAATGTTTCTGTGAAGATGTGTTTTTTTACAGATTTACTTGACTTTGTCGGAAAAAAACTATATCATCAAAGCGGTGAATGGTGCAGTAGCGTTTTTACAAACATATAGCATTATTTTATAAAAAATACTTTCCCTGAAGGGAATGGAAAGAGGTTGCCAATGGGCACAAAATGTAATTATTTTTCCACAATGGAAGCCATATCATTGATAGAGTTGCCTGCGGAAGAGAAAACTTGGCTTCAACATTACGGCGATATGCCCGAGCATATGTGTTACCGTGAGGGATCAATTTACGAACTGCTCAAAGAGATGGTTGAAAAGCAACCCGATGCACCGGCGTTAGAATATTTTGATACGGTTTACAGTTTTGAAGCACTTGACGAAAATATAAATGTAGTAGCAAATGCTTTAAAAAGAATGGGTGTTGTTGAGGACGAAAGCGTTACGGTGTGTATGCCCAATATACCCGAGGCGATTTTCCTTATCTATGCCATCAACAAAATCGGAGCAGTTGCAAATGTTATCCATCCTCTAAGTGATGTAAACGAAATCAGAAATGCGGTGGCTCTTACCGCGTCAAACCTTATTTTTACAACCGACGTTTCCTATAATACAGTCAGCGCTGCTTGCGTTCAGAATATTGTTGTGTGCGAGGTCAGCAACAGTATGCCCACGGTTTTAAAAACTCTTTACAATATTAAAAGCAGAAAACATTTAAAATACGGTGACGACGCAATAACATGGAAGAAATTTGTTGCCGATATGGGTACCATTGCCCCCTCCGTCAAGAGAAATAAAAATGACGCGGCTGTGCTTATTTACAGCGGAGGAACAACGGGAAAATCAAAAGGTATAGTTCTCTCAAATCTTTGTTTCAATGCCCTTGCAATACAGTGCATAGCCGTTTGTCCCGAAGCAAAACCGGGAGCATCCATGCTGTCGGCACTCCCGATTTTCCACGGCTTCGGTCTTTGCGTTTCGGTTCACGCGCCCCTCTGCCTTGGTATGAAGTGCATACTTATTCCCAAGATTGATGTTAAAAAACTTAACGAAACAATAAAAAAGAAAAAGCCCACAATTCTTCCGGCTGTTCCCACGATGCTCAAGGCAATTACCAATAACAATAACCTTGGACCCGACAGTTTTAAGAGCGTCAAAGTTATTCTCAGCGGCGGAGATTATCTGAGTGATGATCTTCGGGCGAGGGTTATAGATTATTTCCGCTCCTGCGGCTCAAAAGCGCATATAAGAATAGGCTACGGTCTCTCCGAGGCAACCGCCTTTTTTACCGCCACCGCTTACGGCGCGGAGGACATTGACAATATCGGTATTCCCAATCCCGATACACAAATAAGGGTTTGCGATCCCGATACAAACGAAAGACTCTCCGACGGAGAAATCGGCGAAATCTGTGTTAACGGACCCACCGTAATGTTGGGATATGTAAACGATAAGGAAGAAACCGACAATGCCATAAGAATTCACGCAGACGGCACACAATGGCTGCATACAGGGGATCTCGGTTATATGGACAACGGCGTTTTGCATTTCACTTCCCGTCTTAAACGTATGATTATCTCTAACGGCTATAATATTTACCCCACGGAACTTGAAAACATCCTCAACAAGTGTAAATATGTTGCCTCAAGCGTTGTTGTAGGTATTAAAGACAAGGTTCGCGAGGAAGCTCCCAAGGCGGTTATTGTTCTTAAAAACGGTGTTCAGCGCACAGCGGAAATTGAAAAAGAAATTAAAGATTTCTGCAAAAAAAATATTGCAAAGAATGCACAGTTTAAGGAAATAGAATTTACCGACGAATTGCCAACAACCAAAATCGGTAAAATAAATTACCGTATGTTTGAAAAGAAAAAAGACAGGGAAAATGCAGAAGAGGCGGAAGAAAAAGAAACAGTAACAGTTGAATAAAAAATCATCCGAGATTCACGTGATTTTGTGAATCTCGGATTTTTTACTGTCGTGAGAAAGTAAAGTGAAACTTAATTAAAAGCATACTTTACAAGTTGAGTATCCTTCCTCGTATAAAGCATTAAGATCACCGGAATAGGATTCCTTATTTTCCTCATCTATTTGATCTACATATCGGCAACCGGGGTTGTGTATTGTTAAGGTATTGGTGTTAAGAATATAAGAAACTACTTGAGTTTTTGGGATTTTCACACTAACACCTGTAGTATTATAATAGCCACAGTAATTGCCTTTGTATGCTTTTACGGTGTAAGTATAAGTTTTTCCCTGCTCAACTGTTTTGTCGGTATAGGTAAAGGTGCTGTTGTTCTTTGTTGTGCCGACGCAGGTCCATGAGCCCGAACCTGTTTTTCTGTAAATCTTATAGCCCTCTGCACCGGAAACTTTTTCCCAGTTGACCTTTGCTCCGCCTTCAACACTTTTTACGGAAGTGATATTGGGTGTTGCAAGGAAAAGTTGTTTAACGGTTTTGTAACCGCTGAGAGTTTTACCGTTTACGGCTCTTACAGCATAATAGTATGTTTGATTATTCTTAACATTTGTATCCTTGAAAGAAAGGTTAGTAGTTGTTGTAAGTTTGGTCCATTTGTCAGAACCTGCCGGCTTTCTATATACAACATACTCTTTAGCACCCGCAACCTCGCTCCAAGAGAGTTTAATTGAGTTTGTGTAAACCTTTGTGGTTACTTGAGGTGCGTCGAGGTGTTTGATTGTAAGTCCGGTTTTGTTGTAGGAACTGGTTGTCTTGTCCTTATATGCCACAACGGTGTATGTGTAGTTTTTACCGCTTGCCACAGATTCATCTGTAAACGTAAAGGTTTTGTTGTTGTCCGTTGTGCCGATTCGGGTCCAACCGCCTGAACTGTTCTTTCTGTAAATTCTGTAGCCCTGCGCGCCGCTGACTTTGTTCCAGGTTATCGTAACACCGGAAGGATAGTTTTTGACTGAGTCGAGTTTGGGTGCTGAGAGGAAGCAACCGCTGACGGTATTGTAACTTCCTGCGGTGCTGCCGATGACGGCGGTTACTCTGTAATTGTAAGTCGTTCCGCTTTTTACGGTTTTGTCCGTCCATTCGGTAGATGTAAGGGTGTTGATTCGCGTCCATTCCGAAGAACCGGATGTTTGACGGTAAATCCTGTATTCCTTCGCATTTGCGATTTTTGACCACTTCAAATAAATACCGCTTGAGGAATTTTTCAGAGTAACCTGGGGCGCATCCACATAGGTGATTGATACACCCGTTTTGTTGTAACCGCCCCAACCTACATAGTTGTAACCTTTTACGGTGTAATAATATTTAGTTCCGCTTTTTGCAGTTTTGTCGATGAAAGAGGTTTCGTCGGCACCGACCGTATCAAGAGTTGTCCATCCGCTGTTTTGAGTTTTTCTGTATATTCTGTATTTTTCTGCTTTTGAATCGGCAGTCCAGGAAACTTTAACACCCTGGTTGGTATTTTTTACTTCGATACCTTTTATAGTTGCGGGCTCAACAACCGCGCCGCCGTTATTGATAACGACCGTGGAATAAATATAACTGTCCGCAAGTTTTTTTTCATCGATCTTAATGGGCGTAAAGCCGTCCAAAGAGGTTTTTGTCGTGTCCTCAACAGCAACATAGCCGTAGGTAGGATGGCTAATGAGATTGTAAATATATGTTTCTTCTTCTACTGTGCCGTCTTCGTTTTCATAGTAATATTGATAGAAGCCGTATTTGATTCCATTTGCATCCTCACAGACATCAAAGGTGTCCGGACTGCTGTATGCGGGGAGGAAAATAGATTTGCAGGGCTTTCCGAAATCTTCGGAATAATCCGTAAAGCCTATATAACAGCCTCTCGCTTTATCATATATGGGCTCGTCTTCGGTAAGTATTGTAAAGCCTGTCGGTTTAACGGTTTCACCGTCGGAATATTCCGTTGCCACATAGCAGTCAAGAATTTCGTCATAGGATACAGAATACAACTCGTATTTCCCGTTAGGAAGATAGGTGATGGGGTTGTAATCGGCATAGCCTACGTAAAATACACCGTCTTTTTCAAAACCGGCATCATAATAATCAATTGAATTCCAGTATAAATCATGGGCTTCAATTTGTTCATAGATTTCAACCGTATATGTATCAAATGTGGGGGTGGGTGATTTTACATTACCGCCGAATTTGATGATCTCCGCGGGATCGGTTATGGTTGAGCCATATACGCAGACTGATTCAACAGAGGTATCGGAATTGCTGTAAACTTTAACCTTTGCGGTATCGTCTATATGAAGAAACGAGGGGGTTCCGCCGGCATCAATATCTATTCCGCCATAATCCCGTGTTCTGTTCAAAACCAGTTCGCCGCTGCCGGTGATTGTAACCGAAGCACCGCGACTGTCGCTTGATGAAGCGATTTGGGAAAGTTCGTTGTAGCCGATGAGATTGATTTTGAAGTCTTCTCCCATTTCTATTGCGACAAGCACCGATGTTTTTGATTTAACATTTTTCAAGGTTAGGGTGTTTGTGTTTATGTCATAGGATGCGCCTGAATATATAGCGGGAAGCGCTGATGCTAACGATTCAGGATACAAGAAACCGATTTCCCCGTTTTCAAGATCCAAAATACCCAGCGTAGATAGGGTATCATAACTGACTTCTTCGCTGTCCGGATCAAAGGGGTACGGTCCGTTTTCCGCAAAGACTGTAATGGGGGTCATTACTGCGAAAATTAAAACTGCCGCAAGGACCATACTTAATGTTTTTTTCATTTTTACCACTCCTTCAATTATTATGGTAGACCTTATGTTATCACAGACTGTAGTCTAATGCAACAGAATTAAGCGTTTTGTAATAATTATGGGATGTTTTGTAACCTTGACAGTCCGATGAACCGCTGAATGAGTAAATGTTACCCGAGAATGTGTTTACGGGTTAAGAGCGGTGAAAATGCAAAAGAGGTCAAAAAAAGGAACAATAACAGCGGAAAAAACATCCGAGATTCACGTGATTTTGTGAATCTCGGATGTTAAGTGTTTGATACACTTATTTATCAATCCTTATACAAAGGGTATTTATTGCAGATTCTTGCAGCATTTTCTATGATATATTCCTTGCTGTTTTCAAAATCCGTTGCCGCAAGTTTAATATATTCTGCAATATCCACCATATCCTGTGCTTCAAAGCCCCTTGATGTAACCGCGGCGGTGCCGATACGGATACCGCTTGTAACAAAGGGTTTTTCAGGGTCATTGGGAATGGCATTTTTATTAACCGTTATATGAACTTCGTCAAGTCGGTGTTCAAGTTCCTTACCGGTAATACCCAGACTACGCAAATCAAGTAACAGGAGATGATTATCGGAACCTCCGGAAACCATGTTGACGCCTTGTGCGCACAGTGCGTTTTCAAGTGCTTTACAGTTGGTAATAATTCTTTTTCCGTATTCTTTGAACTCGGGTTTGAGCGCTTCTCCGAAACAGATTGCTTTTGCGGCGATAATGTGCATAAGGGGTCCGCCTTGAATACCGGGGAAAATTGCCTTGTTTACTTTCTTTGCGATTTCCTCGTCATTTGTGAGGATTATGCCGCCCCTGGGACCGCGGAGAGTTTTATGGGTTGTTGATGTTACAACATGTGCGTAGGGTATGGGGGAGGGGTGCATACCCGAGGCAACAAGACCGGCGATGTGTGCCATATCCACCATAAGCAGAGCGCCTGCGGAGTCTGCAATTTCACGTATTCTTTTGAAATCAATAATTCTCGGGTAAGCGGAGGCACCGGCTACAATGAGTTTGGGATTACATTCCTTTGCTTTTGCTTCAAGGGCGTTGTAATCAAGGAATCCCTTTTCGTCAACTCCGTAACTTTCAAAATTAAAGTATGAACCGCTTACGTTTACGGGAGAACCGTGTGTAAGATGTCCGCCGTCCGCAAGGCTCATACCGAGAACCGTGTCGCCGGGCTTGAGGAGAGCGAAATAAACGGCAAAGTTTGCCTGGGAACCGGAATGGGGCTGGACATTTGCAAATTCACAACCGAAAAGTTTTTTCAGTCTTTCAACGGCAAGATTTTCTGCAATATCAACGTAGTCGCAACCGCCGTAATATCTGCGTGAGGGGTAACCTTCTGCGTACTTGTTCGTAAAAATGCTTCCGCTTGCCGCCATAACAGCGGGAGAAGCGTAATTTTCGCTGGCAATAAGCTCAATGTTTCCGCTTTGACGAATCTGCTCTTTTTCAAAAGCCTCAAAAAGCTCGCTGTCTGCATTTTTCAAAAAATCAAAATCTTTTTCAATATAACTGTTCACAGGGGATAATCTCCTTATACAAAGAATTTCGGTTCGCTTTTATAATAACCTAAATCAACCCTTTTTTCAACTAAAACAATTATGTTCTGTGTTATAACCGAAAACGATATAAAAGTATCGGATTTTTTGGGAATTTTTTATATTGCCAAGTGGCAAAATAGTGGTATAATTAAAATGATGTAGTTTGATGTTAATTACTGAGGTGATTTTTAAATGAACACGCAGGAACTAAAAAATAAAATAATTGAGGCGAAAAAGGCAACCGATACGGTTGTCCTTGCCCACACGTACCAGGACCCCGATATAATAGATGTTTCGGATGTTACGGGCGACAGCTTCTTTTTGAGTAAGAAAGCCGCAGAGCTTAAAGCCGAAAGAGTTGTAATGTGCGGTGTTCGTTTTATGGCTGAAAGCGTAAAAATTCTTTCTCCTCATACGGAAACAATTCTCCCCGTTGCTACGGCTACCTGTCCCATGGCCGAACAGATTTCTCCCGAAAGGGTAAGAAAATTCAAAGAGGAAAATCCCCATACGGAAGTGGTGGCTTATATTAACACAACTGCCGCCCTTAAAGCGGAGTGCGATGTTTGCGTCACAAGTTCATCCGCAATAAAAATTGTCAAAAAACTTGAAGCAGATGAAATTCTTTTCATTCCCGATCAGCACCTGGGCTCCTTTGTTCAGAAAAGCGTACCCGAAAAGAAATTCATTTTTTGGAACGGTTATTGTCCCGTTCATGCTTCCCTCACAAAAGAGGACGTTTTAAAATGCAAGGCAGAGCATCCCGACGCTGTTTTTGCAGTCCATCCCGAATCACCCAAAGAGGTTGTTGAACTTGCGGATATGGTGGGCGCAACAAGCGAGATTATAAATTACGCAAAAGCCCAAAAGGGTAAAGTTATTATCGGAACCGAGCGGGGTGTTGTGGATTACCTTGCTCTTAATGAGGAGAACGGGGAGAGATTTATTCAGCTGGCCCCCGAAAAACTCTGCTGTGAAGATATGAAAAAGACCTCCCTTGAGGACGTTTATAAAGCCATAATCGGAGAGGGCGGAGAAAAAGTAGAGTTAGACGAGGAATTACGAAAAAAAGCACTTAAAAGCATAAATCGTATGCTTGAGTTGGGGTAAGAAAATGAATCTTTCCGAAATAAAAAAACAGTATAGCGTGGTTATTGTGGGCAGCGGTATCGCCGGTCTTTATGCGGCTTTGAACTTTCCCGCCGATGTTGATGTGCTGATGCTTTCCAAAAAGGAACGTCATCAGTCCAACAGTTCTTTGGCGCAGGGCGGAGTAGCATGCGTGCTCGATTTGGAAAATGACAGTTACGATTTGCATATTGAAGACACCTTGATTGCAGGGTGCAGAGCCAATGACGTTGACGCGGTAACTCAACTTGTTGAAGAAGGTCCCGCCGATGTTCTCAAAACAATCGACTACGGTGTGGAATATGACCGGGATGAAAAGGGAGAACTTATAAAAACCCTTGAGGGAGGACATTGCAGAAGAAGAATTGTTCACCACAAAGACACCTCCGGCAAGGAAATGGTGGATAAGTTGATGCTTGCCGTTGAAAAACTTCCCAATGTAACTGTTTGCGATGAAACTATGGTAACTTCCATGAGCCGTATAAAGAACGGCTTTAAGATTGAGATAATGCAGGGCAACGATTTCAAAACCCTCTATGCGGATTTTTGCCTTTTAGCCTCCGGCGGAATAGGCAGAGTTTATAAATACACCACCAATCCCTCCGTTGCCACCGGTGACGGAATACGGCTTGCCTACGAAATGGGAGCGTCCATTAAAAATTTAAGTTACGTTCAATTCCACCCCACAGCATTTAACGGAGAAAACCGAGAGCAGTTTTTGATAAGCGAGGCTGTAAGGGGTGAGGGTGCTTATCTGCTCAACGGCAACAAAGAGCGTTTTATGGACAGGTATGACAACCGTCTTGAACTTGCCCCCAGGGATGTTGTTTCCCGCTCAATTATTATGGAGTCAAGAAGATTGGGTAATAATAATTTTTATCTTGATATTCGCTACAAAGGAGAAGAATATCTCAAAAAGCGTTTTCCGGGTATTTATGCCGGGTGCTTGAGTCAGGGTGTGGATATTTCAAAGGATTTGATACCTGTTTTTCCATGCCAGCACTACCTTATGGGCGGTATCGAGGTTGACCTTAACGCAAGAACTACATTGCCAAGGCTCTATGCCGCGGGAGAATGTTCCTGTACGGGTGTTCACGGAAAAAACCGTCTTGCAAGCAATTCCCTTTTGGAAGCCCTTGTTTTCGGCAGAAAAGCGGCGGAGGACATAACCCGTTGCATCAGGGCAGGTTTCTATAAACTGTCCGTTCCCGAGGAGAAAGAGACCGACAGAACCGGCGCTCCCCTTCCCAAAGGAACAAGGACTGAGATTCGCGACATAATGCAAAGAGCATATTTTGTTATTCCCGATGAAGCGGCAATTTCACAGGGAAAGAAACGAATTGAAAATATACTTAACAGGCTTAAAAACGGCAAATTTGCCGTAACCGCTGATTATTGCGAGGCACTTTCCCTTGCCACGGTAGCCTATATAATTCTTCAGGAGGTTGACAAATGATTTTACCGAAATTTTATATTGACGATTTAATCAAAAACGCAATTACGGAGGATATCAACTATATTGACGTCGCCACCGATTATCTTCTTTATGAGGGCGCGGTAAGCGAAGCATATTTTGTTGCTAAGGCGGACGGCGTTCTTTGCGGCGGAGAAGTTGCAATGAGAGTTTTTGAACTTCTTGACGATTCTTTTTCCTATACGCTTCTTAAAAAGGACGGCGAGGAGGTCAAAAACGGCGATGTTATTGCAGAGTTTAAAGGAAGAACCGTAAAACTTCTTAAAGGCGAAAGAACGGCGCTTAACCTTATTCAGCATATGAGCGGTATTGCCACTCTTACAAGGGAGTGCGTCAAACAGACCGAGGGCACAAAGGCGACCGTTGCCGATACAAGAAAAACACTTCCCGGTCTTCGCTCACTTCAAAAATACGCGGTAACCTGCGGCGGAGGACGCAATCACCGATACAATCTTTCCGACTGTGCAATGCTCAAAGATAACCATATTGATGCAAAGGGCGGAATTACAGCGGCGGTTATGGCACTCAGAGAAAAAATAGGGCATACCGTTAAAATTGAGGTGGAAACCAGAACTCTTGCGGAGGTTGAAGAAGCCGTTGAGGTTGGCGCGGACATCATTATGCTTGATAATATGGACAACGAAACAATGAAAAGAGCCGTTGAAATCGTTGACGGCAGGGCATTGCTTGAAGCATCCGGAAACCTTACAAAAGAGAGAATAAAAAGTGTTGCGGAGTTGGGTGTGGATATACTTTCAATCGGTGCTCTTACCCATTCTGTTACAGCATTTGATATTTCAATGAAAATAAAGAAATAATTATGTAATTCAATAAGAAAGCAACTGACGCCGTAATGTCAGTTGCTTTTTCTAGCTTTGTTTCTTTCTTTAAATTTTTTGAAAATCGAAACCTTAATTTGAGGCTCATTGTCGTTGCATTTTTCAATGACTATCATATATATTACCACAAGTAACAGATAGGGTACGGGACAGAAAATGCCCGGATTTACCAGCGACATCAGTTCAAGGCTTATATATGAAAGGAAAATAGTCATATTGAAAAGGGTTGCTTTTTTCCAAATCAAGAAATTTCGTTTTATGAACTGATATACGAAAGCAACGATGCCAACAATACCGAAACTGCCGGCAATTTGAATGGGTTCACAGTGATACCAACAAAGAGAACCGGGTTTGTTTTTGAAAATATCGCGGTTTGTCATATTTCCCAAGCCGGTTCCGAAAATGGGATGATTAAGGAAATCCTCTATTCCACGGGCATAGTGGCGAACACGTGTTTCCGTGTCGGCACCGCCCATCAAAAATTGGTTAAGAACTTTGAAGAGCCTTTGAATTGTGTAGTTAAGAAAGCTTGTGATTTCCGGAAGACAAACAAGCATACCGAAAAGGAAACAACCGCATATAATAATATATGCTAATCTGCGGCGTCTGTCATACAGAATGAACATAACGATGCACATTACTAACTCTATGGAGCCGAATACCATACCGCCGCGGGAGCCTGTCAAAAGGGTTGCACCGTAGAAGATGAAAGCGAGAATAACTGCCGAGGCTTTACGGTTGCCCAAAAAGAAAGCAAAGGGCATTGCCATCATAAGAATGGTGGAAGCGTTGTTTCGCCATCTTATGTAGAATATACCGCCCTTGTCGATTACGGTGTTTATATTTATGATGTAATGAGCAAGGACCATAAAGGAAATAAAAAGCCCTATAACTACCATAATATATGTGAGTTTTTCTATTAACAAATAATCCTTGTTTGTGTTGATTCTTGAATAGAAGACACAATAAAGCAAAAGCATACCGAAGCCGATGCCCAGCATATTATAAATGGCGGCGCCGCCAAAATAATCCTCGGCAGAAATAACTCCCACACCGCCTATGGTTACCGCAACGGAAACAAAAAGCATGGGCAAAAACTGGGAGCCTTTTGTGGTGGGCTTTTTGAAATATGCAATTAAATTGAACAGTACCATTGCAACAAGGGGAACAGCAAAGAAGCCTATGCTCTTAAATTCATCCAGGGAGTCATAGCACCGAATTGCAATGCAGTACGTGAACATACCCGGTATAAGCATTGCAAAAATATCTCCCGACAAAACGAACACAAATCCTGTAATGTACGCTAAAACAACCGTACCCCAAATTTGAAAACTTCCGTTTGGGAAAAAGGAGTGAAGACACGCAAAGACCCCCGTTATGACAAAAAGAACGGCCATCCACTTTTCGCTTAACAGGAATTTACGAATATGCTCAAGTCGTTGGAGTGACTTTTCTGATTTTAATATATGTTCCATTATTTATACCACTCTATAAAATAGTTTAACTCGTCTGTATCTCCCTATTATATACTAATTTCATAAAAACACAACAAATATTACAAAATCTTAATATTTGTAACAATTTAAAAAATCACCTGCATAAAAATATGCAGATGATTTTTTGTTTATTACGAAAGTTCAAACTGTCCGGTATATAGTTTATAATATTTTCCTTTTTCTTCCAACAAGGTATCGTGATTTCCTTTTTCTATGATTTCTCCGTTTTCAAGAACCATAATTGCGTTGGAATTACGAACGGTTGAAAGTCTGTGAGCAATAACAAAAACCGTTTTGCCCTGCATAAGAGAATCCATACCTTTTTCAATAAGGTGTTCGGTACGGGTGTCAATGGAACTTGTGGCTTCATCAAGAATTAAAACGGGCGGGTCGGCAACTGCGGCACGCGCTATTGCAAGAAGTTGACGCTGTCCCTGTGAAAGATTGGAACCGTCGCCGGTGAGCATTGTGTTGTATCCGTCGGGAAGACGGGTAATGAAACTGTCCGCATTTGCAATTTTTGCGGCTTTCACAATTTCCTCGTGAGTTGCATCAAGTTTACCGTAGCGAATGTTTTCTTCAACCGTACCTGTGAAAAGGTGGGTGTCCTGAAGTACCATTGCAAGTGAGCGACGTAAATCGTCCTTTTTGATTTTTTTGATGTTTATTCCGTCATAGGTGATTTTGCCCTCTTGGATATCGTAGAAGCGGTTGATAAGATTGGTGATTGTTGTTTTACCGGCACCCGTTGAGCCTACAAAAGCGATTTTCTGACCGGGTTTTGCATACAGTGAAACATTTTTCAAAACGGTTTTTTTGCCGTCGTATGAGAATGTAACATTGTGGAAACGGACATCACCTTTGAGAAGTGTGTAGGTTACACTTCCGTCCGCTGAATGGGGGTGCTTCCAAGCCCAGGTGCCTGTGCGTGTTTCGGATTCGGTTATATTTCCGTCTTTGTCAATATTTGCGTAAACGAGCGTAACATAGCCCTCATCTTCTTCGGGTTTTTCGTCGATGATTTCAAAAATTCTTTCTGCGCCTGCAAGAGCCGCAAGGATGCTGTTCATTTGTTGGGAAACCTGGCTTATGGGGTTGGAAAACTGTCGTGTATATTGTAAGAAGGAAGCAAGAGAGCCGATGGAAAGCACGCCTGCTGCGCCGCCAAGTAAAAATCCTGCTATACCGCCCGGGGCAGTGTTGCCGACTTTGAGGATTATTGTTGCACCTAAAGCGGCAGTAGCGGTAAAATTGAAATACGAAAGGTTGCCCATAATGGGCATCAAAATGCTTGCGAAGGTGTGAGCATTTGTTGCGGCTTTTCGGTAGTTTTCATTGATTTCTTTGAAATTGCTTTTTGCTTTTTCCTCTCTGCAGAAAACTTTTACCACCTTTGAACCTTCAATAAGTTCCTCGATATAACCGTTTACGGCACCGACTGCTATCTGCTGACGGCGGAAATAGCGGGAGGAGCGTCCCCCGATTGCTTTGATTATAAAGAGCATTACCACAAGCATTATGACAATAAGACCTGTAAGTACGGGGCTGATATACAGCATCATAAAGAATATGCCCACAACCATAACAAGTGAGGAGATTATCTGCACAAGTCCCTGGCTTATGGCTTCGCGGATTGTGTCAACGTCATTTGTGAAACGGCTCATAAGTTCGCCGTGGGTGTGAGTGTCAAAGTATTTGATGGGCAAATCCTGTAAGTGTTCAAAAAGGTCGCGTCTCAAAACATTGAGAGTGCCCTGTGAAACATTGAGCATAAGACGGGAATATGTGTACTGAGCCGCTGCTCCGCAAATATAGATGATTGCAAGAATGCACAAATATTTTATTATTACCGTGAAATCCCTGCTTCCGCTTGAAAGCATATTTCCTATTTCATTTATAATGGGCGTTAAAAGATAGGTGCCTATAACATTTGCAAGAGAACTGAGAATAACAAGAATAAAAACTATAAAGAGCAACGCTTTTTTCTGTGTTACATAGGACAGAAGACGTAAAAGTGTCTTTTTTGTGTTTTTCGGTTTTTCAAACTTCATTTTTCCGCCGGGGCCGGGGGCATCGGGTTGCTTAGTATGTTTCTGTGCCATTTTAAATCCTCCTTTCTTATTGTTCCATTTTGCCTTCCTGCTGGGAAATATACACCTCTCTGTATATTTCGTTGCGTGAAAGCAATTCCTCGTGGGTGCCGACATCATTGATTTTGCCGTCGTCAATAACAATGATTCGGTCTGCGTGCTGAACAGAGTTAATTCTCTGTGCGATTATAATTTTTGTTGTGTCGGGTAAAAGGGATTTCATACCCTCACGGATTTTACCGTCGGTGGCAGTATCAACGGCACTTGTTGAGTCGTCGAGAATGAGTATCTTTGGGTTTTTGAGAATAGCACGCGCTATGCAAAGTCTCTGTTTCTGACCGCCGGAGACGTTTACACCGCCCTGACCCAAATCTGTTTGATAGCCGTCGGGGAAACTCATAACGAAATCGTCTGCCTGTGCAATTTTTGCGGCGGCGCGTATTTCATCCATAGTAGCATTTTCGTTACCCCAACGGAGATTTTCCTCAATAGTGCCGGAGAAAAGCACATTGCTTTGAAGTACCATTGAAACGCTGTCACGGAGATTTTGCAATTTATAATCCTTAACATTTCTTCCGCCCACAAGCACGTCGCCTTGGCTTGTATCATAGAGTCTCGGAATAAGTTGAACAAGGGAGGATTTTGCACTTCCCGTTGAGCCTATAATACCGATTGTTTCGCCTGAATTGATGGAAAGGTTAACGTCTTTCAAAACATCCCGCTTTGCGTTTTTACCGTATTTAAAGGAAACATTTCTGAATTCAACACTTCCATCGGCTACCGTAAGACTTTCGTCGGCGGAATCGTCATTGATATCGGGGGTTTCCGTCAAAACCTCATAAACACGGTCCATGGAGGCTTTCGCCATAACGGACATAACAAAAATCATTGAAACCATCATAAGCGACATAAATATTTGTTGGATGTAGGTTATGAAACTCATAAGGTCACCCAACTGCATACTGCCGCCCAAAATAAGTTTTGAGCCCAACCATAGAACGAGGATTATGCAGGTGTAAATGGATACCGACATTATGGGACCGTTGAGAATTATGATTTTTTCCGCAAAAATTGATGCGTCCTTCAGTTCATCGTTGGAGATTTTGAACTTTTCTTTTTCGTGCTTTGCACGTACAAATGCCTTCACAACTCTTGCGGCAATAAGGTTTTCCTGGATGGAGGTGTTGAATTTATCGTATTTTTTAAACATTTTCTTGAAACGCTTGTGGGCAACAACACCGATAAAAAGAATGAGACAAAACATAACGGGGGCAATGCATATAAAAATAAGGGATAGCCTTTTGTTTATGCTGAAAGCCATGATGATTGCCATTGTAAACATAAGGGGTGATCGTACGAGCATACGTATTGCCATCATAAAGGCATTCTGAATCATTGTTATGTCCGTGGTCATTCTTGTTACAAGGGATCCGGTTGAGAATTTGTCAACGTTCGAGAAAGAGAAATCCTGTATTTTTTTGAATATTCCGAAACGAAGTTCCGCACCGAAGCCCATACCCGCCTTTGCCGCAAAGAATGCCGCCGCCGCACCGCAGGCAAGGGAGATACACGCCATACATATCATAAGCGCGCCCAGTGAAAGTATAAGGTCGGTGCCCGTCTTGTCACCAAAGCCCATTTTTATGAGGATATCGGCAATAAAACTTTCCTTTGAATCCAGGGGCTGTCCCGAAATACCGCAGTCGATTATCACCGACATCAGCAGGGGAATTATAACCTCAATCAAAACTTCCATAATGATTGAGAGGGGGGAGAGTATGGCGTAAATTTTGTATTTACCCGCATAACTCATAAGTTTTTTCATCATTTTCTCATTTCCTCCTTTGCAATTTCTTTGCTTTTCTTCATTTCTGCTTTTAACTGACAGTTTGTGAGGTTTTCCGCGTTAAGATTAGTGTATAATCTGTCAAGATAATTACACAGTATCTCACATTCCTCGGCGGAAAAGCCCGCAAACATTTCTTTGTCCGTTTCGTCACAGATTCTTCTGAATCCGTTTAAAACATCCGTTCCGCTGTCTGTAAGGGACAGTCGGTTTTTTCTGACATCGGATTTGTCGGTTGTACGCAAGACATATCCGTTCTTTTCAAGTCTTTTAATTGATGTTGCGACGCTTGCAGGGGATATGTGCAAACTGTCGGCAAGTTCTTTTTGGGTGCAAAGGGTATGATCGTGTATGTATTCCAGTATTGTGGGCTGACCGTAATATAAGCCGGCTTTTTGGGCGGCCCTCGTTATATGGCAACGGTGAACCAGGGATGTGGAAATAAGTTTGTGGACCATTTCTCTGTACTCCATTTTTTGACCTCCGAAAAATAGTTAAACGTTTAATTGTACAGTTAAGTATGATAACATCTTTTTGCGTTTTATTTTTACAAAAAAGAAAAATAATTCGGAAAATTTAAACTTTTACAAATATTTAACATTTTTATTTGAAAAAAGTTAACAAGGAATTAGGTTGCTAAAATGACAGTTTACACAAAATTATTGTGGAATATACACAAAGAAGGTTGGAAAAATTTAACTTTGATTTGAACAAAATATATTAAAATTCTCTTGAAATGATTTCAGGATTTTGATATTATTACATTGATATAGTGTATTACATTACATTTTGTGAGGTGCGGATGTGAAAAAGAAAAACGACTATAATGATTTCCCCATGTATATTTTTCATCAGGGAAAAAATTTCAAGGCACAGGAATTTTTCGGCGCTCATAAAATCGAGGACGGAAAATACGTTTTCCGCGTGTGGGCGCCAAATGCGACAAGTGTTTTTGTAACGGGAACATTCAACGGTTGGAGTGAGGACTGCGCGCCAATGCATCGGCTTAATGACGCAGGAGTTTGGGAAGCGTTTGTTGAAGGGGTAAAAAACTTTGACGCTTACAAGTTTATCATACACACTCAAACAGGAAGAAAACTTTATAAAGCCGACCCGTATGCAATTCACGCGGAAACCCGACCGGGAACCGCATCGAAAATATATGAGGGCGACTATAAATGGAACGATGCAAAGTGGCTCAAAAAACGCAAGGAATCAACTGTTTATTCCGCACCCATGAATATTTATGAAGTTCATTTGGGGTCCTGGAGACTTTATGATGACGGCAATACGTTAAGTTACCGCGATCTTGCAAAGGAACTTGTGGAATATGTTAAAAATATGGGATACACCCACATTGAGTTGTTACCTGTTGCTGAGCATCCCTATGACGGCTCCTGGGGCTATCAGGTAACGGGGTATTTTGCAGTTACATCCCGTTACGGAACTCCCGACGATTTCAAATATTTTGTTGACGAATGTCACAGAGCCGGAATAGGTGTAATTGTTGACTGGGTTCCCGCTCACTTTCCCAAGGATGCCCACGGTCTTGCGGATTTTGACGGCACTCCTTGTTACGAATATGCGGATATCCGCAAAGGCGAGCATCTCCAATGGGGTACAAAGGTTTTTGATTTCGGAAAAAACGAGGTAAAAAGTTTCCTTATTTCAAATGCCTGCTTCTGGTTTGACGAGTACCATATTGACGGTATCCGTGTTGATGCGGTGGCGTCAATGCTCTACCTTGACTACGGTAGGGATGACGGACATTGGATTGCCAATGCCAACGGGGGCAACGAAAATCTTGAAGCGGTTGCTTTTCTTAAGCAACTTAACGAAGTGGTATTCCGGGAACATCCCGATGTTTGTATGATGGCGGAGGAAAGCACTGCCTGGCCCATGGTTTCAAAACCCGTGTATATGGGCGGTCTGGGCTTTAATTTCAAATGGAATATGGGCTGGATGAACGACATTCTGAAATATTTTTCCCTTGACGGTATTTTCAGAAAATTCAATCACGACCTTATAACATTTTCCTTTTTCTACGCATTCAGTGAAAATTTCATACTTCCCATCTCCCACGATGAAGTGGTTCACGGCAAGGGCTCCCTTATAAATAAAATGCCCGGCAACTATAATCAGAAGTTTGCAGGGGTAAGGGCATTTTTAGGATATATGTACGCTCACCCCGGCAAAAAACTGCTGTTTATGGGTACCGAGTTCGGACAGTTTATTGAGTGGGACTATAAAAAAGGACTTGATTGGCTCCTTCTTGATTATGAAATGCACGTTTTGTTGCAGGATTATACACGGGAGTTGAATAAGTTTTATAAAAAGAATTCTCCCCTGTGGCAGATTGATTACAGTTGGGAGGGCTTTAACTGGATTGTCAGCGATGATAATACAAATTCCGTAATAGCATTTGTAAGAACGGACGAAAACGATGAAAAAATTATTGCGGTTTCCAATCTGACTCCCGTACTCAGAAAAAATTATAAAATAGGTATTCCCGAATGTGAGGCCTATGAGTTGGCATTTAACTCCGATTCCGCAAAATTCGGCGGCACGGGAGAAAAAATCAGGAAAACCTATAAAACCGTTGAGGGTGAAATGCACGGTTATAAGCAGTTTATTGAACTTACACTACCCCCAATGAGTACGCTCTATTTTAAACAAAAGAAATCTGATAAAACAGAAAAAACAGATATCAAACCCTCAAATAAAAAAGTTAAAAACAGGAAAGGACTGTGACATAATGGCTAAAAAGAACGAATGTATTGCAATGCTTCTTGCAGGCGGCCAAGGCTCAAGATTGGGCGTACTCACCAAGAATATTGCAAAGCCCGCCGTTCCCTACGGCGGAAAGTACAGGATTATTGATTTCCCACTTTCAAACTGTGTGAACTCGGGTATCTATACCGTGGGTGTTCTCACACAGTATCAGCCCCTTGAACTTAACGACTATATCGGAAACGGCGGTCCTTGGGATCTTGACCGTGCAAACGGCGGTGTACATATTCTTTCACCCTACCAGCAGATTAAGGGTACGGAATGGTACAAGGGTACTGCCAATGCCATTTATCAGAATATTCAGTTTATTGACAGATACAATCCCGAGTATGTGGCGGTTCTTTCAGGCGACCATATATACAAAATGGATTATGCAAAGATGCTTCAATTCCATAAAGAAAAAAATGCCGCTTGCACGATTGCAATGCTTGAAGTTCCGTGGGAGGAGGCTTCCCGATTCGGTCTTATGTTTGTGGATGATGACGGAAGAATTACCGCATTTGAAGAAAAGCCGAAGAATCCCAAGAGCAACAAGGCATCCATGGGTGTTTATATGTTCACCTGGGAAAAACTGAGAAAATATCTTATTGAAGATGAAGCGGATCCCGATTCCTCAAACGATTTCGGTAAAAACGTCATTCCCGCAATGCACGAAGCAGGGGAAAGACTTTACGCTTACGGTTTCGACGGCTATTGGAAGGATGTAGGAACAATAGACTCTCTTTGGGAGGCAAATCTTGATTTGCTTAATCCTAAGGCAAATATTGATTTGAGCGACCCGAGTTGGAAGATTTACGGCAGAAGTGCCGTATCTGCTCCCCAGTATGTTTCCGAAACAGCGGTTATTGAGAATTCTCTTGCCGCAGAGGGCTGCGAGGTGGAAGGTAAAATTGACTATTCGGTGCTTTTCTCAAACGTAACGGTTGAAGAAGGAGCATTTGTGGATTATTCAATTATTATGCCGGGTGCGGTAATCAAAAAAGGTGCGGTGGTTCAGTACGCAATGGTTGCTGAAAATGCCGTAATTGAGGAAGGTGCGGTAGTGGGCGAAAATCCCGAAAAATGCGCCGATTTGGAAAATTGGGGTGTAAGCGTGGTTGGCGCCGGAGTAACGGTGGGCAAAAAAGCAACCGTAAAGGCAAAGTCCATGATTTCAGAAGATGTTAAGGAGGGCGAAACAGTATGATGCCGAAAAATGTTCTCGGAATTGTTTATTCCAACTCTTATGATTCCTCTTTGGGTGCTCTTACGGCAAGACGTACCATGGGTTCGGTACCCTTTGGCGGAAGATATCGCCTTATAGATTTTGCTCTTTCAAACCTTGTTAACTGCGGTGTTACAAAGGTTGGAGTTATTGCAAACAGCAATTTCCATTCTCTTATGGATCACGTGGGAAGCGGCAGACCCTGGGACCTTTCAAGAAAGGTTGACGGACTTTATATGCTCCCTCCCTTTACTCCCGGAGCAACGGAACGGGATAGCGGTGACAGAATCAATACTCTTAACAGAATAATGGATTTTATCGCTAAATCTAAGCAGGAATATGTACTGCTTATGGATTCCAATGTTGTTTGCAATACGGATTTGTCAAAACTTTTCGCTTTCCACACCCAAAAGGATGCGGATATCACTATTGCATATTCCCACGGCAAAGCACCAAAACTTGAAAGAACAATGGCTCTCAGCCTTGATGCTGACGGTAAGGTTGTAAGCGTGGGTGTGGATATTAAGACCGAGGAAGAGATGAATTATTCAACAAACATAATTCTCATAAGAAAGGCTCTTCTTGAAAGACTTATAGGCGATGCCGAAAGTTACACCTATACGAGTTTTGAAAAAGATATTATACAGAAAAATGTTTCCCACCTTAATATCTACGGCTACAAGGTTGAGGAGTGGAGTTGTACTATTGACAGTATGGCAACATATTTTGAAGCGAATATGGCGCTTCTCGAAAAGGATTGCAGAAAGAGTTTGTTCCGAGGGGATGCACCGGTTTATACAAAAGTTCGTAACGATATGCCGGTTATTTACGGAATTTCTTCAAAATGTGAAAATTCCCTTATTGCCGACGGTTGTCAGATTGAAGGTACCGTAAAAAACAGCATCATTTTCAGAGGTGTAAAAGTCGCTAAAGGTGCGGTTGTTGAAAACTCCATTATTATGCAGGATGCTTTTGTTGGCGAGGACGCAAGACTTAATTGTGTTATTATGGATAAAAATACGGTTATTACTACCAAGAAAACCCTGAGCGGTGACAAGAGTTATCCGCTGTTTGTAGGCAAGGAAATTGTAATCTGATTAAATATTTTGATTGTGAGGTGTTAGTGTGGCGGTATGTCCCATTTGCGGTTGTAAGACAGAAGAACTCGATTTTGTTGAGAGAAAGATAATCGGTGAAGATTGCAGAGTTTGCTCATTTTGTGACAAACAGTTAAATGTATTTGACTCCGATTCAGAGCCTACCGAAGCCCAAATCAGATGGCTTGACGCTGTTATCGGGAAAGAGGTTTCACAAAGAGATGACAAGGTTTTGTCGGGCTTGAAATCCATTCGCTCCCGTTTCCCCGAAAAAGAAGTGACAAAGCCCGTCGTACCTGAGCAATCCAAAACAAATCTTGTGTACCGAAGCACAGCCCAAGGGAACGCAGAGCAAAGCAACGAAGATGATGTTGTAACGGAACTTCAAAACCGCGTTACGGCACTTGAAAATGAACTTCGGGCAATGAAGAGAAAACAGATGATAAAAACAATAGTGGAATTGGGTGCGCCCTTTGTTCTTCTCTTGTTGTTAATTATCATAGTATTAAATTCCGGTCTTATTGAGAATGTAAAATCTATTTTCGATATGGCGGGAGTTGCACTGTAATCAACGGAGGTTTATTCTATGAAAGTTTTATATGCTTCAAGTGAAGCCCTTCCTTTTATAGCAAGCGGAGGTTTGGCAGATGTTGCCGGATCCCTTCCCCAGGCATTAAGGAAAAGGCTTATAGGATGCAGAGTTGTTATGCCCCTGTATGACGGAATTAAACAGGAGCTTAAGGATTCAATGAGATTTATTACAAATATTTCCGTTCCTGTTGCCTGGCGCAGACAGTATTGCGGTATATTTGAGGCGAAAGCAGGGGGTGTCATATATTACCTCCTTGATAATCAGTACTATTTTAAGAGGGATTCTCTTTACGGTTTCTATGATGACGCGGAAAGATTTGCATTTTTTGCAAGGGCAATTCTTGAAATAATTCCTCATATAGATTTTAAACCGGACATTATTCACTGTAATGACTGGCAGACTGCCCTTACCCCGCTGTATTACAGCACAATATATGCAAATCAACCCGGTTACGAAAATATTAAGACTGTTTTTACAATTCACAATATTCAGTACCAGGGTGTTTACGGAGAGGAACTTATTGATAATGTTGTGGGCATTGACCACGCTCACAAGAATCTTATAGAATATGACGGTGCGGTTAACCTTATGAAAGCGGGCATTGAATGTGCAAACGCAGTTACAACCGTCAGTCCGTCATACGCAAAAGAAATTCTTGATCCGTGGTATTCTCACGGTCTTGACACAATTCTCCGTGAAAGAAGCTATAAATTACGCGGTATTCTCAACGGAATTGATGTTGAGAACTATAATCCGGAAACTGACAAAGACATTTTCAAAAACTATTCCGCGGATAATATGCGCGGAAAAGCGGTTAACAAAAGAGAACTCCAGAAGCTTTTGGGGCTTCCGGAGAAAAATGACGTTCCGCTTATGGGTATGGTTACAAGACTCGTTTCACACAAGGGGCTTGACCTTTGTAAAGCGGTTCTTGACGAGTTGTTGGCAACAACGGATATTCAACTTGTAGTTCTCGGTTCGGGTGATTACCAGTATGAAGAATTTTTCAGAGGACTTGCCGCACGCTATCCCGACAAGGTTGGACTTTGCTTGGGCTTTATCCCCGATTTGGCAAGGAAAATTTACGCAGGCAGCGATATGTTTCTTATGCCCTCAAAGAGTGAGCCCTGCGGACTTTCTCAGATGGTTGCACTTCGCTATGGGTCAATTCCCATTGTCCGCGAAACAGGCGGTCTCAGGGATTCCGTTACGGACAGCGGAGATAATGTGGGCAACGGATTTGTGTTTTCTTCCTATAATGCCCATGATATGCTTCACGCAATCAGACGTGCCGTTGAAGGTTACCGGAACCGAGCAGGTTGGTCAATTCTTGTAAAACGCGCCATGGAAAGTGATAACAGTTGGGGCAAATCCGCAAATGAATACATTAAAATGTACAAAGAAGTTTTGAAAGGTTGATTTTAGTTTTCCGGTGGCTTTATAGAGTTAGCCATTTTACTTAACAGACTTTCAACTCCTTTTATGACGGCCTCGATACTCTTGGGTTCGGGGCCGCCGTAACGTCTTGCGTTTACTGTTTTTTCAGGAAAATCGGAAAGCTGCGCTTCTTCTAAGGCAAGGCACATTGCACGAGTGTATTTGGTCGGCAGAGAAAACCACCGTTTTGGAATATAGCCCTTTTGGGCGGCGGTGAAAAGTATGTTATAAATTGTTGTTGCATACAGAATATCGGCAATTTCTCCCGCCTGAAAGGAGCCCGCATTCATTCTTTCGTGTGCCATAATTGCCGCGCGGTAGATGGAATTTGTGTTGAAAACCGAGTCCTCCTCTCTGTCCTCAAGGGAGGAGGATTGGAGTCCGGAACGGCTGTCTGTAAGTCCTAAAATGTAGTCCGTTGTAACATTATAGTATTCTGCCGTCTTACACAGGAAAGCAAGGCTGTATTCACGTATGCCTTTTTCGTAGTGGGAAAGGAGCGCCTGAGAAATACCTAAATCTGCGGCGGCGTCTTTTTGGCTTAAACCTTTTTCGATACGCAGTTCGACTAATCTTTCGTTAAAATTTCTGTTCATAATTAACCCCTTAAATTACAAAATTATACTAATTGTATAATAATATACACTATTTCACAGGAGAAATCAATGAAAACTTACACCATACACTTTATTCGTCATGCTCTCACAAAGGGTAATATTGAGGGCAGATATATCGGTCAGACTGATGAAGAACTTTGTCAGGAAGGCTTGAATCAACTTGAAGCTATGAAAAAGGACTATGATTACCCCATACCCGATGTGGTATTTACAAGTAGTCTGAAGCGTTGCGTTCAAACTGCAACAATTCTTTTTCCCGACAAAACACCCATTGAAATGAGGGGATTTGAAGAATGTGATTTCGGCGAATTTGAAGGACACACAGCCGATGAATTGGAGCCCTACGAAGAATTTTCTCAGTGGCTTTCGGGAGGCGAGGATGCCCGCCCCTTAAACGGGGAAAGTAATGCGGAATTTGCGACCCGTGTGTGCGACTGCTTTATAAAAACTGTTGACGGAATGATTAAAACAGGCACAAGAACGGCGGCTATAGTTACTCACGGCGGTGTGATGATGAGCATACTTGCAGCGTTCGGTGTACCTGAACTTCCAATGACGGAATGGCTGTGTCCTTCCTGTTGCGGTTATACAATCCGTATAACTCCGTCTCTTTGGAGCGCAACCAAGAAATTTGAGGTTATAAATGAAATTCCCGCCGAGCCGTTAACGGCAGAGCAGGAGGAACGTCTGTGGGATTATTATGCGGATATTCCCGAGGATGAAGACATAGATTGGGACAGTATGTCCGATGAGGATTTTAAACTCATTTAATATTTAAACTAAAAAAACGCGCACACTTCAAAAAAGGTGTGTGCGTTTTTTTGTGTTAATATATCATATCGGCAGTTGTCCAATTTTTAAGTATTTCAAGTTGGTCGGCGGCTTCTTTTTTTGCGCCATCTAAATCGTGGTCACGGTAGTTACCGCATTCGACTGCGCTTACTCCGGGAATTTCGCCCTCAAATTTTGAAATGAAATCAAGGGCATCACGGGTAAGGTTGAGGGCGTCACCGTGGGTTATGCCCGTTGTGAGAAAGTAAAAACCCGTTCTGCAACCCATGGGCCCGAAATAGATAATGTTATTTTTAAAAGTGCTGTTTCTTACAAAGGTTGCAAAAAGATGTTCCACCGTGTGAATGGCACCGGTTTCCATAACTTCTTCAACATTCGGACGTCGGGTTCTTATGTCGTATGTAACAACATCGCCGTCAATTCTTGAAATATACATACCGCGTAAAAGTTTTGTATGGTCAACATTAAAACTGTCTATTCGTTCCATTTTGTTTTTCTCCTTAATTACTTTTGTGTTTTTTGATTGTTGCTTTCTGATATTTCTGAAAAAATCCGTTAAAACCTCGGCACATTCCTTTTCCATAAATCCGCCCACACAGGCTGGAGAATGGCTGAAATCTTCTTTGAAAAGGTTGACCACGGAGCCGCAGGCACCGTTTTTTGTGTCATAGGCTCCGAAAATAACCTTTTTAATTCGGGCGTTGATAATTGCTCCGGCACACATGGGACATGGCTCAAGGGTAACATAAAGTTCACATTCCCAAAGCCGCCAACCGCCCAAGCGCTTGCAGGCTTGGTTTATTGCTTCAATTTCCGCATGGCACAGGGCATTTTTCCCTTTTTCACGTCGGTTTCTGCCGGTGCCGACGATTTTGTTCCCTATCGTAACAACGGCACCCACGGGAACTTCACCGTCATCCGCGGCTTCTTTTGCAAGACGCAGCGCCGTATTCATAAAATCAAGAACTTCCATATTAACTCATAGATGTAGCGGTAAGTTGCGATATTGCCTCAATAAAATAAATTATGATTACCAATATCATAACAGGGGATGAGATGAATTTAGAGAACTTTTCTCCCAAGGAGAGTCCTACGCTGTTCTTATCGGGATTTGAAAGTTTGTAATTTTTATACCGCGCTGAATAGATGAGAAGGGCAATAATTCCCACAGCAATTCCTACTACGGAAGCGATATAGAAAAACGTATTTGAAACATACTCGTCAAAATAATAGAGCAGAGCCGAAGAAATTGCAGACATGGCATTTATAAGACCGTGAATTATAATACCGGTCCACAGACTTTCGGTAGCAATAACCGCATAGCCGATTATTAAGCCGCAGAGAAAAGCAAAAGGCATCTGAACTGCGTTTCCGTGGAATAAGCCGAATACGAAAGCGGAGGCTATAATTGCGAAGGCATCGCCGTGCTTTCTGAGATTTTGCATAAGGACACCGCGTAAAGCAAATTCTTCAAAAAGAGGCGGAACAATAGCTGAGCCGATAAAAATTATTATTACGTCAAGTAGGCTTGATGGCTCCTCAAGAGCTGTATAGTCGGAATATATGCCTATTCCTTCAGCAAGAAGCCGCAGAAACGAAGTTATATAATTTGCAATCAGACAGCCGCCAAAGCCCATAAAAATAAGCAACAGAGATTTTGTTTTGTCCTTAGGAGGATTGTAGGGAATACTTATTTGAGGCTCGGATCTTTTGAATAACTTTGACCCTATTAAGAATGCACCGCCAACGCTGATTGCGGAATAGAAAATACCGAAAGCACCGGCGAAGGTTGCGTCGGTATTATAGAGGAAACGCAAGTTTGATAAAATCAGGAAGAAGGAAAGCACATAAGAAAAAGCCAACACGAAAAGAAGGGTTATGCCGGTATTTGTGCCGAGAGTTCTGATCTGCTTTTCCGTGTGCTTGCGCAAAATCATTTTTTGACGGTGTTCCTCAAGGTATTGGGGGTTAAAAAAACTTTGATTTGTTCCGTAATGATATTGGGGAGCGTTGCCGGGGGCAGTTGCATTATATATTTCAGAGGGTGACGGAGTATATTGTGCAGAGCCATAACTGTTTTGCGGAGAATTTATATTTGGGTTTTGTGCCGTGAATGAGGGATTTTGAAAATCCGTGCCGTTATTGTTCTGAACATCCTTTCCGTCAACGGGATGTTGAATATTATTATCGGGATTATAGTCCATAATTTTTCCTTTCAAAAAGTTTTGCTGATTAAATTATAACAACTAATGTGTTAAATATCAACTCATAAATTGTGTATATATGATTAATTTTTACAATATGTGGTGTTGCGAAAAAAATCAAAACAATGTATAATTTTATGAGAGTTATTAAAATTAAATTGAGGATGATAAAAATGGAAAAAAACACCCATACACTTAAAATTGCAGGTGAGGAATACAGAATAGTGTCCGAGGAAACCGAAGAATATATGGCCGATCTCGCTCATGAGATAGATTTGAAAATTGCAAATATTATGAAGGGCAGCAGAGTATCAACAACTCAGGCGGCGGTTCTTGTTGCGTTGCAGTATGCGGACGAGGCAAAGAAAAACGGCGGAACCACGGACAATCTCCGCTCACAACTTAAAGAGTATCTTGAAGATGCGGCAAAAGCAAAAAGTGAACGTGATTTTTATAAGAGAGAACTTGACAGAATTAAAACTATCGGAAATACGGATGATACAACCGGTGGACTTTGGAGATAATTATGGAAATGTTGAAAATTAATAAAGTCAGAGAAAACGGAAAAGTTCCTCAAAGAGCGACGTCGGGCAGTGCGGGTCTTGACCTTTGCGCCGCAACGGATAGCCCCATTACTCTCAAATGCGGGGAAACAGCGGTTATTCCCACGGGTATTGCTATTGCTTTACCCTCGGAAAACTACGGTGCTTT
Source organism: Acutalibacteraceae bacterium (assembly GCA_051892415.1). GTDB lineage: Bacteria > Bacillota > Clostridia > Oscillospirales > Acutalibacteraceae > DTU089. The sequence goes on along the minus strand of JBJFGF010000010.1, from coordinate 148,973 downwards.
TGTGTTTGCACGAAGCGGGCTTGCGGTTAAGCACGGAATAGGACTCTTAAACTCCGTGGGAGTTATTGACAGTGATTACCGCGGCGAAATTATGGTGGGAGTTATAAATCAGATTGAAGAAGAATATACAATTCAACCGGGTGAGCGGATTGCTCAACTGGTGGTAATGCCGGTCAGCGTTATGCCCGCTGTTGAGGTGGGGGATTTGGATGAAACCGATAGGGGTTCGGGTGGCTTCGGCTCAACAGGAAGATAATTGTCCGAATTTTTTTATCGCAAATTTAAAGTTTAGGAGAAATAGTTTTGTCAACTATTGCAGCAATTGCCACCGCTCAGGCGGCGGCAGGTTTAGGAACAGTCAGATTATCCGGAGAAAATGCTCTGTCAATTGCGGACAGAGTTTTTTCTGCCGTTTCAGGTAAAAAATTGGAGAATGCCAAGGGCTATACCGCATATTACGGAAAGGTTCACGACGGGAAAACCGATCTCGATGACGCGGTGGCACTTGTGTTTCGTGCCCCGAAAAGTTACACCGGCGAAGACGTGGTGGAACTTAGTTGTCACGGGGGACTTTTTATTCTTCAAAGGGTTTTGCGCGCCGTGTTTAACGCAGGTGCAGTTGCCGCAGAGGGCGGAGAATTTACAAAAAGAGCCTTCCTTAACGGAAAAATGGATTTGTCGGAGGCAGAGGCGGTTATGTCCCTTATTTCTGCGTCCGGTGAAGAGGCGAGAGCCGCAACGCTGAACGCTCTTGACGGAGCATTGAGCAAGGAAATAGGCGATTGCAGGGATGAACTTGCAAAAACGGCGGCATTCCTTGCGGCATGGGTGGATTACCCCGATGATGAAATTCCGGAACTTACGGATTCTCAAATGACTGAAACCTTGTCAAGTGTTAAGTACCGTTTGGAAAAACTTTTGAACGGATTTGATGCAGGACAGGCAATTCTCGAGGGTATTGATACCGCCATTGTGGGCAGACCGAATGTAGGAAAATCAACACTTCTTAATGCGTTAACGGGAAAAGAAAGAGCAATTGTCACTTCGGTTGCCGGTACAACCCGCGACGTGCTTGAGGAAACGGTTCGTCTCGGTAATATTACACTTCGTTTGGCGGATACTGCAGGTATCAGAAGCGACACGGATGACGAAATTGAGAAAATAGGTGTTGTAAGAGCAAAAGAACGCTTTGAAAGAGCAAGTCTTGTGCTTGCGGTTCTTGACGGGGAACGGGAACTTTCAAAGGACGATATTGAACTTCTTGAACTTTGCAGAAATAAAAATCACATTGTAATAATCAATAAAACCGATAAGTACAATGCTTTTACGGTTGATGAAGTAAAACAAATCATTGGGGACGGAAATGTAGTCGGTATTTCCGCAAAAGAAAGAAAAGGAATGGATGAGTTGACCTCCATGGTTGAATGTGTGGTCGGAACGGCGGGGTTTGATCCCTCCGCACCGCTTATTACTACCGAAAGACAGCGTAGTTGTGTGGTTAAGGCGGTTGACAGTTTAACCGAGGCTTTGGACGGTATTTTACTCGGAATTACCCCGGATGCAGTTAATGTCTGCATAGACTGTGCCGTAGAAAATCTCTGCGTTCTCACAGGTGAAAAAGCAACGGAAACAATCGTTAACGAAGTGTTCAAGAATTTTTGCGTAGGTAAATAAAAACAATGATTACACCAAGGTTTTTTAGGTAATGAAGACGAAAATTAGACTTTTTTTGTAATGCAATAATATTGAAATAAAAAAGTATTTATGGTAAAATAAAAATCGTAAAGAAATTTTCGCTTCGGTTAATGTGTCCGGCATATTCGTCACAAAAAGAGAAAATAGAGGGATAGTTTTGAAGATACTTGAATCCGTTGTAACTTTTGTAAAAACCCATATAAAAGGCATACTGTTTTTCGGCGATATGGTTGCGTTGTTTTTGTCCGCCTTTGCAATGGCTGTGCTTAAATTTGACGGACCGATACTTTTCCCGAAATGGTTTAAAATGAACTGTTTTATTATAGTACCGGTCTATGCTTTGTGTATCTGTGTTTCGTTCCTTGCGTTCAAGGTATATAACAGAATGTGGCAATATGTAAACATCAAGGACTATTATATTCTCGCAGTAGCATTCGCTATTGCCTTTGTAGCAGGAACGGTTCCCTTCTTTTACATATGGACGTTTTTTACCCGCGAATATTTTACATGGATGACTCTGTTCGCTATTTCTTCCGGTCTGACAATGCTTTTTAACAGAGGAATCATAGCTACAGGTTACAGATTTTGGCGAACACGTATTATTGCGGACCAAAGAAGCGGTGAGGGCAGAATAAAAAGAGTTATGGTTATAGGTGCCGGCGGCGCCGCTCTCAGACTCATTGAGGAACTTCGCGGTCACAGATATGCAAAGTCCTACAAAGTTGTTGCCCTTATTGACGACAACAAGAGGAAACACGGGGAGTATTTAAACGGTATAAAAGTTTACGGCGGCAGAGAGGTTATTCCGGAGACTGTTGAAAAGTTAAATATAGACGAAATATATTTTGCCGCACGTTCTGCCAAAGAGCAGGACAAAAAAGAAATTTTGGAGATATGCAACACAACGGGTTGTGTGCTGAAAACTCTTTCCGGTATTACCGATGTAAAAAAAGGAAGCGGAAGTATCGGTGAAAGTCTTCGCAAGGTTGATTATACCGATCTTTTGGGAAGGGAGCAGATAAAACCGGATCTTACAAAGGTGTTTCAGCTTCTTGAAAACCGCACTGTTCTTGTTACGGGGGGCGGCGGTTCCATAGGAGGCGAACTTGTAAGACAGATTGCCGCAAGCGGTGTTGCCAAAACCATCATAATTTTCGACATTGCGGAAAACGGCGCTTACGATATTCAACAGGAACTTAAAAGAAAATACCCGGACGTTAATTTGAAAGTTTTGATCGGCTCCATTCGTGACGAAAAAAGACTTTGCGAAGTGTTTGAAGAATACAGACCGGAGTTCGTTTATCACGCGGCGGCACACAAGCATGTTCCGCTTATGGAGGATAGCCCCAAGGAAGCCGTTAAAAACAATGTTTTCGGTACATATAATTTGGCAAAAACTGCCGACAAATACGGCGTCAGCCGTTTTGTGATGATTTCTACAGATAAGGCGGTTAACCCTACAAATGTTATGGGTGCAACAAAGCGTATTTGTGAGAAAATTGTGCAGTCGTTTAACAAAATATCTCAAACAGATTATGTAGCTGTAAGATTCGGCAATGTTCTCGGTTCAAACGGAAGCGTTATTCCGCTCTTTAAAGAGCAAATCGAATCCGGCGGTCCTGTTACCGTTACCCATCCCGATATTATAAGATATTTTATGCTTATTCCCGAGGCGGTTTCCCTTGTGCTTCAGGCGGGGGCATATGCTAAGGGGGGCGAAGTATTTATTCTCGATATGGGTTCACCCGTTATAATACGCGAATTGGCAGAAAACCTTATTCGCCTTTCCGGTTACATACCGGGAGTTGATATTGAAATTAAATACACGGGTTTGCGTGACGGTGAAAAGTTGTATGAGGAACTTCTCATAAGCGAAGAGGGAATTCAAAAAACTCAAAATGACCTCATTTATGTCGCAAGACCGATGGACTTTGACTCCGAAGAACTTTTCAGAGAATTGGATAAGCTCAAAGGTATGGTGGAAACCGCAAGTCCGGTGGAAATTGTGAATGTAATAAAGAAGCTTGTGCCCACATTTAATCCCCAGAATGAGGCATATAAATCGTCGGAAGACAACTTGACCCGAGAACTTGTAGAAACTCAGGTATAATAAATATAGCAACAACCCCGAGGCAGAGCCTCGGGGTTGTTGCTATTGAATTTTATTTTGCGCCTTTTCTGCCGAAAACCACACCGACGGTTTGAATAATTATCTTGATATCCATAAGAATCGAGCGGTTCTCAATGTATTCCATGTCGTAAATGATTTTTTCTTCCGGTTTCAATTCGTATCCGCCGTTAACCTGAGCATGACCGGTAAGTCCCGGCGTAACAAGAAGTCTGTGCCTGAAACCGTGAATATACTTTTCAAACTCGTCATAAAAGCATTCTCTTTCGGGCCTGGGTCCCACGAAGGACATTTTGCCCGTAAGTATGCAAATAAGCTGGGGAAGCTCGTCCATTCGGGTGTTTCTCAAAAATCTGCCGATTGGAGTAATACGGGGATCGACTTCTCCCTGACTCCATTGGGCTCCGTCCTTCTCGGCGTCCTTTATCATTGTGCGGAACTTTATGATATTAAAGGGTTTGCCGTTTTTCCCTAAGCGTTCCTGCTTATAGAAAGCGCCGCCCTCGGAGGTTGCCGAAACTATAACAGCAATCACAAGTATGGGCAAAGCCAAAACAACAAGTGCTAAAAAAGAAACTGCTATGTCAAACGTTCGCTTGATGACTGAGTAAAACAGGCTTTTGTGCAGGTTTTTGGGTTCTTCGATGAAATATTCCTCCTCATATTCATAAGGAATAATTACCTGAACATTATCTGCTATTGTACCACACCCCCAAACTTTTGACGTTACCTAGTTATTCTATTATAAAAAAACGGATTTGTCAATAATGAGAAAATGCTTGTGATTCCGACATAAAACACCATGATTTGGGAGCGAATATTTGTCTGATTTTCTTGCAATTTTATATGTAATGTGATAATATGTATTATGTATTTCTATGTATAATGTAAGAGGACTGCAAAATGAAGATACTCTATGTAACAATGGACGGTTTTGATACACCCGGCCCCAATAATCAAATGGCGGAGGTTATGATAAACGACTTTCTTGATAACGGCTACGACGTTCACCTTGTACAAAGCAGAAGAAAACGTCTTTTCCCCGATATTCCTGCGTCCCTTGAAAACAAAAAGGGTTTAACGGTTGATATCGTTGATAGGAAAGTTATAGATAAAACCAATTTTATCAAGCGCTATATCGATGATGTCAGATATGCGTTTCAAGCAATGCGGTATTGGCGTAAAGTTAAGGATGCGGATGTTATATTTTTACAGTCCAATCCTACGGTGCTTTTCCCCATGCTTCTTTTAAAAATATTTAAGAGATTGCCGATTCTTTACTGCATTTACGACGTTTGGCCCGGACATGCGTATGATATAGGTGTTGTTAAAAGCAAACTTCTTTACAACATTTTCCGATTGCTCAATAAGCCCTGCTATAAAATGGCAAGCGCAATGTCCGTACTTTCCGAGGATATGCGGGACAAGGTGGTTGCAGAGGGCGCAAAACCCGAAAAGGTACATATTGTTCCTGCCTGGTTCGACGTTAAAACCGCAAGAGAGATTCCGGTTGAAGAAAACCGATTTATAAAAAAATACGATATACCCACTGATAAGTTCTATGTTCAATTTGCGGGAACCGTCGGTTATGTTTTTAACTATAAAACGGTTATAGAACTTGCGAAACGTTTGGAGGATGAGGAAAATATTGTAATTCAGATTGTCGGCGACGGCAATGTGAAAGATAAGTTTATGGACGAAGTTGAAAAACTCGGTCTTAAAAATATAGTGTTTTACCCTTTACAGCCCATTGACATTGTTCCCGATGTTTACAGCACCTGTAATTTGTGTATTATTCCCTTGCAAAAGGGTGTTATCGGCAACGGAGTGCCCAGCAAAGCCCCCATTCTTATGGCATGCAACCGGGTAATTGTAAACTCTGTTGAACTTGATTCTTATTACGCAAGAATTTTCAAGGAAAACAATATGGGTATTGCCGTTGATATTTATGATTATGACGGCCTTGCACGTGCGGTAAAAGAACTTTATAATTCCCCCGAAACCGTTACAACAATGGCGGAAAACGCCCACAGATATGGTGAGGAACATTATTCAAGTACCTTAAGTACGGCTAAATTTATGGCGATTTTTGAAAAGATAGGACGAAAGAAATGAAAATTCTTATAATCGGATTCGGCAAAATTAAATATATGCCCTATATGAATTTCTATCTTGACAATATCGACAAAAAGTCAAATGATGTTCACCTTTTGTATTGGAACAGGGATTTGAAAGACGAGGACACATCCGCTTTAAAGGGTGTTACCCTTCACGAATTCCGTTGCTATCAGGAGGACGACGTTTCAAAACTTTCAAAAGTGACAAGTTTTTTGAAATACAGAAAATATGCATTAAATGTACTTAAGGATGGCTTCGATTTTCTCTATATTCTTCATTCCTTACCGGGTGTGTTGATTGCGGATAAAATAAAAAAGTCCTATAAAAACAAATATATTTTTGATTATCGGGATTCTACTTATGAGGCACTTCCCCCATTTAAAAAAATTGTGGGGGATCTTGTAAAAAATTCCGTGGCAACTTTTGTAAGCAGCGATGCCTTCAGAGTTTTTCTTCCCGAAAGCGAGAAAGAAAAAACTTATACATCCCACAATATTCTCACGGACTCTCTCGAACACAGGGACGAAAAGGAGAAATACGGTGTTCCGTCCGATAAAATAAGAATCGCATTTTGGGGTTTTATCCGACATGAGGAAATCAACCTTGAAATGATTAAAAAGTTAGGTTCCGACAGTCGCTTTGAACTCCACTATTACGGCAGGGAGCAACAAATAGCGGAAAATTTAAAGACATATGTAAAAGATAACAACATTACAAATGTATTTTTCCACGGGGAATACAAGCCCTGTGACAGATATAACTTTGTAAGAGAAACGGACATTATTCATAATATTTATTATGACAATAACACAATGCTTGCTATGGGCAACAAGTATTATGACGGAGCGATTTTTAAAATCCCCCAGATTTGTTACCCGGGTTCATTTATGGGCAAAATTGCAGAGGAAAAGGGTATAGGATGTATGCTTGACCCCCATACGGAGGATTTTGCAGACAAGGTTTTCGATTATTATATGAACATTGACCGCCAAAAGTTTAATGAAAACTGCAACCTTGAAACAGAGCGCTTTGTTTCGGAATACAAATTCGGTTGCGAGCTAATTAAGGAAATTAAATGAAGAAATTTTTAGATACTAAGAAAGGAGGCGGAAATAATGAGCGAAAATGAATATGGCATCAGATTTGTCAGCGGACATTCCCGATTGGGGAAACCATCGGGTTTGAACAAGATGTTTTCTGTATTTTTAGCGTTGCTTCCCGTTATCGCTATTTACAGTTCCGGAATATCCGGATTTAATCTTGCCGATATTATTATTATGCTTTTCTTGGTTGCCTCAATATTATTCGGGAGCAAAAGAAAATTTAAAATTGACGGCAGAATTACCACAATTCTTTTATTTTGTGTTTATGTATGTACTTTACCGTTGCTCATCGGTGCAGTTGAGAGTTCATCACCTTTAAGCGATGTAATCATAAGAACAATACGAATACTCTTTTACATTATTTCTGCGGTATTCCTTTCAAGGCGGCATTTGGATACGGAAATTTTTAAAAAGAGTGTTATTACGGTTTCAATGTTGGCAGTTGGCTACATTTTGATTCAATATGTATTTTACTATGCCTTCGGTCGATTTTTGGTGGGCTATCTCCCGTTTTTGGAGGTATATCAATCGGGGTATGAGGGCGTTGACTATTTGTCCAGATTTGAAACCCAGTTTTTTAGGCCGACCTCGTTTTTCCTGGAGCCTGCCCATTGCTCCAGATATTTAATTATCGGTTTTGTTTTAACATTGTTTAACCGAAGAATGAGAAAACGTAATTATATTTGCGCTGTAATTATTGCCCTGGGTATTTTATTTACCACATCGGGACAGGGCTATGCGATGGTGCTAATTGTTTTTGTGTGTTTTGTTTTCTTCAATCCGTACAAAACCGTATCAATAAAAAATATGGGCAGAATTTTTGCTGTTTTGGTCTTTGCAACAGCAGTTATTTTGATACTGTATTTCTCAACCGACATCATTCAAAATACAATTTCACGTATATCAAACGATTCCTCCATGGGTGCGTTTTCTGCCCGAATGGGAACATTTTTTGAAGTTCTTGATGAAGAACCGCTGTACCTGATATTCGGTCACGGTTACGGAGCGGTACCGTACGAGAATGCGTGGATGTCGGGTATTACGTATATTTTGTACGGTAGCGGCGTTATAGGTTTATTGATATTGTTTACGTTTTTTGTGAAATCCATAATTTCGAGAAAAACAGCAAACAGGGTGTTGGCACTCGTCTTTTTCTTCCTTTTCTTTACGGATGATGCCTTTAACAGTTATATGACGATGATTTATTTGTCGGCAATTCTTAACTATATGGAGGATGTGCGTGAAAAACGCGTTATTTATTGTTACGGAAATTAACTCAGCAAACGGCATTTGTTCAAAAGCTGTGATGAACGAGTTGAAGAATGCAGGTTATAATGTTCTTTGTGTTTGTAATGAAGAAAGGGGCCTTATTAAAGGAAGTTATACAAAGGACGGAATAAACTATTACACGGTGCATCCGAGACTGACCTACCGTATGGAGAGTTATATAAACACATTGGAAAGCGGCTTTAAAAAGAAAATAATTTCTCTTTTAAGAACGGTTACAGACAAAATCAAACTTTTTTTAAGTGTTCCTACATGGCCGCTGATTTCTCCCTCATATACATATAGGATTTATAAAAAGGCAAATACTCTGTGCAGAAATGAGAAAATTGACATCATTGTTCCCGTTTATACAAAGATGGATACAATGATTGCCGCACGCAAAATAAAAAAGGAAAACCCGCAAATTAAATATTATCCTTATTTTTTGGACTCTTTATCAGGGGGCTTCGGACCCAGGGTGTTCTCAAAAGAATGGGTAATAAAACGGGGGCTGAAATGGGAAAAAAGATTGCTCAATAGTGCCGATAAGATTATTATGATGAAGTCCAGCGAGGAACATCACAGACAGTACAGCAAAAACCGTCCCTATTATGATAAAATGGTTTTTTTGGATTTGCCCCTGTTTATTCCGGAGACAAATACATCGGAAGAAACAACTGAAAAGCGGGATTTTACAGAACTTTTATTTATCGGCACAATTCCCGTACAGGTCAGAAATCCCCAAAAATTCTTTAAGGTGTTCAGGCTTGTTGAAGGGGAGAAGTACCGTTTGACCATTGTGGGTACAAATAACTGTCCCGGTCTTATGGACAGGGCAGCAAAGGAAGATGAAAGAATATGTTTTCGTCCCTTTGTTTCCCACGAAGAAGCAAAGGCACTTATGCGCTCAGCAGATTTTTTAGTGAATTTCGGAAATAATGATATTTCAATGACTCCCAGTAAAATTTTTGAATATATGTCAACGGGTAGGCCGATTATTTCAACGTCACCCATTGAAGATGAACCCAGCACATATTATTTGGAAAAGTATCCGCTTTCCTGTATTCTCAAAGAATACTGCGACAGTACGGAAAGTTTGGCTGAACAGTTGAAGAACTTTTTGGAAACAGCCCAAGGGAAAAAAACGGATGCGGAGAGTTTAGAAAGAATATTTTCTCTTAATACACCGCAAGCGTTTATTGAAAGTATTAGCGATTAAATTAAATTGGTGAATTTTATGTTGAAAAAAGTGGGAATATTAACATCCGCACAATCTTTTGGTGATAACTACGGGGCAGTTTTGCAAGCCTATGGGTTGTCCCAAGTGTTAAAGTCAATGAACTTTGAACCGAATATTATCAGATACAAGGTTGAGGGGGAATATGTTAACCATGGAGCGCCCATTGCCCAAAGGCTGAAAAACACGCTGTTTAACAAAGAGATGTCCTTTCACGCAAAAAAGAACCTTGTTATAAATAAACTTACGGGTAAATCCGTTAACGGAGTATTCGGTGCTTTTGTCAATAAATATTTGAACTTTTATAACGACGAATTTATCGGATTCGAGGAACTGAAAGAAAATCCGCCGGAATATCCGGCTTTTATAACCGGCAGCGACCAGGTTTGGAATCCTGTAATTCACGGCAATAAAAATGACCCCGGATATTTTTTGGATTTTGTTCCCCGCGGCGCAAAAAGAATTGCCTATGCGCCAAGCATCGGTGTTGACAAAATCCCCGAAGAATGTGAAAAGGGTTTAGAGGCTTATTTAAAAAACTTTGACGCACTTTCAATAAGAGAAAAATCCGGTGCCCGAATTATAAAAAAATGTTGCGGACGAGATGTTCCCGTAATGCTTGACCCCACATTGCTTTTGACGGCGGAGGATTGGGATAAAATTGCTCTTAAACCTCAAAATTTACCCGAAAAGTATATTTTCTGCTATAAATTCGGAAAATCCGAAAAAATGGACAGAACCATAAAAACAATTTCCCAAAAATACAATTTACCCATTGTGACGGCTCCCTCATCCCCCGAGGTGAGATTTAAAGCGGATTATACCATCGGACCTGCCGAATTTTTGGGTGCAATAAAGAATGCAACCATTGTGTGTGCGGATTCTTTCCACGCAACCGTATTTTCGGTGATTTACGAAAAACCGTTCCTTATTTTCCCCAGGCATGCGGGAGGAGAAAATAATATGAATTCAAGAATGGAAAATATTCTCGAAACTTTCGGCTTAAAGGACAGATATATTTCCGAAAACAGAGAGTATGACGAGGACAGCCTTTTTGGAGTGTCATTTGAAAATGCCGAAAGAGTATTGGAAGTTAAACGCGAAGAAAGCAAGAAATTTCTTGAAAACGCGTTGAGAAATCTGTAAGGAGGAAGCGGACTTTGAATATAACGGACATTACCGGTTTTGACAACGAATGTACGGGTTGTTCCGCCTGTGTTCAGATTTGTCCCGTTCAGGCGATTGAATTTGAAAAAAATGATGAGGGCTTCGGTTATCCGGTTATTAAAGGAGAAAAATGCGTAGATTGTCAAAAGTGCCTGAAAGTATGCGGTATTGCAAATAAAAGCACGGATAAAATGCCGATATCGGTTTTCTCCGCATACAGCAAAAGAGAAGATATTCGCCGACAGGGTTCCTCGGGCGGTGTTGTTGTCGCCCTGTCCGAAAGAACAATAAACAACGGCGGTGTTGTTTACGGTGCTGTTTTCCATAAGGGAAATAACGAAATACGCCACGGAAGTTCGGACAATTTCAAATTGAGTGAGTTATCCCGTTCAAAATATGCTCAAAGCCATATAGGCAACAGTTTCATTTCCGTTAAAAGCGACCTTGAATCCGGAAGAGAAGTCCTTTTTTGCGGAACTCCGTGCCAGGTTGAAGGTCTGATAAATTATCTCGGCAGGGATTACGGTAATCTTATCACCGTGGATTTCTTCTGCCACGGCGTACCGTCCCCGGGACTTTTCAAGGAAATGGTTGACGGTTTTGAAAAGCAGGAGAACAGCCGGGTTGAAAATATTTCGTTCCGCGATAAAAAAGACGGATGGCACAGTCTGGCACTTTCCGTAAGTTTTGAAAACGGCAAAGAAGTAAGAATACCCTCAAATGACAGTCCGTATTACTATTTCTTTCTGAACAATTATTCTCTCAGAAAATCCTGCTATTCTTGTGAACGGTACAAAAAGCATGCTGCGGACATCACTGTTGCGGATTATTGGCTTGTGGATAAAGAAAAAGATGATAACAACGGAATTTCGCTGGTTCTGGCGGGCACGGAAAAAGGGAAAAAAATAATTGACGGGATCGGAAACGAACTTGTTATTGAAGAAATAACAAAACAGCCGGATTATTCCGTGTATAAGCACAACTATTCCCGAAAAAACAGTGATGTTTTCTTTTCGTCATATACCGATAAAGGTATGGAATTCGTTTTTGAAGATTTATTTAACAAGGAAAAAAGCAAAAACCGGAGCCGTGGGAAATTTAAAAAGAAGTTAATCGGTTTTTTAAGAAAGTGAGGTACGGACAGTGCAGCAAAATGCGAACAGTAAGTTTTTGAGAAATTCCGTTCTGTTTTTAGTAGGCTCGGTATTCTCAAAGTTATTGAGCTTTATATTACTGCCTCTATATACCACTTATATTCCTACTGCGGACTTCGGTGTGTACGATATAGCGACCCTGTATGTTTCACTTATAAGCGGTGTTGTTTATTTTGAAATATGGTCGGCTATGCTGAGGTATTTATACGATTTTGACGCGTCGGGTAAGATGACCGTTATAAAATCGAGTCTTCAGATATTTGCCGTATCTACCGCTATATTTATTCTGGTAAGCCTGGGCGTCTGTAAAATTGTGGGAATAGATTACATTCCCCTTGTAGTCGGTTGGGGCATAGTTACGGCAATTTCAACCTATATGGGGTTTCTGGCAAGAGGATTGGGCAAGAACATTGATTTTGCGGTTTCCGGAATACTTAACACAGCGACCTGTCTGGGCATAAACATTTTGTTGATTATGGTTTTAAAAATGAACTATTCCGCGTTGTATATCGGCAGTATTTCAGGAATGCTTCTGCAATCTCTGTACTTGCTTTTGAGAATCGGTGTTATTAAAGATGTTGCAAAGGCAAAGTCCGACAGGGCTCTGACCAAAGAAATTTTTAAATATGCTTTTCCGTTGTGCATAAATACTACGGCATATTGGGTGTTGCATAGTTCCGCGCGAGTTATTTACAATGCTTTGTGCGGTGATTCCCAAAGCGGTATTTTTTCCGTGGGAAATAAGTTCGGTACGATTATTGTTCTTGCAACCACGTGCTTTACATACGCTTGGCAGGACATGTCATTTTCCGCAAGCAGTGAAAATAAGGGTACAAAACTGTATTCCGCGGCAAGTAAAAAATATTTATTGTTTTTAAGCAGTTGTTTGTGCGTCGCTCTGCCCGTTTTGAGAGTGCTTTTTCCTTTTTTAGTAAAAGGGGATTACACAGAAGCGATTAACTATGTGCCGCTGTTTTTAATAGTTGCAGTTGCAAGCGGCTACTCCGCTTTTATCGGTAACATTTTTTACGCTATTAAGAGTACAAAGGTTATTTCCGTTTCCACGCTCATTTCGGGTGCTGTAACCGTTGGGCTTGCTGTACCGTTAATAAAGCTTTTGGGTGCAAACGGAGCAAATCTTGCAGTGCTTACAGGTTTTGCGGTTAATATTATAATTCGATTCTTCATATTAAAAAAGAAAACGAGTTTTCAAATACCTTTAAAAGAACTGTTGTTTATTGGTATTTGGATATGCGTAACCACTTTGATATATACTGTGTCAACAACGGTAATAAGTATATTACTGTTCGCAATTAACATTGTAATTATGGCACTTGTTTTTAAAAAGGATTTAATGGTATTTATAAAGCAATTTGATATAAAAAAGATTTTAAAAACAGGTAAATAATATAACCGGAGGAATATATATGTCGCTATTTACAGGAAAAACCCTTATGATTACCGGTGGTACAGGCTCATTTGGTAATGCTGTGCTTAACAGATTTCTTGAAACGGATATCGGTGAAATCCGTGTGCTTTCCCGAGATGAAAAAAAACAGGATGATATGCGTCACGAGTTTCAGGCAAAAATGCCCGAGGTTGCCGAGAAAATCAAGTTTTTTATCGGTGATGTACGTGATTTGGCGTCCGTGAAAAACGCAATGCACGGTGTTGACTATATTTTCCATGCCGCCGCTTTAAAGCAGGTGCCGTCCTGCGAATTTTTCCCCATTGAAGCGGTAAAAACAAATGTAATGGGCACGGAAAATGTGCTTACCGCCGCTATTGACGCGGGGGTAAAAACCTGTATCTGCCTGTCAACCGATAAGGCGGCGTATCCCGTTAATGCAATGGGTACATCAAAGGCAATGATGGAAAAGGTTATTGTTGCAAAAAGCAGAACCGTTTCTCCGGAACAGACAAAGATTTGCTGTACCCGTTACGGCAATGTTATGTGTTCAAGAGGTTCCGTTATTCCCCTTTGGATTGACCAGATAAAAGCGGGCAAGCCCATAACAATCACCGAACCCGAGATGACGCGTTTCATTATGTCCCTTGACGAAGCGGTTGATCTTGTTCTTTTTGCTTTTGAAAACGGTGTTTCGGGAGATATTCTTGTTCAAAAGGCTCCTGCTTGCACCATAGAAACACTTGCAAAGGCAGTAACCGAACTGTTTAACCCCGATACAGAGATTAAGGTTATAGGTATTCGCCATGGTGAAAAGATGTACGAAACACTTCTTACCAATGAGGAATGTGCAAATGCCATTGATATGGGTGATTTTTACAGGGTGCCTTGCGACAAACGCGGCCTTAACTACGATAAATACTTTAAAGAGGGGGATACCGAGCGGGCAAAGCTCAGCGAATTCAACTCAAACAATACGGAGCTTCTTAATGTGGAGCAGGTTAAAGAGAAACTTCTCTCCCTTAGATACATAAGGGATGAACTTGAGGCTTGGGAGAATAAGTAATGAATATTCTTGTTACGGGTGCAAAGGGCTTTGTAGGCAAAAATCTTTGTGCCGCTTTGAGAAATGTACGGGACGGCAAGGACAAAACAAGGGGTATTGAGCAAGATATCACGGTTTTTGAATACGATATTGATACCGACAAAAATCTTCTTGATACATATTGTGCCGAGGCAGATTTTGTTTTCAACCTTGCGGGTGTTAACCGTCCTCAAAATCAAGAGGAATTTATGGAGGGCAACTTCGGATTCGCTTCCGAATTGCTTGGCGCGTTAAAAAGACACAATAACATTTGCCCCGTTATGCTCTCAAGTTCGTTACAGGCGACCCTTGTGGGCAGATATGCCGAAGGCGACTACGGCAAAAGCAAAAAAGCGGGGGAGGAACTTTTCTTTGAGTATTCAAGGGAAAGCGGCGCACCGGTTTATGTTTTTAGATTTCCCAATCTTTTCGGTAAATGGTGCCGCCCAAATTACAACAGCGCTGTTGCAACCTTTTGCAACAACATTGCCAACGATTTGCCCATTCAGGTTAACGACAGAGCCATTCAACTTACGCTACTTTATATCGACGACCTTGTCGATGAAATGTTTGCTCTGTTAAGAGGCGAGGTTAAACGCTGTGAATACAGCGGTCTTGATATTGTACCGAACGAAAACGGTAAATTCTGCTATTGCCCCGTTACCCATAATGTAACCTTGGGCGAAATTGTGGATTTGCTTGATTCCTTTAAAAATCAGCCCTCAACCCTTGTTATGCCGGAAATTCCCGACAATTCTTTTGCAAAGAAACTATATTCGACATATCTTTCCTATCTTCCGAAAGAAAAGGTATCTTTTCCCTTAAAAATGAATATTGACGACAGAGGAAGTTTTACGGAAATACTAAAAACCGAAAAATGCGGACAAGTCAGCGTTAATATATCAAAATCCGGCATTACCAAGGGTCAACATTGGCACAACACAAAATGGGAATTTTTCATTGTTGTTTCCGGCAAAGGACTTATTCAGCAGAGGAAAATAGGTACGGATGAGGTGCTCAATTTTGAGGTGAGCGGCGAGGAAATCCGTGCAGTTCATATGTTGCCGGGATATACTCACAACATTATAAATCTTTCCGATACGGAGGATTTGGTGACTGTTATGTGGGCTAACGAGAAGTTTGATTCCGACAGACCCGATACATTTTTTGAAACGGTTTAAAAAATTCAATCTGTAAAATGGGGATGAATTTAATGAATATAAAACTTGATTATTCCGATGTTTCCTTTAAGAACAACGGAAAATTGAAACTCCTTATAATTGTCGGCACCCGTCCGGAAATTATAAGGCTTGCGGCGGTTATAAATAAATGCCGTAAATATTTTGATTGCATCCTTGCTCACACGGGACAGAACTATGATTATAACCTTAACGGTGTTTTTTTCAAGGATTTGAAACTTGAAAATCCCGAAGTATATATGGACGCTGTGGGTGACGATTTGGGTTCAACCGTGGGCAATATCATTAACTGCTCATATAAACTTATGTCACAGATAAAGCCGGACGCACTTCTTGTTTTAGGGGATACGAATTCCTGCCTTTCTGCAATTTCCGCAAAAAGACTGCATATTCCCATTTTCCATATGGAAGCGGGCAACCGTTGCAAAGACGAGTGCTTGCCGGAGGAAACAAATCGCAGAATAGTTGATATTATTTCCGATGTTAATCTGGCTTACAGCGAGCACGCAAGAAGATATTTAGCCGAGTGCGGATTCCCTAAGGAACGCACATACGTTACAGGATCTCCCATGGCGGAGGTGCTTCGTAACAATCTTGAAGATATTGAAAAATCCGGTATTCTTGCGAAATTGGGTTTGGAAAAGAAAAAATATATTCTTCTTTCCGCCCACAGAGAAGAAAATATTGATACGGAGAAAAATTTCCTTTCTCTTTTCAGCGCAATAAATAAAATTGCACAAATGTATGATATGCCCATTCTGTATTCCTGTCATCCCCGTTCAAAGAAACGCTTGGACGAAAGCGGTTTTGAACTGGACAGCAGGGTTATTCAACATGAGCCGCTGGGCTTCCACGATTATAACAATCTTCAGATGAACGCTTTTGCAGTAATTTCCGACAGCGGAACTCTTCCCGAGGAATCAAGTTTCTTTACTTCAATAAACAAGCCTTTCCCCGCGGTGTGCATAAGAACAAGTACGGAGCGACCCGAAGCACTTGACAAGGCTTGCTTTGTTCTTGCAGGCATTGACGAAAAATCCCTTGTTCAAGGTGTTGAAACCGCAATCGGTATGAATGACGACGGCGATTACGGAATACCCGTACCCGATTATATTGAGGAAAATGTTTCAACTAAGGTTGTAAAAATTATACAGAGTTATACAGGTATTGTTAATAAAACGGTTTGGAGAAAGTTTTAAGAACTGTACTGTAAGGAATAGCAAAAAATCTATGGATGTGATTTTGTGAGATATGCTCTTATCGGTTGCGGCAGAGTTGCTCCCAGCCATATAAATGCGGCAAAGGCAAATAACCTGGACATTGTGGCTTTGTGCGATATTGATTGTGAAAAAGCAAAGGTATTTGCAAAAGATAACTGTGTGGAATATGCGGAAATATTCTCGGATTATAAAGTTATGCTTGAAAAGGTGAAGCCGGATTTTGTTGCCATTGCAACATCCAGCGGCGCTCACGGAGAAATTGCAGAATACTGCGCAACAAACGGATTCAACTTCCTCGTTGAAAAACCCATGGCAATGGGGATGGAAGAAGCCAACAGGGTGATTGCCGCGGCAGAAAAAACGGGGGTTGTTGCGGGAGTTTGCCACCAAAACCGATTTAATATAGCGGTTCAGGAGTTAAAAAGAGCCGTGGATAAGGGCAGATTCGGGAAACTCTCCCACGGAAGTATAAATGTTCGTTGGTGTAGGGATGAGGGCTATTATAAGCAGGACTCCTGGAGAGGTAAGTATAAAACCGACGGCGGTACATTGATGAATCAGTGCATACACGGAATAGACCTTTTAAGGTGGCTTATGGGTGGCGAGGTCCTGTCCGTTTTCGGCTCAACAAGGAACTGTCAGCACCCTTACATAGAGGCAGAAGACGTGGGTGTCGGCGTTATAAATTTTAAAAACGGAGCAGTCGCAACCGTTGAGGGTACTGTTAACTGTCTGGGCGATTTAGAGGAAACCCTGTGTGTTTTCGGTGAAAGCGGAACTGTCCGATTAGGCGGAGTGCACGCAAATGCAATAGATGTCTGGAGGTTTGCCGATGAAGAATCGGCGGACGCTGACAGGTGCTTTATTGAAGAAAAAGCACCCAATGTTTACGGAAACGGTCATACAAGTCTTTATCTTGATTTTCTTAATGCCATTGAGCAAGGCAGAAAACCCTATGTTGACTTAAAAGCGGGCAGGGATGCCCTTGAAATTGTTCTGGCTATTTACAAAAGCCAGAAAACCGGAGAAAAAGTCAATCTTCCTTTAAGGGATTTTTCTTCGGAAGATATGCTAATATAAAAGATGTACGAAAAACGCAAAATAATAGAGCAGATACACGAAAAATACCGCGTATCTGCTCTTGTGTTTTATTTTTATGTTGTATTAAAGCACCTTGAACATTGAAAGCATAATTTCAATTGTTTTATTGTATTCGGTTGCTGAAACGGGAACTCTGCAATCAATTAAGATGCAACCGCCCTTGTTATCGTCAACGCAGTAAACCGTTGTGATAATATCACCGTCGCCGTCTCCGGTCTGAGAACGGTAAACCGAATTTGTGTTTTCGATTTTCAGTGCTGCGGAACTGTTGAGTTTTTGGTGTTTTTTCTCTGCCGCACGACAACATTCCTTATAACTCATATCTCTTACGGGGGTTACGGTCATTTTAACACTTCCGTTTTCCTTTGCGGTAAGAGTGGTGGTGCCGTCATCGGATTCCTTTGCGTCAAATGTGGATTTGTCAATATAGAATGTATAGTTCTTATTGGGATTAACCACGGAGTCCGTTGACGCGGGAACAACAAAAGATATGCTTCCGTCAGGGGATATGTTTACAGTTTCGTTTTCGGCGGCGTTTTCGTCGGCGGTTGGAGTGACTTCGGAAGAGTCCGTAATTTTAGGAGAATCCGACTCACCGGTTGCCTTTCTGCCGAAGGGTGCAAAAGCAATTGCCGCGACAGCGATAATAACTGCCGCCACACAAAGAACAATTATTAAGTTCCGCTTTTTTTTATCGTTCATAATTAAGCTTTGTCCTTAGAACCGAAAAGTTCGATTTTTTCGCGAACAGTTTCCTTAATTGCTTCGCAGCCGGGAGCAAGAAGTTTTCTGGGGTCAAAGCCCTTACCCTGAAGGTCTTTGCCTGCTTCAATATACTTTCTTGTTGCATCCTGGAAAGCAAGCTGACATTCAGTATTAACATTGATTTTGGAAACACCGAGAGAAATAGCCTTCTTAATCATATCAGCGGGAATACCCGTACCGCCGTGAAGAACAAGGGGCATTGCACCTGTTTTTTCCTGAACTGCTGCAAGTGTATCAAAAGAAAGACCTGCCCAGTTTTCAGGATATTTACCGTGGATGTTACCGATACCTGCTGCGAGCATTGTAACGCCGAGATCCGCAATCATTTTGCACTCGTCGGGATCTGCACATTCGCCGGCACCGATAACGCCGTCCTCTTCGCCGCCGATGGAACCGACTTCGGCTTCAATGGAAAGACCCAATTCTTCGCAAGTAGCAACAAGTTCTTTTGTTTTTGCGATATTTTCGTCAATGGGGTAGTGGGAGCCGTCGAACATAATTGAGGAGAAACCAGCTTCGATACAAGCCTTTGCGCCCTCGTAAGAACCGTGGTCAAGGTGGAGAGCAACAGGAACGGTAATGTTAAGGTCTTCAATCATTGCCTTAACCATAGCGGCAACGGTTTTGAAACCGCACATATATTTACCTGCACCCTCGGAAACACCGAGAATTACGGGTGAATTCATTTCCTGAGCGGTGAGAAGAATGGATTTTGTCCATTCAAGGTTGTTGATGTTGAACTGACCGACTGCATAGTGGCCTGCTTTTGCTTTTGTGAGCATGTCTTTTGCGTTAACTAAAGGCATTTAAAACACTCCTATATATTTATTTTTTTATAAACCGTTTATCAGATGTCCTTTTCTCTGAGATTGAGGACAATTTCCTCTTTCGAGGGGACAAGATGTGTGTATTTAACTCCCGCGGCATCAAACATCCTTTTTGACGCTTTTGTGGAAGATGCGTCCGCATATTTGTCGGAAAGGTAAATAACCTCTTTTATTCCGCTTTGAATAATTGCCTTTGCACATTCATTGCAGGGGAAAAGAGCAACATAGATTCTGCTTCCCGCAAGACTTCTTCCGCGGCAGTTGAGAATGGCATTAAGTTCCGCATGGCAAACATAGAGATATTTCGTGTCATAGGGATCTTTTCCGCTTCTGTCCCAAGGGAAAACATCATCATCACAACCCGATGGGAAACCGTTGTATCCAACCGACAAAATTCTGTTTTCATCGTTTACTATACAGGCACCAACCTGTGTATTAGGGTCCTTGCTTCTTTCGGCACAGAGCATTGCTGCACCCATAAAGAATTCGTCCCAGGAAATGTAACCGTCACGTTTAGCCATAGTCAGCCTCCTTATCTCCATTCAAATCCAATCTACATTATACAGGTAAGTTATGAATTTTTCAACATAATTTATTAAATTTGATTTGAACCTGCATATTTTTTTCGGTATTTAAGATATTTGTAATATATATTTTCTAAAAAAGAAAAATATTGTCTGCTTATTTTGGTATTATCATTGGGAATATAAAATATAGGAGAAAAGATATGGGAAAAGGATATTTCAAAAGAGTTCTCGGTATGTGTAAAACTTGGGAACTTGTTTATTGGTGGATTTTGAGACTTTTGATGTTGGGCGGAATAATACTCCGTCTTGTAAAGTCGGACGAGTTGGGTATATATCAGCCCTTGCAGATGACGGCAAACCTCGTGGGTATGTTTGCTTTCGAAATTTGTCAGGCATTTCCTAAAAATACATTCCCCAGATATTTTCCGGCATATTTCCAGAATATTACAATTCTCGGATTTTTCCTTGCTTCATTCGGCGGTGCATTTTTAAATTTCTATTACATAATTCCCGCGTATGACAAGGTTCTTCACCTTTTCGGATGTATGGAAGCGGTGTTTATCAGTTATGAGCTTATTTGCGCAATGCAGCTCCGTGATAAAACTGTTATCCCTGCAAGGATTGCATCTCTTACTGCTTTCGGACTCGCCTTTGTTTTTGCGGCGGGTTGGGAGTTGTTTGAGTTTACCTTTGATCAATGGTTCGGCGGAGATGCACAGCATTGGAATTTACAGCTCGCCATTGAAGAAGCTGGCGGTATTGAAAACATATTTATGCTTATTCCCCTTGATGCGGAAAGGTTTGAAGCACGTTTTGCTCTTATGGACACTATGGGGGATGCAATTCTTAACGCGGTTGGTGCCGTGGCGATGTATATTATCCTGCGCATTAAACCTTACAGACACACCGGTAAGAACAATATCAACAAAATAATTGAAGAAGAATTGGCTAAAAATACCAAAGAAGAAGTGACTGCATAAATAATTATTGATTATTTGCAAATAAAGTTATATAATCAAGGTGTATAATTAAAGGGAGGAATATTTATGTCCAAAAAGATATTGGCAGTTGCGCTGTCACTTATCCTTGCTTTTTCGGTAGTGGCTGTCCCCGTAGGCGCTGCTGACGCAGCTTCACCCAGTTTCAGTATCGAAAATGTTTTCAACACACTTATTGACAAACTTGTTTCCTTTGTTCTTTCATATTTGAACAAGTATTGGCCCGGCTATGAGGATCAATGGGCACCTGAGGAGGAGTATGTTACAGAAAACTTCTATCCGGGTGAACAAACTTTTGACAGAACGGTTTCCGCAGATTCCGGTTGGAAATTGGGCTATGCGGGTGCATCACTTCTTGACGGTATAGACGCAACAAGCGGGGATTATTTCCTTGCAGGTACTCTTGAACCCATCGCAGGCCGTGTTCCTACTAAAGTTCTCGATGACCAGAGAGTCCGTGTTTATGCTATATCCGACGGAACAAGCGGTGTAGTTATCCAGGCTGTTATTGACGGTTTCGGCTTTGCACGCGGTGATGTACAGATTATCCGTGAAAAAATGGAAGAATTTGCAACCGCAAACAATGTTATTGCTATTAACATTTCCGTTCTTCATCAACATTCCTGTATTGACACTCTCGGCATGAACGTACCTCTTGCACAGGCTCTCCTTCTCAACACAGGTAATGCTGCAACAGACGGTCTCCTGGATGACCTTAAGGTTGAGAAGAATCAGGAATTTATGGAGAATCTGTACTCAAAAACAGTTCTTGCAATGAAGAGAGCCGTTAAGAATATGAAACCCGGTGAACTTTATTACGGTTCTGCCGATATCAGCGAGTATATTCACGATAAACGCGAGCCCATTGCATTTGACGGCAATATTAACAGACTCCGTTTCGTTCCCAACGACGGCACAACTGAAACTTGGATTCTTGAAGCCGCTATTCACTGCACAATGTTAGGTGCGGGCACCGATGTTCTTACAGCGGACTATCCCTACTACATCGAAAGAAAAATCAAGAGCGAAGTCGGCGCAAATGTTGTATATATTGAAGGCGCTGAACTTGCTATAACAACCGACAGTACTCCTCTCGGTCTTCCCGAAGAAGCAACAAGAGAGGAAAAGATGGTTGCTTACGGTGAGGCTCTCGGAGAAAAGGTTATTGCAATTGACAATGACGTTGCTCTCGCTCCCGTTCTTAACATCAAAATGCAGGAAGTTCGTCTTGACGTAACAAACGAAATTCTTACTCTTGCCGCACGTGAAGATATCATTAAACCTGTTATCATTAAAACAGACGACGGCTATGAGATGGTTACCGAAATCGGTTATATGGAACTTGGTAACGAAGTTGCCGTATTCATTTGCCCCGGTGAATTTGATCCGCTTCTTGTTTTCGGCGGTCCTGAATCCGGTTCAGCATCCTGGTTCGGTGAAGAGTGGACTTATGCTCCTCTTAAAGATATAACAACCTGTGATACAGTATTGGTATTCGGTCTTTGCAATGACCAGGCAGGTTATGTTCTCAGAGATAACGAGTATCACTCAATGTTTACCGAGAACGAGGAAATAAATGTTGTTTCCCGGACAGCTGGTTCAACATTTGTAAATGCATTTATTGACCTTGTAGGCTCAACAAGATAAACTTAAAAATTTGTGCCCTCCGACTTTTGTCGGAGGGTTTTTCTTGTTCACATTCTTTTAACGCTTTCTCTATTTACAAAAAAGCATATAATATGTTATACTATTATATATATCATATATTGGTATTCAAAGCGGAAGGGGAATTGCTCATGGAAAGAAAAAGCGGTGTGCTTTTACATGTATCATCCCTTTGGGGCGAATACTCCTGCGGCAGTTTCGGCAAGTCTGCAAAAGAGTTTGTGGATTTTCTCTCCGATTGCGGATTTTCATATTGGCAGGTTCTTCCTTTCGGACTTGTGGACGAGTGTAATTCTCCGTATAAATCATATTCAACCTTCGCGGGCAATCCGTATTTTGTGGATTTAGAAAAACTTTACGAAAAAGGCCTTTTAACCGAGGATGAACTGAATTCCGCCCGTCAAAACACTCCCTATTCATGTGAATTTGAAAGATTGAGCGGTGAGAGAGTCCCCCTACTTATTGAGGTATCAAAAAGAGTCGGTAAAGAAGAAAAAGAAAAAATTAACGCATTTATTGAGAGCAATAAGCATCTTAAGGATTTTTGCACCTTTATGGCGCTGAAAGAAGAAAACGGCAACAGGGAATGGACTCTTTGGGAAAACAAGGATTATGATAAAGAGGTTGAGTTCGGTTGGCGGTTTGTTCAGTATGAGTTTTTTACTCAGTGGGCGGAGATTAAGGAATATGCCGACAAAAAGGGAATAAAAATTATAGGAGACGTTCCCATATACGTTTCCTTTGACTCCTCGGATGTTTATTTTAATAAGCCCCTTTTCCTTATTGATGACAACAATAAAATGACCGATGTGGCAGGTGTGCCTCCGGATTATTTTGCCGAGGACGGACAACTGTGGGGGAATCCTCTTTATAATTGGTCGGCAATGGAAAAAGACGGTTTCTGTTGGTGGAAAGAGCGTGTTTCCTTATATCTTGAACTGTTTGACGGAATAAGAATCGACCACTTCAGAGCATTTGAAAGCTTTTGGGCTGTGGCCGGGGACTCCGAAACCGCAAAAAACGGAAAATGGGTAAAAGGTCCCGGCATGAAGTTAATCGACGCAATAAAGAGCGTTGCGAAAGACAAACTTATTATTGCAGAGGATTTGGGGGACATAACAAAGGAAGTCGTTGAACTTGTGGAAGAAAGCGGTTTTCCCGGTATGCGGGTTTTCCAGTTCGGTTTCTTTGGAGGAGACACACCCCATAAGCCCCATAATTACATAAATAATTGTGTTGCCTATTCCGGCACTCACGACAACAATACTCTTCTTGGTTATTTGTGGGAAACTCCAACGGATACAAAAAATGAGATTATGCGTTACTGCGTATGCGACGAGAATCAATGGAACGAAAAAGGTTGTAAAGCAATTATAAGAACAATTATTGCAAGCAATGCGGGACTTGTTATTTTTCCCGTACAGGATTTGCTGGGTTACGGCAACGATACAAGGCTTAACGTTCCCGGCAGAGCGGATGGGAACTGGCTTTACAGAATAACGAAAGAGCAGTTGAACTTAATTGACAAAAGCGAATTGAGAGAATTAAACAGACTTTACGGACGGTAAAAATATGGCGGATTTAAAAGATATAACCCTATACTTACTCGACATGGACGGTACGGTTAATTTGGGCTATGACCCCATTGACGGCGCAAAGGATTTCCTATGCACCCTAAAAGAGCAGGGAAAGAATTTTATCTTTCTTACAAACAATTCCTCTAAAAATGCCACCGATTACGTTGATAAAATGCGATCATTGGGCTTTCCCTGTGAAAATGAAAATGTTTTCACCTCGGGTATGGCGGCAGGAATGTTCTTGCAGGAGAACAAAAAAGATTCCTCGGTTTACGTTTGCGGGACACAGTCTCTAAAAGCCGAACTGAAAAAATACGGTGTAAAAATCAGCGAGGACGGAGTAGGAGCGGATACGGTTCTTTTAGGCTACGATACCGAACTGGATTACAAAAAAATTCGCATAGTGTGCGACCTTCTTGACAACGGTGCGGATTATTACGCAACAAATATTGATATGGTTTGCCCCATAGAGGGCGGCAGGTATCTTCCCGACTGCGGCAGTTTTGCGGATATGTTTGAAAATGCCGTAAAAAGAAGACCGATTTTCTTAGGCAAGCCGGATAGAACTATGATAGATATTCTTGCTAAAAGAGAAAACACTCCCTACAATGAAATTGCCATGGTGGGTGACAGAATTTATACGGATGTTAAAACAGGTATAAACGCAGGAGTGACCTCCGTTTTAGTGCTTTCGGGAGAAACCACAATGGAGGATTACGAAAAAAGCGACGTAAGACCCGAGTACGTTCTCGGCTCTGTTAAAGATATTTTAGAAGCGATTAAATAAAGGAGATTGTCGGATGTTTAAAAGAATAGTTACATTGTTAACCGTAACGGCACTTTTTTGCTCCCTCTTGTCAATAGGATTCAGCGGAAGCGCTGTTTATGAGGACGATACTGTTTACGGAGATATTGACGGCAACGGAAAAGTTGATACCGAGGACGCTCGCCTTGCACTGAAATTGGCATCGGGTGTTGTTCTTTTAGAGGACGAGGCTCAGTTGAAACGTGCCGATGTTAATTTTGACGGCGTCGTAACGGTTTTTGATGCACGTCAGATTCTTCGGGGTGTGGCAGGACTTGCAACACTTCAGCCATCGGGTGCTTTCAGTGGTTTTGATGACAGCGGTCTTTTCAGCGGAAGCGAGGAAGTATTTGTGGCATATTTCAACTTTTATCTGAATAAAATTAAGGTTGTAAAAAGCGAAGATGAAAGATACATTGCCGCAACAATTACAAAGACCGAGTCCGATAATTTAACGGGTTTTAATATTAAAGAAGCGGAAATTCCTGCTTTCGGCTTTGGTACAAGTGCGGAGGGCATTGCCGCCATGGTTAAAAACGAGTTGACTGCGGATGACAAAGAAAATGTTGTTACGGTTATTCCATACGGAAGCAATGATTTTTCATTGGTTTCTGTTGAGGGTGAGGATTACGTATCAAATCTTGCAGTTTCCGATATTTTCGGTGCGAAAGCCGTTTACGATTCGGAAACCGGATTGGTAACCATGGAGGTTGCACTTCCCGATACGGAAATGGAAACGGCAGCTCAATCCGCCTATGCAAAAGTCTTTAATGTTACGGATATTTTAAATGAGCAAAACACAACTTTAATGAAGCTGATGAAGAACAGTTCCGGTGAAAGCGCAATGCGCAGAGAGTTTAAAAACTGTGTTCTTAAAATTGTTGTTGACGCTGCAACCGCTAATGTACAGTCCTATACCGTTTCCTACGAGTCCGATGTATATGTTGCACAGACAAATTTCGGCACAAACTCTTTAAACCTCGCTAAATTGAAAGGTATTACAATTCAAAAACTACATTCAATTAAATACGAGGATTTCCAATGGCCTGAAAAATAAAAATTTGGGGGATTTAATATGAAAAAATATGTTCTCGCTCTTGACCAAGGTACCACAAGTTCAAGAACCATTGTCTTTGACAAAAAGGGTAGAATTGTTTCGAAAGCCCAGTATGAGTTTGAACAGATATACCCTAATACCGGTTGGGTTGAGCATAATCCTTATGAAATTTTGGATTCACAGCTCCGTTCTCTTTCTGCGGCTATCGAGTGCGGAAAGATTGACCCCAAAGAAATTGCCGCCATCGGCATTACAAATCAACGTGAAACCACAATTCTTTGGGATAAAGAAACAGGAAAACCCGTTTACAACGCCATTGTTTGGCAGTGCAGAAGAACTGCTTCCATTTGCGAAAAACTCAAAGAAAGCGGACTTGAAGAATATGTAAAAGAAAAAACAGGTCTTCTTATTGACGCATATTTCAGCGCAACAAAAATCAAATGGATTCTTGATAATGTCCCTGAAGCAAGAACACTTGCAATGGACGGAAAACTCCTTTTCGGTACGGTTGAAACTTGGCTTATCTGGAACTTGACAAATAAGCAGGTACATATTACGGATTACAGCAATGCCGCAAGAACAATGTTGTTCGATATTGAAAATCTCTGTTGGGATGAGAAACTTTGCAGTGAATTGGGTATTCCTATGGGTATTCTTCCGGAAGTCAGAGAGTGTAGTTCCGTTTACGGCTATGTTTCTGAGGATGTACCGGGGCTTAAGTCCCTTGCGGGTATCCCCATTTCCGGCGCTATCGGGGATCAACAGGCGGCGCTTTTCGGTCAGGCTTGCTTCAAAGCGGGTCAGGCGAAAAACACTTACGGAACAGGTTGCTTCCTTCTTATGAACACCGGCGACAAGAGAATTCACTCCAAAAACAACCTTATTGAAGGCATTGCCTGGGGCATTAACGGAAAAATCACTTACGACCTTGAAGGCAGCGCTTTCAACGCAGGATCCGTTATAAAGTGGCTTCGTGATGAGTTAAGGCTCATTTCCGAGCCCAGCGAATGTGACTTCCTTGCGGAAAGCGTAAGGGATTCCAACGGCGTTTATCTTGTTCCCGCTTTTACGGGATTGGGCGCACCCTATTGGGATATGTATGCAAGAGGATGCATCATGGGGCTTACCCGCGGAGCAAACAGAGCCCACTTTGCAAGAGCAGTTCTTGAAAGTATCGCTTTCCAGGTTACCGACCTTGTTGATGCTATGTCAAAGGATAGCGGTATTCTTATGAGCGAACTCCGTGTTGACGGCGGTGCATCCGTAAGCAATATAATGCTTCAGATCCAGGCAAACCTCACTTCTTCAAAGGTTAACCGACCCAAACTTGTTGAAACAACCGCCCTCGGTGCCGCCTATATGGCAGGGCTTGCCGTTGGCTTTTGGAAGGATTTTGATGAAATCGAGCGTGTCCGTGAGGTTGACCGAATTTTCGTTCCCGCCATTGACGGTGCTTCTCGTGATGCCATGGTTGACGGTTGGCATAAAGCGGTTAGCCGTTCCCGCAACTGGGAGCAACCGTAATTCCCTTATATCACGGTATCTTT
>JBJFGF010000010.1:15351-121225 GCA_051892415.1 Acutalibacteraceae bacterium | reverse complement strand
GCGTTTTACTCACCTTGCAGTGCCCTTGCACAGCGTCGGCTCGTAAAATCACAAACCTACCGCAATCTAAGGAAATTACAGACAGAGGTTCTTATATCACGGTATCTTTGCGTTTTACTCACCTTGCAGTGCCCTTGCACAGCGTCGGCTCGTAAAATCACAAATCTACCGCAATCTAAGGAAATTACAAAAACTTATATTACGGTGTTTAAGAACTTTTAAATAAACAGCACATTTGTATGTAAAGGAATATTTATGAATTTAGAAATATTGATTATTATATTCGGTGCATTGACAGTTGCGCTTTCGCTTGCGTGCATTGTTCTTGTGGCTTCTTTAAAGAAAAACAAAAACAATGACGCAATTTATGAGGAGTTTCGCCGTAACCGTGAGGAAATGGCAAAGTCAGGTAAGGAATCCCGTGAAGAAACCACGGCGGCTCTCGGTAAAATTGAGGATAAATTAAGTCAAATGCTGAAAGAGAATTATCAGAGCAGAATCGACTTAACCGATAAAATTTCCGCATCATTGAAATCAATCCAAGAGCAGAATATTCAAAGTTCCGAAAGACAGTCCAAGGTAATAGGGGACTCCATTTCAAAAATGCAGGAGAGCAATGAGAAAAAACTGGAAGAAATGCGCGTGACCGTCGATGAGAAACTAACAGCGACTCTTTCCACCCGTCTTAACTCCTCATTCAAAACTGTTTCGGAACAACTTGAAAATGTTTACAAATCTCTGGGAGAAATGAAAGAACTTTCCCAAGGTGTTACAACAAACGTAACCTCGCTTAACAGGATTCTTACCAATGTTAAGGCCAGGGGAACCTGGGCAGAGGTTCAACTTGAATCCATCCTTGACCAAACTATTCCCGGACTTTATGTTAAGAATTATTCACCCAAGAACAACAGTGAGCATGTTGAATTTGCCATTCGCTTTCCAAACAGTGACAAGAATGGGGAGGATGTTTTTCTTCCCATTGACTCCAAATTCCCTTTGGAAGATTATGTCCGGGTTTGTGATGCGGCGGACAGAGCAGATCCGGAGGGATTGCAGGCGGCAAGAAAAGCCCTTGAAGAAAGAGTCCTTGCTGAGGCAAAAGATATAAAGAAATATATTGTTGTGCCTCAAACGACGCCCTTTGCGGTACTCTATCTTGCAACCGAGGGGCTTTATGCTGAAATCGCATCTTCAAAAAGCGGAATAGGGGAAAAACTTCAGGCACAGAATGTTATGATAGCAGGACCCTCAACCATAACCGCTCTCCTTAATTCATTTGCTATGGGCTTCAAGGCGATGGCAATTAACGAGAAGGCGGACGAGGTCAGAAAACTTCTTGGTGCCGCAAAAGCGCAATACGAAACCTTTGGAAATGTTCTTGAAAAAGCAAGGAAAAAGATTGATGAGGCGGGCAAATCCCTTGATGAAGCCCGTCACAGAAACGACATTATTCAAAAGAAACTTAAAGGTGTGGAAGCCATTGAATCCGGCACCGCCGACGCAGTTTTGGAATTGCCCGATACCGAAGAATGAAAAAAGATGGTGGATGTAAAAAACGAAAGTTTTTTACATCCTTCTTTTTAGGGGTTAGAGAAAAATATGTAGAATGGACAAAAGTACAGGTTTATGTAACGAATGGTAATAATACTTTGCTTTCTTTCTCTATAACAAAATAACCGCCACTCTTTTGAGTGGCGGTTATGATTTATTAGAGGAGAAAATTATTTGATTGCTCCATCGATTAAGTGGAGAAGAGTGTTGACGTAATCAAGGATTACACGAATGAAGTGATAATCAGCAAGTACTGTGTGATAATCTGCGGTACCGTGGGTATCGCGAATGAGAGTAGCACCACATTCAAGACAAACATTGGATTCTGTACCGTCTTTCATGAATGTTTGGTCATTGTTATATGTCCAAGCAGCATCATCAATTACATGGGGTTCAGCACTGTGTGTTTCACCGCAACCCTCACAAACGATTGCGTGGTATCCGGGTTTGTTGGTACTATATTTATCGGTTGTTATACAAACGAAACCATCCGACCAGCAATGATCTACGGTAATAGGAGTCTTTACGATTTCCAAACCGTTAAGGTATGTAACAACTTCTGAATCATAAATTGAGAGATTTTCTTTATTGGAGGGGTTGGTTGTGAATGCGTAAGCGGTGTCGTCACTGTATGTATAAGTGCCCATAACACCGTCCGTTGTTTCGATTGCTACCTGCAAACCTGTGATATCAAATCTGTCAGCATCGGTATATGCTGTTTTTACAGGTCTCGAAACAACAGTTGCACTTTGGATTGAGGGGAATCCCGTAATCTTGCCGGAGATTGTTAAATCAACAGGGAGTTTAACAGCGTCTGCAATGTCACCGATATCAATTCCGATATCCAAACCGGAAGTAGCAGGTGCGGAGAAGCCCTCAATTACGAAGTCATAGGACAACTCACCGAAAACGCCGTCATCTGCAAATGAAATTGAGAACTCAGCAACAAGTGTTATATTGTTCAATTTCATTTTGTATTCTTCTTCTTTATCTTTGTTGTATTCTTCTATAAATTCCGCATCACTGTCTCTTTCGGCAAATACTGCAAAGAAAGCATCGGGATCAACAACATAATCAGCAATAACGGAAACCTTGTCTTTGTTTACATATACGGCTCTGAAAGAAGTAACATCGTATGTGTATTCGGGTGAACAACCGTCAAGAACATAGATTGTGTTCGGGTTAACGGTAGCGGAAAGTTTAAAAGATTCGGCATCGAAAGAATATTCATCGGTTACAACATAGGAGCCGGAGGCAGTGTATGTTTTTCCGGGTGCAGCAGAAACGCTGATACTCAAAACCGAGAAAACCATGCAGAGCGCAAGAATAACCGAAAGTACTTTTTTAGTTTTCATTTTAAGAATACCTCCTGATTAAGAAATGCCTACGAGCATTTGAACAAGTGAAACAACAACGCTGTAGAAAATAAAGACAATAGTTCCTTCTGTTTCGGTCAATTCGCCGAAAATGTTCAGAAATCCCTCGGAATTGGGAATGTTTTCGGTAACCTTGGCACCGCATACTGTGCAGGTACCTGTTTGGGTTTGCTGAATAAACAAACCGCCGTCATCATTGGGAACCCAATTTGTTACTGTATGCGCTTCAAAATCATGAAGCACACCGCAACCGAGACAATAGTGACCGTGACCGTTGTTGATAGCAACAAGTTCTCCGAGGATGTGGTCAACGGTAACGGGAACAGTTCCTATAAACTCGTTGTTGTAATAAACTGCAACTTTCGTAGTATCCACGGTGAGTAATTCGTTAAGAGCGGGATCAAAACGGAACTTTGTATCCGTGGGGGAATAGACAATAAGATCCGTTCCTACAAGAATGGAAAGTCCCTGGGGATTGAAATACTCGGAGTCATTGTAGGAGGTCTTTTCGGGGCTTGTTAAAATCGTGTTGGCAGCAAAAGAAGAAACTGCCAAAGGCATTACAAGCATAACAACCGCCAAAACGACAGCGAGAGCTTTTTTTGTTTTCATGATAATTTCCTCCAAAATATCTTTATATGTACCGATATTATAACACAGATATTTCCAAATGTAAATACACAAAATATAGTGAAATTATTATATAAATTGTATAAATATTGAAGATTTCAGGCTTCCGAGGTGAAAAGGCAAATAATGGGATAAAAAAGCGTGTTGACTAAAGTGTGCCGGAAGAGTATAATTTTCTCGGTGATTAAAGATGCTGATAAAAGGTTTTCAGAAACTTACATTACTTGATTTCCCGGGAAGAACTGCCTGTACCGTATTCACGGGCGGTTGTAATTTACGGTGCCCTTTCTGCCACAATGCCCTTCTCGTTACCGAAATGGACGAGGATTACTTTGAGGAAGAGGAAATTTTTGAACACCTGGAAAAAAGGAAAAAGGTTCTGGACGGTATTGCAATTACCGGGGGAGAGCCCCTTTTGCAAAAAGATATTGAACGTTTCTTATATGAGCTTAAAGATACCGGAATTGCAGTTAAACTTGATACAAACGGATGTTACCCCGAAAAACTGGAAGGTATTTTGGAATTGGGTCTTGCGGATTATATTGCAATGGACATAAAAAACTGCCCTCAAAAATACGGCGTAACGGTGGGTGTGGAAAACTTTGATATTTCACCCATAAATAAAAGTATCGAACTGATTAAGAACAGCGGAGTGGAGTATGAATTCAGAACCACCGTTACGGAAAATTTCCATACTGTTGACGATGTAGAAGAAATTGCAAAGTGGCTTCAGGGTGCAAAACATTATTATTTGCAAAATTTTGTGGATTCGGGTCATCTTATTGACAGTAACTGCAAGGGTGTTCGCAAGGAAAAAATGTATGAAATGTTGGAAAAAGCGAAAAAATACATTCCCAATGCAGAGTTAAGAGGAATTTGAGTATATGCAAAGTCTAAATTCGCCACAGGATATTGTTGCTCGGCACAATATCTTGCGGCGGTATTTTTCTGTTTTGGAAATTCGACAAAATAATACACAAAAAGACAGAATGATATCTGTATATATTTACTATATTTTGATAAAAACCCGACAATATCTTGTGTTCGTTTTAAAAAAATTCTTCAAAAGAACACAAGATATTGTGTTTTATGTGTTGACAAAACACGATGTATCTGTTATTATCTTTTACGGTCACTTCCGAGAACAGTGTTTTCTTGAAGTAAGTAAAAACAAATTTAATGAAAGAGGGAGAAATATGTATCAAGTAATCAAACGTGACGGTAAAATTGCAGATTTTAATATTGAAAAAATATCAAGTGCAATTAAACAGGCTTTTGAAGCATGCAACAAACAGTACAATGACAACATTATAGATTTCCTTGCTCTCAAGGTAACGGCAAACTTTGAGCCGAAAATCAGTAACAATCTCATTGCGGTTGAGGACGTTCAGGACAGCGTTGAATCCGTTCTTGTTCAGGCAGGTTATGCGGATGTTGCAAAATCCTACATTCTTTACA
This sequence comes from Acutalibacteraceae bacterium, assembly GCA_051892415.1. GTDB lineage: Bacteria > Bacillota > Clostridia > Oscillospirales > Acutalibacteraceae > DTU089. The sequence goes on along the minus strand of JBJFGF010000010.1, from coordinate 116,210 downwards.
GAAAACAGCGTGAAAAAATCCGTAATATGAAATCAACAATCCTTGACTATAAGGAACTTGTTGACAGTTATGTTAAGGTTACGGACTGGCGCGTTAAGGAAAATTCCACAGTTACCTACTCCGTAGGCGGACTTATCCTTTCAAACTCCGGTGCAATTACGGCTAACTACTGGCTTTCCGAAATTTATGACGAGGAAATTGCCAATGCGCACCGTAGCGGTGATCTTCATCTTCATGACCTTTCAATGCTTACAGGTTACTGTGCAGGTTGGTCGTTGAAACAGCTTATTCAGGAGGGTTTGGGCGGCGTTCCCGGTAAGATTACATCCGCTCCCGCAAGTCACCTTGCAACACTTTGCAACCAGATGGTAAACTTCCTCGGAATTATGCAGAACGAGTGGGCGGGTGCTCAGGCCTTCTCCTCATTTGATACATATCTTGCACCCTTCGTAAAGGTTGATAACCTTGACTACAAACAGGTTAAGAAATGTATCGAATCCTTTATTTTCGGCGTAAATACTCCGTCCCGTTGGGGTACTCAGGCACCTTTCTCCAATATCACTCTTGACTGGACGGTTCCTGCCGATCTGAAAGATATGCCTGCTATTGTGGGCGGTAAGGAAATGGATTTCACTTACGGCGACTGTAAAAAAGAGATGGATATGGTCAATAAGGCTTTCATTGAAATTATGATTGAGGGCGACGCTCACGGACGCGGATTCCAGTATCCCATTCCCACATATTCAATTACGCGTGATTTTGACTGGTCCGAAACAGAGAACAACAAACTTCTCTTTGAAATGACCGCAAAATACGGCACACCTTACTTTTCAAACTATGTAAACTCCGATATGGAGCCCAGCGACGTTCGTTCAATGTGTTGCAGACTCCGTCTTGATCTTCGCGAACTCCGTAAAAAGAGCGGCGGTTTCTTCGGCAGCGGTGAAAGCACGGGTTCAATCGGTGTTGTAACAATCAACCTTCCGAGAATTGCTTATCTTGCAGAGGATGTTGAGGACTTTTACAGAAGACTTGACAAACTTATGGATATCGCCGCACGTTCACTTAAAGTTAAGAGGGAAATAATTACAAAACTCCTTGATGAAGGACTTTACCCCTATACAAAGAGATATCTGGGCACATTCAACAACCACTTCTCCACAATCGGCCTTATCGGTATGAACGAAGTAGGTCTTAATGCAAAGTGGCTCCGCAAGGATATGACCCATAAGGAAACGCAGGAATTTGCAAAAGATGTTCTTAATCACATGAGAGAAAGACTTTCCGACTATCAGGAACTTTACGGAGATTTGTATAACCTTGAGGCAACTCCTGCGGAATCTACAACCTACCGTTTTGCAAAGCACGATAAGAAACACTATCCTGCAATTATCACGGCAAATGAGAACGGAACACCCTACTACACCAACTCATCACATCTCCCCGTTGGCTATACGGCAGATATTTTTGAAGCACTTGATGCACAGGATGAACTTCATACTCTCTACACTTCGGGTACTGTTTTCCATGCATTCCTGGGTGAAAAACTTCCCGACTGGAAAGCCGCGGCAGATATTGTAAGAAAAATTGCGGAAAATTACAGACTTCCCTATTACTCAATTTCTCCCACATATTCCGTATGCTGCAACCACGGTTATATCGCAGGTGAAGAATACCACTGTCCCGATTGCGGTAGCGATACCGAGGTTTACAGCCGTATTACAGGTTACTACCGCCCGGTTCAGAATTTCAATGACGGTAAGGCACAGGAGTTCAAGGACAGAAAGGTTTACGATATTTTCAATTCCCACCTAAAAAAAGAGGAAAGAACTGTTGACCACGCCCACTGCGGATGCGGTTGCGGGGAAAAATCCGTTGCGGCTGACAAGGATGCAAGATTCGTCCTTTTTGCCACAAAAACCTGCCCAAAATGCAAGATAGCGGCTCAACTTCTTGAAAAAGCGGGCATCGCGTATGAGAAACTCTTTGTTGAAGAAAATGTTGAACTTGCTACCGAATTGGCTCTTAAACAGGCTCCCACGCTTGTAATCTACAAGGGCGACGTTGCAGAAAAAATCGCAGACCTTCCTGCAATTAAAACATTTATTGAATCTCTTTAATATAATTGAAAATTACCGTCCTGTCGGGCGGTAATTTTTGGGTGATTTGGAGTTGTTGTTTTTTATGTATGATATTATTGTTGTGGGCGCGGGTCCTGCGGGACTTACCGCCGCACTTTACGCTCTCAGAGCATCAAAAAGTGTTCTTGTTATTGAACAGTCAACCTTTGGCGGACAGGTTACATTTTCCCCTAAAATTGAGAATTATCCCGGAATACCAGAGATGAGCGGTAATGAATTTGCCGACAAGCTTCTTGACCAGGTTCTTTCAATGGGTGCAGAGGTTGAGATGGAAAAGGTTACGGGTATTAAAGACCAGGGAAGTCACAAAACCGTTTTTGCAGGCAATAAGGTATTCGAAGCGAAAGCAGTTATTATTTGCGTGGGTGTTCGCCACAGACAGTTGGGACTGCCCGATGAAAACCGATTTGTAGGAAACGGAGTGTCCTATTGCGCGGTATGTGACGGTGCCTTTTTCAAGGGTCAGACCGTGGGTGTCGTAGGGGGAGGAAACTCTGCTTTGCAGGAGGCTGTTCTCCTTTCTGACCTTTGTGAAAAAGTGTATGTACTTCAAAATCTTCCCTATCTTACGGGAGAAAAGAAACTTGTTGATATTCTTGAAAACAAGGATAATGTGGAATTTATATTGGAAGTAACCGTGGCGGAGTTCAAAGGCGAAACGGAACTTTCGGGAGTTGTTCTTAATACCAAAGACGGTGAAAAAGAACTTTCTCTTAACGGTCTGTTTATAGCGATAGGACTTGAACCGAAAAACTCGGATTTTGCGGAATGTGCCGCCCTTGATGTGAACGGATATTTTGATTCGGACGAATCCTGTACCACAAAAACAGAGGGAGTTTTTGTTGCCGGGGATTGCCGTCAAAAGAGTATTCGCCAAATCACAACCGCTTCCGCGGACGGTGCGGTTGCCGCTCTTGCCGCGTGCAGATATATAGATAACAGATAATTATAAACAATTTGTAAAATGACGGTGAATGGTGGAATTTATCGTCATTTTATGTTATAATTAAGGAAAATTTGCGGCTTGCGGAGGTGGTTCTATGGTAGAAATCGGTGAAGAGGAAGTTGTTAGTCTTGAAAACATTGCGGACGGAATGAGTGAAATGCGTCCCGATAAGAAAAAAGATAAGAAACAAGACAATAAAAAAGATTCTAAAGCAGATAAAAAAACAAAGAAAGAAAAAACAAAACTTAAAAAAAGTGTAATTGCCGTACTGATTTTGTCAATTACTGTTTTTCTGGCAGTCATCGGGTATGTGACAATAGTTTTCGGAAATATTCCCTTTGTTGTTAAATGGAGGAATATTTGGATTGAAACCGCAATGACTACGGATCAACATAAATGGCTGGCTACATGGTTTTTCCCCGACAGTCTTATAAAAGAGGTCATGGACGCCCAGGTTGATATTAAAGATATCAGCGTAACGGATTCGGAGAAAGAAGAAAATGCCGATATTCTCGGTCAGAAAGACCTTGTTGTAGGTGAAAAAGATAAATTCGGTAATACGGTTTATGTGAACGACCTTGAGGAGAATATAGTAATTCTTGAAATCAAAAAGACGAATTTTACGGGGAAATTAGTTCTTGTTGACGATCCGTCCAGAGTGTATCTCAGCGCAACGGATTATAAAGGTTCCCGAGGCCAGTTTATTTGCGATTATCTTGAAAAAGAAAATGCCGTTGTAGGCGTGAATGCATCGGGCTTCAACGATATCGGCGGTGTAAGTCTCGGAGGAGAGGTTACGGGTCAATGTGTTTCCCAAGGTGAGTATTGGGGCACTTACAATTCTCAATATACTCTTGTGGGTTTTGATACGGACAACAGACTTGTTGTAGGCGGTATTGATAATTGGGAAGATTACAATATTCGGGACGGCTTTCAATACAGACCAACCTTGATTCTTAACGGTGAAAAGGTTGTTGAGGACTCGGCGGGTTGGGGACTTCAGCCCCGAACTGTAATAGGACAGTGCAAAAACGGTGTTGTTTTAATGCTGGTTGTTGACGGACGTCAGGTTGGTTATTCCATAGGTGCTACCATGGAAGATTGCGCGGATATCCTTTTGCAATACGGTGCCGTTACTGCGGGCGCTTGCGACGGGGGATCATCCTCCGTTATAGGCTATGACGGTGAGGTAATAAACAAACCCAGCGCGAGAAATATGCCAACGGGACGATATCTCCCCAATGCCTGGGTTGTGGCAAGAAAAACCACTTCAACAGAGGAATAAAAGAACAAAAGAGGGATGTAAAAAACGAAAGTTTTTACATCCCTCTTGTCATATCAATTTATGGATTTTTACATACTTTCGGGTGCTTGAATTTTGAGCATTGAAAGTACGTTTTTCATTGTATTTTTTACACAGACGCAAAGGAAAATTCTTGCCTGCATAAGTGATTCGTCATCAACCATAACTCTCTGTGCGTTATAGAAACGGTGGAATTTTGTTGCAAGTTCCGTTGCATAGTGGGTGATTTTTGCCGGGTCATAGGATTTGGCGGCAAAGACAATAACATTTGTAAGTGAAGCGAGATGGGAGATAAGGTCGGTTTCCTCGTCACTTGTAAGGAGGGTGAGTTCCGCTTTTTCGGGTTTCCTGATTTTTACACCCTCATTTTGAAGTTTTCTTAAAATACTGCATATTCTTGCATGGGCATATTGGCAGTAATAAACGGGGTTCTGATTTGACTGTTCAACCGCAAGATCCAAATCGAAGTCCATTGCGGAACCCGCTTCCCTCATATTGAAAAGGAAACGTACTGCGTCAATGGGCACTTCGTCAAGCAGGTCAACAAGAGTAATTGCTTTACCCGTTCTCTTTGACATTTTCACAGGCTTGCCGTCTTTCATAAGATTAACAAGTTGCATAAGAACAACATCCAACCTTCTGCCGTCAATGCCAACAGCTTCCATTGCGCCTTTCATACGGGCAACGTGGCCGTGGTGGTCGGCGCCCCAAACGTCAATTGCGGTATCAAATCCGCGTTTTTCCAACTTATTTCTGTGGTAGGCGATATCGGCGGCAAAATATGTGGGATTGCCGTTTTGACGGACAAGAACATCGTCTTTGAGCTCGAGTTTATCAATATCTTCCTGGGACTTGCCCTCGCGTTTGAGAATTTCTGTCTGGATTTCAATATTTTTATACCACAAAGCGCCGTCTTTTTCGTAGGTGTAGCCGTTCTTTTTAAGAATTTCAATAGTTTCCTGAAGTTCGCCGTCCTTATGGAGAGAAAGTTCGGAAAACCAGGTATCGTAATCAATTCTGTATTTTGCCATTGCGGCTTTCATTGTTGCGAGGTTTTTGGGAAGTGCAAATTCAACAAGAACTTTTCTTCTGTCTTCTTCGGAAAGGTCAAGAAGATCGGCACCCTTTTCATCAATGTAACTTTGTGCCAAAACTCTTATATCATCACCGTGGTAACTGTCCTCGGGAAGTTCAATAAAATCCTCGCCCTTGAGAATTTGTTGGTAACGGACTGAAAGGGAAAGACCGAATTTGTCAATCTGGTTACCTGCATCGTTAACATAGAACTCCCTTGAAACATCGTAACCCGCCCAATCAAGAACTGCCGCAAGGCAGTCGCCGAGAGCACCGCCACGGGCATTGCCCATATGCATGGGGCCTGTGGGGTTGGCGGAAACAAATTCAACATTGATTTTCTTACCCTCGCCGAAATCACTTCTGCCGTATTTATCTCCGCAAGCGTCTATATCAAGAAGAATATCCGCATAAAAATCGGGCTTTAAATAGAAATTGATGAATCCGGGGCCTGCAACCTCACAGGATTTGAAAAAAGTATTTTCAAGGTTGATTTTTTCAAGAATATGTTCGGCAATTTTTCTCGGGGGCATACGCAGAGCCTTTGAAAGCAGGAACGCGCTGTTTGCGGAATAGTCGCCGTTTTTTCTGTCCGCCGGAATTTCCGTTTTGAAATTCGGAATTTCCGTTTCAATAAAAGTACCGTCCGCAATATTGCTTTTTATTGCCGCCGCAACAGAAGAAATGATCTGTTCTTCTGCAATTTTAACTAACTTTGACATATATATCTCCTTAATCTATGACTTTAACTTCCATTATAAGGGCATTTTCACCTATTATTTGAGTATTGTTCTCAATACGGTAATAAAGTTCAATTTTTCCGCCGTTTTCGTTAATGTTTGCAACAACCTTTTTTGCGGCGATTTGCATTTTCGTTTCTCCGAAAGGTGTTTTATATAAACAGGGATGGACTTTATTTTCTTCTATTTTGAAAACAGTTTCGTAAAGTCCCGTTCTTTTAAGTTCAACATAGTTTTTTCGGAGGATTTCAATAACCGATTTACTGTTTCCCATTTCGGAGTCGGGCTCCGTGTATTTCAAAACAAAGCCCCTTTCGGTTTTGCGGAGAGTTCCCACAGCTTTCAGCCGACAGTTATCTTTTTCTCCGTCAAGCCGTTGTTCTCCCAAAAAAGTTATTTCAACCTTTTTCATTTCATACGTTCCTCGGCATATTCAATAAGGCGGTCAATAAGGTCGCTGTAAGGAACCCCCACCTGACCGAAAAGTTTCGGGAACATTGAGATTGAAGTAAAACCTGGGAGGGTGTTGATTTCATTAAGATAAATTGTGCCGTCCTCCGCCAGGAAAAAGTCAACTCGGGAAAGTCCCGTGCAACCCAGTGTACGATAAGCGTTAACCGCTGCCTGACGAATTTTTTCGCTTACCTCTGCGGGTAAATCTGCAGGGATGGCAAGACCCGTTGAATTGTCTATGTATTTTGCATTGTAATCATAGAATTCCGCCGTGGGCAGAATTTCACCGATGCAGGAGGCAACGGGTTTGTCATTGCCCATAACCGCACATTCAATTTCCCTGCCCACAAGGGTTTCTTCAAGAACAACCTTACAGTCGTGGGCAAAGGCAATATCAAGAGCCTTTAAAAGTTCAAGGTGATTGTGCGCTTTTGAAATCCCCACGGAAGACCCTGCGTTTGCGGGCTTAACAAAAATAGGATAACCCAATCTCTGCTCAATAACCGCAAAATTAACTCTGCCGTCCTTGTAGTCCGTTTCGGTGAAAGCCACCCATTTTGCGCCGTTGATTCCTGCGGCATCCGCAAGGGTGTTTGTTACGGCTTTGTCCATACACATACCGCTTGCAAGGGGAGTGCATCCTACATAGGGAATTCCTGCAAGTTCAAATATGCCCTGGATTGTTCCGTCCTCTCCGTTTTTGCCGTGGAGTACGGGGAAAATAACATCAATTCCGATTTTTTCATAAGCCCCCATATCATTGAGGATTATAAGCGATTTATCTTTTTTGTCGGGAGAAATAATTGCGGGGGTTGTGTCCTCGTCCCTGAACCAACTGTCGTTTTCAATGGAGTCAATGTCCCCCGAATAGAGATACCATTGTCCGTCCTTTGTAATACCGAGAGTGAGAACATTGTATTTTTTTCGGTCAACGTTTCTCAAGACCGATGCGGCGGAGCACAGAGAAACCTCATATTCGCTGGAGCAACCGCCGAAAATAACAAGTAAATTTTTCAAAAATATCACCTGACTGTTGTTAATAATAATTGACATTGAAATACATTGTAAATGATACCACAATATATTTATTAAATCAATCATTAAATACTATGATATTTTGGAAATACTGTTTACCTTTTTATATAAAAATGCTACAATTACGGTAGAATTAAGAAAAAGGCGGTTAAATAATGGAACTTAAAGAGATTCTTTCCCACGTTGACCATACACTTTTAAAGCAACAGTCAACTTGGGAGCAGATAAAAGAAATATGCGACGACGGAATGAAATTCGGTACGGCAAGCGTATGTATTCCCCCGAGTTTTGTAAAAGAATGTGCCGACTACTGCGGGGATAAACTTTCAATTTGCACGGTTATAGGCTTTCCCAACGGCTACAATACAACCGCTTGCAAGGTTTTTGAAACTGCGGACGCGGTAAAAAACGGTGCGGATGAAATAGATATGGTTATAAATATCGGTTGGCTCAAAGATAAAAGATATGACTTAATTTTAAATGAAATCAAAGAAATCAAAAATGCCTGTAACGGAAAAATCCTTAAAGTTATAATAGAAACCTGTCTTTTGAGCGATGATGAAAAAATCAAAATGTGCCGAATTGTAACGGAGGCAGGGGCGGATTTCATAAAAACCTCAACGGGCTTTTCCACAGGGGGAGCAACATTCTCGGATATTGAACTTTTTTCAAAGAATATCGGAGAAAACGTAAAAATGAAAGCCGCAGGAGGAATCAGTTCCCTTGAAGATGCGGAAAAATTCCTCTCCCTCGGCGCTGAAAGATTGGGTACCAGCAGAATTGTGTCCATAGCCAAAAACGAACAAGGAAGCGGCTATTGATATACAAAAGGAAAAAGTGGCAATGAAACTTAAATTTAATATGGAAACCGATTATATTCCATACACAACTGTTTTTGAAAAAAGAGATATGATGTTTGATTGGACTCAAACGAGTGAACGAGCGTCACATTCAGCATACGCTATTGCCGTTTGCAGTTTTTTAATAGGTTACATCCTATGCGATTTAGGGGACTTTTTTGAGTTTTCAATGTACGGAGTAATGTTGGCATTGATTATAGGCGGAATTTACTGTAAAAGATGGAAATTATTTGCGTATTATTTGAATATTTTAGCTTTTATGTATTTTGACGGTATAGTGTTGAGTTTTATTGCCGAAACAAATAAAAATGCCCTCATGTTTTTTGCCGTAGGCAATATTTTGGGAATAGGGATGTCGTATTTTTCTTTAAGGTGCATCTATAATTATAAAAATGTTTTCAAAGAATTGGAAAAGTGCAAGGGCTTTCCTAATTTTATGGTGAACGGACAGGATTTGTATGCGGATAAACTGTATCTCAAGGATGAGGAGGAAGAAATCGGTGTGTCGGAAAGCAGTACTCCCAAAAGTAAGACCGAACCCATTGTTATGCATATTGATGTCAATTCCACCCATGAGGAAATTCGTGAGAGAAAAAGCCGAAAACATAAGCACGGAAAATCCGTATTCGGTATTGATATTATTTTTCCCCATGACGATCCCGAGGATATGTCTTTTGAAGACAAAAAAGGATTTATGTATGACTGGAACAGAAATGTTGAATTTACGGTAAAGGGAATTATTGTTCCGATTTTTCTCATGATGCTTTCGGTTTTGTTCTCCGTAATAGCCGGTGGAGGTTTTATTGTCTTGGTTTTGGGCTACGGAACAATTCTGCTTCTTATTTTAGGTACAAATTATATGAAAATGGGGAAATGGTGGGGCAGTTTAATGACCGTTGGCTCCCTATTGGGATTCTTCTGCTTGAGCCTTTTGATAGGATACAGCGGTAACGGGATACCGTTCTTATTTATATTCATTACAAGCCTTATAAACATAAAGATTCTCCTCCCCACAATAAGATATCTCATAAATTATCCCACTTACAAGGAATTGTCCACCCATGAGGGCTTCCCATCCTTTGTGCGAAATTATGCGGACCTTTACGGCAGTAAGGCGTATATTGTTGAAAAATGGGAGCCTACGAAAAAGAAAATATTGAGCGACAACGAAAAGATTGAAATGTTTATGGCGGGTAAGGAAGAACCGAAAGAGGAAGAAAAGGGCTGGAATGCCTTTGACTATATGGATGAAGAAAAGGAAGAATAATATGGACATCACCGCAAAAAGAGAAATAAACGAGTTTATTTATCCGCCCAAAACGGTAACCGACAGTTGCCACGCCTCAACGGTTTTGCCACTGCCCGACGGAAATGTTGTTGCGGCTTGGTTCGGCGGAACAAAAGAGGGAAATGACGATGTTAAAATATGGGTGAGCGTCCGTGAAAACGGAAAGTGGGCAAGACCTTACAGTATTGCGGTTAAGGGTGAGAGTCTGCCCCATTGGAATCCCGTCCTGTTTTTAAGGGAAAACGGAGAAATAATTTTATACTTTAAATACGGAAAACCCATTCCAAAGTGGGTAACATATTACTGTATTTCAAATGACGGCGGAAAAAGTTTCTCGGAGCCGAAAGTCCTTGTTCCCTATGATAAGGACGGTGGCAGAGGTCCCGTTAAAAACAAGGCAATACGATTGAAAGACGGCACGGTTATTGCCCCTGCGTCAAAGGAATCTTTGAGGGGGAGTTGGAAATGCTTTGTTGATATTTCAAAGGATGACGGACTTTCTTTTGAACATTCCAATTTTGTTTTAAGACCAAAAAAGAACCTGAAAACAGTCAATATGATTCAACCCACCCTTTGGGAAAATGACAAGGGCATTCATATGCTTGTACGGACAAACAGCGGTTATATTTACCGCAGCGACAGTAAGGACGGCGGAAAAACCTGGTGCAAGGCTTACGAAACGGCAATGCCCAATCCCAACAGTGGCATTGACCTTGTAAGGCTTGATAACGGCATTTTGGTGCTTATAATGAATCCCATATCGGAAAATTGGGGGGACAGAGCGCCCCTTGTGCTTATGTATTCCGAGGACGGCGTAGACACATTTACGGAATTTTTCAAATGCGAAGAAACGACCGGCGACCACGAATTCAGTTATCCTGCAATTACCGCGGTGGGAAATACGCTTCATATTACATATACTCACGAACGTGAGGGTATTGTTTATCAAAAAATAGTGCTTAGTTTTTGAGGTGTTCACAATGAAAAAGAATGAACTGAAAAAAATCGTAATTTCAGCAATGCTGCTTGCAGTCGGTCTTGTTCTGCCGTTTTTGACGGGACAGATTCAGCAAATCGGCAGTATGCTTTTGCCAATGCATTTCCCCGTAATTCTGTGCGGACTTATTTGCGGTTGGCAATACGGCTTGGCGGTAGGATTCATTATGCCCCTCCTGCGTTCCGCATTATTCACCATGCCCGTAATGTACCCTAACGCAGTAGCAATGGCATTTGAACTTGCGGCATACGGCTTTTTTGTGGGATTCCTGTTCTCCCACGCAAAATGGCAATGCATAAAATCCCTGTACCGCTGTCTTGTTTCGGCAATGATTCTGGGAAGAGTTGTCTGGGGTGTTGCAATGACGGTACTTCTGGGCTTGGGCGCCGACGGATTTACTTTTTCGGCATTTTTATCGGGAGCATTTATAAATGCCGTCCCGGGAATAATCGCCCAACTTATTTTGATTCCCGCAATTATGCTGGCACTTGACAGAACCCATTTTGTAAGTTTTAAGAATAATAAAAAAGAGTCTTTGTCGGAGAATTAAAGGAAATTAAAATGATAAGTTCAGGAGCCGATAATTTAAAATCCGCAGTAGAAATTACTGCGGAAAAAATGAGGGGCATATTAAAAGAAAAGGGCAGTGTGAGAGTTGCCGTTGACGGCAGGTGCGGTTCGGGAAAAAGCACATTTGCAAGGCTTCTCAAAGAAGAATTTGACTGCAATCTTTTTTGTATGGACGATTTCTATCTGCCCCCTGAAAAAAGAACGGAAGAAAGATATAAGGAACCCGGCGGAAATGTTGACAGAGAACGATTTTTGAAAGAGGTTCTTGAGCCCGTCGCGAAAGGCAAAACCGTTTTTTACAGGGTATATGACTGCGGAACAAAAAGATTAAAAGAACCTGTAAAAATCCAAGCCAAAAATGTTGTTATAACCGAGGGCAGTTATTCCTGTCATCCCGAACTTTCTGACTTTTATGATTTGCACATTTTTCTCACGGTTTCCTCAAAAGTCCAAATGGAGCGAATTATCAACCGAAACGGCCAGGTTGAAGCAGAAAAATTTAAAAATAAATGGATTCCCTTGGAAGAAAAATACTTTAAGTACTTTAAAATTCAAGAAAAGTGTGATATAATCATAGAGTTGAAATAAGGGCCCATAGCTCAGTTGGGAGAGTGTTCGGTTCGCATCCGAAAGGTCGGGAGTTCGAATCTCCTTGGGTCCACCAGCCGAGGGGCTCGGCACCCAATCCGATCTAAAGTCTTTTGCACTCTTAAGTCGGTGGCTCGACCAAAATGTTCGGATATGAGCGCCAATGCTCCACCAGTGGCAGACTGCCACACCCAATCCGCCCAAGTTTGTGCAACGCTGATGCTTGTATCACGGGACGGGAGTTCGGGTGCTGTGCGGTATGTCCCACCAAATACCAACCGCAACTTCGATACAAGTTGCGGTTGATTTCTTTCTATGATAGAATAGTATAAGAACGGGATGATTGCATTATGAAAATTGCAGAAATCGAGGCAAAAATAGAGAATGATGATTGTTCTGAAGAAACACTTGATCTTTTTAAATCGGCTTTGAAGCGGGTTTCAAAAAAAGAGATTTTATCGTCTGCTTGCCGAAATAATTATTTTCTTAAAACACAATGACCTTGCACGTGCAAAAGAAGCGTTTACGGCAGCAAATGATATGTTACGTCCCGACTTTGCAGGGCCTCTTACACAGTTACTGAAAAGAAAAGGTTTTAGTGAAACTGTCGGAGCCACCGAACCTGCTTTGGCATTTCTGCGTTATGTTAAAGGATTATTCTGAATTTGCACCCCTAACATTTTGTATTAACATTGGGATTAGTTTCAGTAGCAGTCCCCACTTCTCTGTACGGAGAAGTGGGGACTGCCTTAATTTTTTATGCTGTTTAAAGTTCAATTATAAACAAATTATTATTCAACACCGAAATATTTGATTGCGTTGTTGTAGGAGATGTCCTGAACAACTTTTGAAAGGAATTCAATGTCGTCGGGGTATTTACCCTCTTCCACAAGGTCTCCTAAAAGTTCGCAGAGAATTCTGCGGAAATATTCGTGACGGGGGTAGGAGAGGAAACTTCTTGAGTCGGTAATCATACCCACAAATTTTGAAATAACACCCAAATTCATAAGGGATTGCATCTGGGTTCTCATGCCGTCGTAGTTATCGTTGAACCACCAAGCAGAGCCGAACTGGATTTTGGACTCGGCTTCATCGCTCTGGAAGTTGCCCAGCATTGTGCCGAGAACGTAGTTGTCCTTGGGGTTAAGGGTAAAGAGTACGGTTTTGGGGAGTTTGTATTCCGTATTCATTGCGTTGAGAAGTTTTGACAGATTAACTGCAATTTCATAGTCCGCAACGGAATCATAGCCCGTGTCGGGGCCCAACTTTTTGAACATAGCGCTGTTGTTGTTTCTCAAAGCACCTATATGAACTTCCATACCCCAGCCGAGACGCGCGTATTCATTTGCAAGGAAGAGCATAAGTTCGGTTTTGTATTTGTCGGTCTCTTCCGTTGAAAGAGTTTGACCCGAAATGCGTTTTTTGAATATAACATTCAATTCATCCTCGGTTGCTCTGTTATAGGGGACATAGGTAAATGCGTGGTCGGAAGCCCTGCACCCCATTTCCTTGAAGAATTCAATTCTTGACAAAAGAGCGGACTTAAGTTCCGTGAAAGAGGTAACGGATTTTCCCATTACATTTTCAAGGGCTTTAACCCATTCGTTGTAGCCCTCAAGTTCGATTCCGAGAGCTTTATCGGGACGGAATGCGGGGAGAACCTTGCATTTGAAAGTTTTGTCTTCCGCAAGAAGTTTGTGGTATTCCAGGGTATCCGCCGCATCGTCCGTTGTGCAAACATAGTTTACATTGCTTTTTTCGATAAGTTCACGGGGAGTAAAGCCCCCGGCTTTGATTTTCTCATTTGCCTTTTCCCAGATTTCATCGCAGGTTGCGGGGGAAAGGGGTTCATAAATATCAAAGTATCTCTGTAATTCAAGGTGCGTCCAATGGTAAAGAGGGTTGCCGATAAGATTGGGGAGAGCGGTTGCCCAAGCCTTGAATTTTTCGTAGGGTGATTTGTCGCCGGTAATATATTCCTCACTTATTCCGCAGGAACGCATACCGCGCCATTTGTAGTGGTCACCCGCAAGCCAGAGATATGCAATGTCTTCGGGTGTTTTGTTTTCGTAAATTTCTTTTGGCTGAAGGTGGCAATGCCAGTCGAAAATAGGGGTATTTTCACAAGCGGCATAAAGTTTTTTTGCTGTTTCAGTAGAAAGAAGGAAATCTTTGTCCATAAATTTTTTCATAAAATCGCCTCCGAAAAAATTTTTCTGTAATATCTTATCACATATTAGTAATAATTTCAATGAAAAGCCTAAAAATATAATCAATAACAATATTTAGCAAAGTATTTGCAAGAGGTGACGTTTTGTTTATTGAAAGTGGCTCGGTAATTGACGATAAAAGACTTTTTGAAATTATAAAGAAATCCGTTGAGGGGAAAACGCTTAACAAGGTACTGATTTTGCCCCCGGACTACACCCGAATGTACTCGGGTGCGGGAAAAATTACAAATATGTATTACAACCTTTTGAAAGACAAGTGTGTTGTAGATATTATGCCGGCTCTGGGTACTCACAATCCCGTTACAAAAGAGGAGTGCAGAGCTTTTTTCGGCGAAGATATTCCCCACGAAAAATTGATTGTTCACAACTGGCGGGAGGATGTTGTGAAAATCGGAGAAGTTCCTGCGGAATTTGTGAAAAGTGTTTCCGAGGGTCTTGTTGATACAAAAATAGACGTTGAACTTAATAAAAGACTTTTGGACAAGTCCTATGACCTTATAATTTCCGTGGGTCAGGTTGTGCCCCACGAGGTTGTGGGTATGGCGAACTACTCCAAGAATATTTTCGTAGGTTGCGGCGGAAGCAGTATGATAAATTCTTCCCACATGCTGGGGGCATTTTACGGGCTTGAAAGGATTATGGGAAGGGATTTTTCCCCTGTGAGAAAAGTGCTTGACTATGCGGAAGAAAACTTCATACAGGATTTGCCCATTATGTATGTGCTGACGGTTACAACTACCAACGAAAAGGACGAAACGATTCTCCACGGAATATATATCGGCAGAAGCAGGGAACTTTTTGAGCAGTCCGTGGAAAAAAGTCAGGAAAAGAATATTACAAAGTTGAGAAGACCCATTAAGAAAGCGGTGGTCTATCTTGACCCAAGGGAATTCAGGAGCACCTGGCTCGGGAACAAATCCGTTTACCGCACCCGAATGGCAATGGCGGATGGGGGAGAACTTATTGTGCTTGCTCCCGGAGTAAAGAAATTCGGTGAGGACAAGGAAAATGACCGACTTATCAGAAAATACGGCTATGTGGGCAGAAAAAGGGTTTTGGAACTTGTTAAAACCGAGGAGGAATTAAAAAATAATCTGTCCGTTGCGGCGCATTTGATTCACGGCTCATCCGACGGAAAATTTTCCGTAACCTACTGCACAAAGTATCTGTCGGGGGAGGAAGTCGAGTCCGTGGGTTTTAAATATATGCCCTATGAAAAAGCCGTAAAAAAATACAATCCCGAAGTTTTGAAAGATGGGTATAACACCGTTGACGGCGAAGAAATCTACTATATAAGCAACCCTGCGTTGGGACTTTGGACTGTATAATATTCAAAAGGAGAAATGTATGAAAAAAGCAGATATCGGACTGATAGGTCTTGCGGTTATGGGTGAAAACCTTGCAATGAATATGGAAAGCCACGGCTTTACCGTTGCTCTTTTTAACAGAGAAACCCAAAAGGTTGACCAATTCATAGGCGGCAGAGGAAAAAACAAAAACTTTATAGGCACCCATACTTTAGAAGAATTGGTGGATGCAACGGAAAAGCCGAGAAAAATAATGATGATGATAAAAGCCGGCTCACCGGTGGACGAAATAATCGAAAAACTCATACCCCTACTTGACAAAGGGGATATTATCATTGACGGCGGTAATTCCAATTTCAAAGACACGCAAAGACGAACAAAATATGTTGAAAGCAGAGGGCTTCTCTATATCGGTACGGGAATTTCCGGTGGTGAGGAGGGTGCTTTGAACGGCCCCTCAATGATGCCTGGGGGCTCAAGAGAGGCTTGGGAAAGGGTTAAGGCGATTTTTCAGTCAATATGTGCCAAAACGGAGGACGGCACACCTTGTTGCGATTGGGTCGGCGACGGCGGTGCAGGTCATTTTGTGAAAATGGTGCATAACGGAATTGAATACGGCGATATGGAACTTATTTGTGAAAGTTATCAGTTTATGAAAGTGATTTTGGAGTATTCTGCGGAGGATATGCACAGGGTTTTCAGCCAATGGAACGATGGAAAACTCAACAGTTATCTTATCGAAATCACGAGTAAAATTTTTACGGTTAAGGACGAGGACGGCTCCTGCCTTGTCGAAAAAATTCTTGATACCGCAGGGCAAAAGGGAACGGGGAAATGGACGAGTATTGCCGCACTTGACGAGGGCGTACCCCTAACCCTTATAACCGAGGCGGTTTTTGCCCGTTGCCTCAGTGCCATGAAAGAGGAACGACTTGTAGCGTCAAAAACTCTGACGGGTCCCTTTGTGGATTTTAAGGGAAAGCACGATGAATATACCGACAGATTGCAGGACGCCCTTTACTGTGCAAAAATAATTTCCTATGCCCAGGGCTTTGCGCTAATGAGAGCCGCATCCGAAAGATATAATTGGAATTTGAATTTCGGCGCGGTGGCACTTATGTGGCGGGGCGGTTGTATCATCAGAAGTGCATTTTTGGACAAAATAAAAGAGGCTTTCGACAAAAACGGAGATTTAAGCAATCTGCTTTTGGACGGCTATTTTAAAAATGAGATTTTGTCGGGTATGGAGAGTTTGAGAAAAATCTGTGCGGTAAGTATGCTTAACGGGGTGTATATTCCCTCATTTTCCGCGGCGCTGACCTATTTCGACGGCTACCGCTCGGAGAAACTTCCTGCAAATCTTTTACAGGCGCAAAGGGATTTTTTCGGAGCGCATACCTATGAAAGAACGGATTTTCCCAAAGGCAAATACTTTCATACAAACTGGTCGGGGTCGGGAGGTAACACCGCTTCAACAACCTATAACGCGTAAAAAGGTGTAAAAAATGCTGAATATTAAAAAAGATTATAAATATGCTCTTGTTGTTCCCACAAGTATGGGAGTTCGGCTTCTGCCCCCTGACAGACAAACCGTATTTTCATCCAACGTGTTTTATATGCAGGCAACCTCTGCGGAAACAAATGTTGCGTCAATTTCCTCCTATTTGGGACTTCCCGTAAAGGTGCTGACAACCTTTGTAAAAAACAGTCCCATAGCGGATTTTATAAAATCAAATCTTAGGTCGCGGAATATGGAATTTGAGGGCAGGGATGTAGAACAGGGGGGACCTTGGGGCTACCGCCATCAGTTCAATATTGCCGACAGCGGATTCGGACTCAGAGGCCCTCGGGTACACAATGACAGAGCGGGTGAAGTGGGAAAAACTCTCAATGTTAAGGATTTTGATTTGGAAAAACTTTTCGGTGAGGACGGTGTTGGAATCCTCCACCTGACAGGGCTTATTTGCGCCCTTTCAAAAGAAACGGGGGAGTTCTGTCTGGAACTTGCCAAAACCGCCAAAAAATACGGTACCGTCATTTCCTTTGACTTTAATTATCGGGCATCCTTTTGGGAGAACAGGGAAAAGGAACTACGGGAAGTTTTCAGGGAAATTGCAGATATTTCGGACATAATAATCGGAAATGAATCGGATTATACCCTGTGTCTCGGAATACAGTTTGATTCCGTTGCCGGAAAGGAAGAAATGACGCCCGTTGAAAAGTTCAAGGAAACGGTAATGCAAGTGAAAAAGGAATTCCCGAAAACCACGGTTTTCGCCACAAATCTTCGTGAGGTTAAGCATGCTAACAGGCACTTGTGGGGGGCGGTTATGCTCAACGGGGATGTGTGGGAATCCGTTGAGCCGAAAGAAATAGCCGTAATCGACCGCATCGGCGGTGGCGACGGATTTGTCGGCGGATTGCTTTACGCAATTTTAAAGGGTTATACACCGGAAAAACAAATGCAGTTTGCCTGGGCGAGCGGCGTACTTGCGTCAACTTTCCTTACGGACTATGCACAGCCCGGGGACGAGGAGCAGATTTGGGATATATGGAAAGGCAACGCAAGGGTCAAAAGGTAATAATTAACGGCTAAAACCAATAACTAATATAAACATGAGCCTGTAAAAACGTAAGTTTTTACAGGCTCATAATAGTATGGGGTATATTATAACTTAATTTTAAACACCAATTTATGTGCAAAATCGGAGTTTTCGCTCTTTCGGCAGGGCGCGTGGGCATCTTGGGGGAAGAATACCATAAAATAGCCCTTTCTCAATGCCAAAAGTTGACCGCCCGGGGCATCCATAAAGGCGATGTCCCCGCCCTCTTTGAAATCCTCGGTTATATTACATTCCGAGAAATTTGCCCAACCGATATTTTCTTCGCCGTCGAACATTACCTGGACATCGGCGTATTCTCTGTGGGATTCATATTTTATGGGACTGTCGGGATTTAAAGTGTATTTGCAAACATTACACCAGGCATTTTCGCCGTCCATTTCGATTTTGCCGCTTTCAAAGGGCGCTTTGCAGAATTCTTTGAACACTTTCTCAACCTTTTGAAAGCCGGGGAAATTATCAAAATACAAGCCCATATTTTCAACTTTGTCATAAATCATTGGTCATCCGCCTCTCCGAGCATAAGTTTTCTTTCTCTCTTTTCCTTATCGGGGAGGGTGTAGTTATAAATAACCGTCCAAAGTATTATGGCACCGAAAACAGCGGGAATGAACCAGAAGTTTGTGGTAAGAGTGAATTTTTCAAATTCACCGATTAAGTCGCCCCATGCACTGTCCATAAGTGTGGCAATGCTGACAGTACCGTCAAGAATGGGTTCCGCTATTGCGGCAAAACATTCTTTGAATATGAGGGAAAGACCTATTCCCGCTACGGATGAATAAATAACCTTGCGGTTGTCCTTGGCAACAATGGCAAAAACCGCGGTAACAACGGCGCAGAGGGCAATGAGAATAAGTACAACACCCGCAAGTATTGCAGGGGACACCAAAACTTCAAGTTTTTCCGTTATGTTTCCGGAGTTCGCTAACCCGCTTGCACTTGAAAAAAGGCCGTATAAATCGTAAAGGGAAACGGTGTCCGCAATTGCTTCGGGGACGGTACCGTTATTTTCTTCAATGGCTTGAGTTATTGTTTCGTTACCGAAAAGCTGACCGATATAGAACAGGGTGCCCAGAGCCGCAGAAGAAATTTTGTAATAAATGATATCAAGGAAAACTATAAGGGGACATACTGAAAGCGCACCTAAAGCGGCAACAATTTTGTATATATATTTCATTTCTTTTTCATCCTTTCGGAATTATTTCCATGAGGAGTTAAGTTGAACGGTTCTGTTGAAAATGGGGTTTTCTGCCGTGGAGTCTTTGTCAACGCAGAAATAACCGTTTCTCATAAACTGGAACGAATCAAGGTTTTTTGCGTCCTTGATACCTTCTTCAACAAGGCAACCTTTAAGAACAACAAGTGATTCGGGGTTGATTGCATCAACAAATTCATCATCGGGAACACTTGCGGGGTCCTCAACATTGAAAAGTCTGTCATAAAGTCTGACTTCGGCTTTAAATGCCTTGGGACCCGCCCAGTGGATTGTACCCTTGACCTTTCTGCCGTCGGGAGCGTTACCGCCCTTTGTTTCGGGGTCATAGGTGCAATGAAGCACCGTTACATCGCCGTTTTCATCGGTTTCGTAAGAATTGCAGGTGATGAAGTATGCACCTTTGAGTCTTACTTCGTTGCCGGGGAAAAGACGGAAATATTTTTTTACGGGCTCAGCCATAAAGTCGCTTCTTTCAACAAAAATTTCTCTGCCGAATGCAACTTTTCTTTTGCCGAGTTCCGGTTTGTCCGGGTGGATTTCCACCTCTAATTCCTCGGTCTGACCCTCCGGGTAGTTGTCAATAACAACTTTGAGGGGATCGAGGACTGCCATTGCGCGGGGAGCATTTGCATTAAGTTCATCTCTCACGCAGGCTTCAAGAAGACCGTAATCAACAACGCTGTAAGCCTTTGAAACGCCAACCTTATCAATGAATGTGCGGATTGCCTGTGCGGGATATCCCCGTCTTCTCATACCGCAGATTGTAGCCATTCGGGGATCGTCCCAACCGCTTACAAGGTTGTCTGTAACAAGACGGATGTTTCTTCTCTTGCTTGTTATGCAATAGTTAAGGTTGAGTCTTGCAAATTCAATCTGTCTCGGAGGCTCCTTAAATCCGATTTGCTCAATGAACCAGTTGTAAAGAGGTCTGTGATTTTCAAATTCCAAAGAACACAGTGAGTAGGTTACGCCTTCGCGGGCATCGGAAAGGGGATGGGCAAAGTCATAAATGGGGTAAACGCACCATTTGTTGCCTGTCTGGTGATGGTCAACGTGCATTATTCTGTAAATTGCAGGGTCACGCATATTCATATTGGGGGAAGCCATATCAATTTTTGCACGGAGTACCTTTGCACCGTCGGGGAATTCGCCGTCGGTCATTCTCTTGAAAAGGTCCATATTTTCTTCCACGGTTCTGTCCCGGTACGGGCTGTTTTTGCCGGGCTCGGTAAGAGTTCCGCGATATTCCCTCATCTCCTCTGCTGAAAGGTCGTCAACATAGGCTTTTCCGTCCTTAATTAGTTTTATTGCACATTCATAAAGAAAATCAAAGTAACTTGAAGCGTAAAGGCATTTTTCCCATTTGAAGCCGAGCCATTCAATATCTTCCTTAATGGACTCAACGTATTCCAAATCCTCTTTTGCAGGGTTTGTATCGTCAAGACGAAGGTTACATACACCGCCGTATTTCATAGCCGTTGTAAAGTCGATGCAAATTGCCTTTGCGTGACCGATATGAAGATAGCCGTTGGGCTCGGGAGGGAAACGGGTCTGCACTCTCGTGTTAACTCCTTCGGCCAATTCTTCATCAATAATATCGTGGATAAAATTACCCGCGGTTTCGTTTATAATCTCTTCCATAATGCATCTCCTTAAAGTGTTTCCAAAACTTTGTTTATTCTTTCGTTAACCTTATCTTGTCCCAAAAGTTGCATAATCGAGCAAAGGTCGGGGGTGTTCTTTCGTGATGTTACCGCAAGACGGATAACTGTTGAAACATCTCCTACATGGCCCTTGAAAAGTTCGGGATTTTTCTTGTATTCTTTAACATTGGGTGTAAATCCCAAAGGCTCGCAAAGGTCTTTGATTTTGGAGAACCAAACATCCTTGTCATCTTTATCGCTGTAAACTGCAAGATAATTTTTGAGAATTGCTTTTGCATCCTCTTTTTGCATATTTTCGGGAAGTTCAAAAGCAGGGGTGTAATATTCGTCAAACATATATGAGAAATATTCCTTTACTTCTCCCCATTTTGCAATATCTTTACGGGGTTTGTTGCTTTCCCTGTCGATGTTTACCATTGCCTTTGAACGCTCGGGGTCGGCGGTAAATACCTTATAGAACTCGCCGTCGTATTTTTGTGCCCATTCGGAAATATAATTGTAAACAGTTTGAGCGTTCATAAGGGAAATGACATTTTTGCTGACGTCATTGAGTTTTACAAGGTCAAAAAGACAACCGCTGGGACTCATTTTTTTGAGATTAAAGGGGAAAGCGAAAACGCTTTCTTTAGGATTGGCTCTTCTCCACTCCTCAAAGTTTGAGTTAATGAGGGTCAAAAGATATTCCAGAATACTCTCTTTCGGGAATCCCGCTTCAAAGAAGTAACTAACTGCGGCTTCCGGGTCTTTTCTTTTGGAAATTTTCCTTTTGTTGCCGTCATCCTCGTCAAGTTTCATAACCTGTGAAAGATGTGCGTATTTGGGAACTTTAAATCCGCAAGCCTTGAAAATTGCAATGTGCTTGGGAACCGATGAAAGCCACTCCTCCGCACGGATAACATGGGTTGTTCTCATAAAGTGGTCGTCGCAAATGTGTGCAAAATGGTATGTGGGAATACCGTCGGATTTCAAAAGAACCTCGTCAATTACATTTTCGGGCATCTCAATTTTGCCGCGAATCATATCGTCAAAGGTGATTTTTTTATCCTCATCGCCGTTGGAACGGAAGCGGAGAACATAGGTTTTTCCCGCGTCAAGATTTTCCTTGATTTCATCTAAAGAAAGGTCACGGCATTTTGCGTATTTGCCGAAATAACCTGTGATTAAAGCACCGTCTTTTTCCTGCTGCGCCCGAAGTTCAGTAAGTTCTTCCGAAGAACAGAAGCAGGGATAGGCAAGTCCGTCCTTAACAAGTTGTTTTGCAACTATGTGATAAATTTCCGCACGTTTGCTTTGGGTGTAGGGACCGTATTCGCCGCTTTCGGAATCAAATCCCGTAACACCCTCGGAGAATTCGATACCGAAATCCTTGAAACCGTCAATAATTGCGGAAACACCGTCCTGTATCTCACGCTTTTTGTCCGTATCATCAATTCTCAGATACGCTTTTCCTCCTGAAACATCAGCAGTAAGAATGTTAACAAGGGCGGTATAGAACGCACCGATATGAAGATAACCCGTGGGGGAGGGGGCAAAACGTGTAACACGGGCGCCCTCTTTCAACTGCCTTTCTGGATATTTCTTCTCAAGGTCCTCCACCGTTCCCGTAACATCGGGGAACAGTAAATCGGCTAATTTGTTGCAGTCATAATTCATAATAGAAAACTCCAGTAAAATAAAATTGTATAATTCAACACCTTATTATTGCAGAAAATGGGAAAAGTATCAATAGTTTTCGGGAATTTTTTAATATAATATGTAATATAAAACACAAAATTATTTACCGCTTGACGAAAATTTAAAAATATTGTAAAATTGTCCTCGGTAAAATGGGCAGTCGCGGATGTGATTTTTCACAGACGAGGAAAGTCCGGGCATCACACGGCAGGGTAACTGCTAACGGCAGCCGAGGGAAACCTTAGGGAAAGTGCAACAGAGATATACCGCCGATTTTTCGGTAAGGGTGGAAAGGCGAGGTAAGAGCTCACCGGGGCAATGGAGACATTGCTGCCATGTAAACCCTACCCGATGCAACACCGACAGGGGAGTCAGCCGGACAGCGATTTTTCGCAACCCCGAGGGGTGGCTTGAGCCATTTGGCAACAAATGGCGTAGATAGATGATTGCCTTAAACGACAGAACCCGGCTTACAGTTTTACCTATGGTTGAAAAAAGTCGAACCCAATATGCCTATTAAATAAATCTTTGGCACATTCGACTGTTTTTCGGCTTGCCATACGTCAGTATGGCTTCACCGATAAAACTGCCGACTGCACTCAAATCTTTATCTAATAGGTGCGAAGCAGTTTATAAACCGAGATTTTTGTTCTTTCAAGGCAAAACCCGATGTAATACTGTCGTATTACGAGAGGTTTTAATGAAGATAGGGCGAAAATATCGATTTATAAAACGTATTGTGTTCGGCTCTTTTCGGCTATATAAAAGAAGTTGTAAAAACCAAGTGTTTCTGCAACTTCTTTTTTTCGCCTATACACTAAATAATGCATTTAACAGGCTCCGTGTTCTTTCTGTACGTTTAACCGACAAAATACTGTTGAAAGTGACAGAGAGATGGTATATAATGTAGATGTGTAACTATGCAATTAACTTATTAAGAGGTAAGAGAAATGAAACTTGAAGAAAAGAAAATTTCTTCCCGGGAAATTTTTGACGGAGTTGCCATTCATCTGTACAGGGATGAAATTCTGCTTCCCAACGGTAAAACTGGCGTTCGCGAGGTTATTCGCCATCCCGGTGCCGTGTGTGTGTTACCCGTTACGGATGACGGTCAGGTGATTTTTGTCAATCAGTTCAGATATGCTTTGGACAAGGTAACCCTTGAAGTCCCCGCGGGAAAACTCGAAAAGGGCGAGGACCATACAGAAGCGGCTCTGCGTGAACTTTCCGAGGAAACGGGCTTTTCCGCCGGAAATATCTTCCCCATCGGTGAGTTATATACGACCCCGGCACTTATTGATGAGGTTATTTATATGTACATTGCAACGGATTTGAAAGCCGGAGAACAACATCTTGACGAGGATGAATTTGTAAACACCGTCAAAATGCCCCTCAGTAAAGCTGTTGAAATGGTAATGAACGGAGAAATCAAGGATTCCAAAACACAAACAATAATTCTCAAAGGGGACAAGTATTTTCAAATGCATAAGGAGGACACAAAATGAGGACTTTGAAAAAATCCATTGCAATATTTCTTGCGGTATTGTGTATGTTTTCGGCTCTGTCCGTGACTTCTTTTGCCGCCACCAAGTACAAGTCCTATGACGGAAAATACGGCTTGATGATTCCCGTGAAATCCGATTATAAAACTGAATGCAAAACATATACAATAAACTCCGACACAGGAAAACTAACCTTTTCTTTCAAAAGCAAGGGTTACAAGGAAAATGTTTATTTCGGACTTACAATATACGAGGATGAAGCGCGGCAGAAAATACTCATAAACAAAAGCGGCGCTTTCCCCACAGTTAACAGCAAGGGCAGTATGACAATAGATTTTTCCCCCTTGGAAAGCGGCACCTATTACGGACTTACCTTTACATACATAAAAAAGGGCGATGACCTTGTTGTTGATAACGACAGCATTTATCAGTTTGATATTAAACTGAATAAAATTGCGGAAATAACTCCGAAGATAACGGAAGCAGAAGCACTTTATTCCGGAAATTACATTAAGTGGGACAAGGTTAAGTATGCGGATTTTTACAGGATTTACAGGAAACAGGAGGACACGGACTGGAGGCAAATCGCTAATGTAACCACTCTTGAATATACGGATAAAACCGCAGAAAGAGGAGAGAAATACATTTACACCGTTAAAGCCTACGACGGAGAATGTTACAGTAAATATAATAAAAACGGAGTTGACCTTATTTATCTTGCATCGCCGAAGATTTCTGATCCACCCGAAACCCTTGAAGATAACAAAATAGAGATTTCATGGGAAAGCGTTAAAGGTGCTAAGCAGTACAAAATTTACAGAAAAGCATCCACGGAAAAGAGTTATACACGTTTGGCAACGGTGGACGGAACTGTTACAAAGTATGTTGATAAAACCGCAAAAGAAGACGGTGTTACCTATTTTTATATAGTCAGAGCAGCCAACGGAAC
Source organism: Acutalibacteraceae bacterium (assembly GCA_051892415.1). Classification (GTDB taxonomy): domain Bacteria; phylum Bacillota; class Clostridia; order Oscillospirales; family Acutalibacteraceae; genus DTU089. The sequence continues at coordinate 91,051 of JBJFGF010000010.1, read as the reverse complement.
AACAACGGGTCTTGCGTCACATAGCATGGAAAAGACTCTTTTTGCCACCCAAAAACCCACCGTTTCCTGCGTTGGCGAAACGGTTACGGTAAAATGGGGTGCCGTTGAGGGTGCCGAATGTTACAAACTTTTCAAACAGAATACCGACGGTAATTGGCAGGTTTTATATTCGGGTTCGGATGAATTTGAATACGTTGACACGGAGGTGTCCTCCGGCAATAAATACACATATTCCCTTGTAGTTGAGAGAAACGGGGAATACAGCAGTTTTGATACAAAGGGAGTTACGGTTTATTGTCTTGCGGAGCCGAAGATAACCTCTGCGTATTCAAGTATCGACAACAGCGTTTATTTAAAGTGGACTGCAGTTGAAGGTGCCGCAAAGTATAACATTTACAGGGAGTCACCCTTTGAAGAATACAAATTCATCGGCACAACAACCAAAACAAACTTCTATGATACCCTTGAAAAGGAAAACAATTATTTCTATTCCTATTATGTTGAAGCAGTTAACTCTAACAGCGTGGGAATTTCCGGAAATAACACAAAGATGTGTTTGTATATGAAAGCACCGGAACTGACCTCTGTTAAGTGGAATTCCGGAAATGTTGTGAAATGGAAACGTGTTGCGGGGGCTACATCATACAAGATTTTCAGAAGAACACCCTCCGGAAGTTACAAGGAGATTGCCGAGGTTCGGGACGTTCTTTCATACACGGACAAAACCGCAAAAAAAGATGCACAATATTATTACACAGTTACGGCAATGAACGGAAAATATAAAGGCGCATACGAAAACGGCATTGGCATAAACTGTCTTAATGCACCGAAGATTACAAGTGTTTCATTGAACAGTAAAAAGCAAGCGGTTATAAAATGGAATCAGATAAGCGGTGCTACGGGCTATACTGTTTACAGAAAGACGGCCGACGGAAGTTGGGTAAATCTGGGGAAAACGACTTCCCTTACCTTTACCGATAAAACCGAAAGAAAAAGCGGAACAGAATATTACTATACCGTAAGGGCATATGATTCAAAAGGAAGCGGACTTTACGACAAATTCGGCAAGGCAATATAACTTTATAAATGAATATCGGGATGTAAAAAACCTCTGTTTTTTACATCCCGAGTTTCTTATTAAAAGTGTTATGTTTATTTGTTTTTCTTTTCAAGAATACCGAACTTGTTCATAACAAACACACCTGCAATACTTGCTACGATTGTTACGAAAAGTAGTGTTCCCACGCCGAAACTCGGAACAAATGCCAGAACTATACAGCCCACAACAATGGGAACGATGGAAATTTTCCAGAACTTCCTCAAATAAGATGCAAGAAGTGCGCCGAAAAGAGCAGGAATAACTCTTGCAAAAGCAGGCGAAAGGATTGATGAAGGGTCTGTAAGGACGGGAAGCACGGGGCTGAAAGCCAAAACACCCACCGCAATGATTATTGTTGTGGTGATGGCGGAAACGCCGATGGCGATAGTAGAAATAACCTCGCCCTCCTCGGAATTGGCTTTAACCTTTGCGGCATTCATAGCACTTAAACCGCAGGGAAGTTTCAAGTTTGTAATGTTACCCGTAACAAAACTCAGGTATGTACCGCCGGCACCCAGCATGGGGGTGTAGGTGATAACTTCAACAATGGCGGAAATCCAGTAAATGGGGATAAGGCTTATAAGCGCCTTGAGAAGCGGTGTAATCTCGGGCCATGCATCGTAGTAGATTGAAATGCCGAGCGGCACGGAGAAAAGAACCAAGAGAGCCAATATACTCCAAATACGTCCCCAGGTATGAACTTTATCGTAATAAGACTTTTTCATAAATCGGCACCTCCTTAATTAAACCATGTAAATCCTACAAGATTTGCAGGAAGAATTTGTGTGAGAAGAACTGCAACACCCATCGCACCGAACATTGAAAGGGGCATAATAAAGGGCTCAAATTTATTTTTGCCCGTTTTTCTGACAATGAGTTCAAGAAGAAGATAAATGAGTACCGATGAAATAAGAACTGCTATTGAAAGGAAACCCGCGTCGTTGGTGCCGTCGGAGGATTTGCCGTTGATTGACTGTGCAACGAATGCGGCAATAATACCGATGAAAGCGGCGGCTGATATGTAGTCCGCAAGTTTACCGATTTTTGAGTCGGAATTATTCATTGCGTTGCCGACCTTGCGCTGAATTTTTTTACAAAGAATGGGCATAAGGATGAGGGGAAGACAACTGCCGATTGTCATAACCCAAGCAATAGCGGAAAACTGGGTGGGATCCGTAACTGCCTGACTTATACTGCCGCCCAACTGACTGAGGGTTGTTTCTGCGGCGGCGGACTCATAGGCAAGGTTACCGATAACCGAAAGCCTTATCCACGGCAAAACAAGACCAAGGGATTTTGCAAGAGCAATAACTGTTGCAAGAATCGCAATTGCGGGGGCTATTGTGAAAAGTATGCTTGAAGTTACGGTATTTTTCAGAGTGGAACTTTCAATTCCCAACTCTTTTGCGCGCTTCCAAGCTTTTCTGATAAAGAATGCAGACTGCACTATTACGAAAATTACAACGAAAATCGCAAGGCAGTACATAAACGGACTTTGACGGATATCCATAGTATTCCTCCTTGTTTTTAATAGATTTAGTCTATCAGTATAAAGAGAAAATGTCAATAAATTGACAGTTTTTTATTTATACAAATTACACCGCCCGGTGTTATGTCAATAACACCGTAGCAACCATCCTTGATGCTTCCGGGGTTGAAGTAGTAAATCCCTTCCTTATATACGTTTTCGGGATTGTGGGTATGACCGAAAAGGGCTATGTCACAATGCTCGCTTACGGCTTCAAGTTGTAAATCCGTTAAACCGAATTTTACGTTCTGTACATAGCCGTGGGTTGCAAGGATTTTTTTACCGCATACTGTGCGAATATCTCTTTCGGGAAGGAATGAACCCAAGTCACAGTTTCCTCGGACGCCGATGAAGGCTTGATGCTTTCCGTAAATATATTTTGCCTCCTCAAATTCGTTGGCACCGTCCCCTAAAAAGTAAACTACTTCTGCGGTGGGTTCTTCTGTTATTGCCGAAAACAAGTTTATATTATTGCGATGGGAGTCAGAAAGTACAAGTATGCGCATACATATTCATCCCCTTAATTCAATATATTGTACTAATTATAAACAATTAAGCGGGGGATTTCAATGAGTAATTCAAGAAAAGACAAAATAGACATAAATGAACTTGTAAAAAAGGCTCGGGACAGTGAAAATTTGAACACAAGCGAGGGCTTGAACGATTTTATCAATGAGAATTTAAACGAGAAACAGGCAAATGCAGTTAAAAATCTTCTGCAAGATGAAGAAAAAACCAAGGCATTGCTGAACAGCGACGTGGCAAAAGCAATATATGAAAAATTTTTCGGAGGGAAAAATAATGGCTGATTTTGATTTGAATGCCATTTTAAATTCTCTCACTCCCGAAGATATTGAAAATCTGAAGCAGACTGCCGCAAGCGTATTGGGCGGAATGGGTGACAAAGACCCGCCGAAAAAAGAACAAAAAACTTCCGAAAAAAAACAACAATCCAATCAAACACAGCAAGGGCCGCAACTTGACGATTTATTGAAAACTTTGGGCGGATTGGGTAATTTGGGGGATTTGGGCGGTCTCGGTATGCCGGATTTAAGTCAACTTTCGGCGATATTGCCCATTTTACAAGCCTTTAACTCCCACGATGAGCGCCTTGATTTCATAAACGCACTAAAACCGCTTCTGTCGGAGGACAGACAGAAAAAAGCGGACGAGGCAGTGAAACTTGTGAAACTTATGTCCGTTTTACCGCTTTTGAGGGAAAGGGGAATAATGTAATGGCGGACTATTCCTATAAAGACCTTATGAAAATGCAAAATGATGCCATAAGGCGTGCGGAGGATATGCAAAGAAGAGCGCGACAAAGCGCAGGACTCGAAAAGGAGGAAGCGCAACAAACGGAAAAAACTGCCGTAAAGAAAGATGAACCCCGAAGAATTCCCATGCCCAACGGTTATCTGGACAATTTAAAGCACTACGGTACGGATTCCCACAGGGGAGAAAACAATACGGAGGATAACAGGGGGAATACTCCCCAAAATGAAACAGGGGGGCACAATAACGGGCAACAGGGCTTTGAAGATAATCTTAAAAATATGTTCGGTAATTTGAATATGGATAGCGACAAGGCTTTGCTCCTGTCCCTTATACTCCTTTTGTCCCAGGAAAAAGCGGATGAAATACTTATTATGGCTTTGATTTATATGCTCACATAGATGCTTCTTGGGGAAAAATTAAAAAGTTACGGCGGTTCACTTCCTAAAATGAAGCGAACCGCCGTTGATTCTTTCTTATTGGTGTTATGAAATTGAAATCAAAGGTCAAGAAATTCTTTTTTGCATTGATTCTGAAGTTCAAATCTTTCCACAATCGCCCAAAGGTTTTCGTCGGTAATTGTGTTGATTCTTTTTCCGCTTGCAGTTGCCAACATATAAAGTTGTGCGGCTTTTTCAACGGTTTCAATAAGACCGAAGGTTTCATCCATATCCTTACCCGCACCGTAAATGCCGTGAAGTCCCCAGATAACCAATCTGTATTCTTCCATTTTCTTTGCAGTTGCAATGCCGATTTCATTATTGCCGCAAACCATCCAGGGAAGTACGCCTATACCGTCGGGGAAAACCACGATACATTCAGTACACATTTCCCAAAGTGTGTGAGTGAATTTCTTTTCGTCGAGTTCGTGAATGTGATTCATTGCAAGGGTGTATGTGGGATGGGAGTGCATAATAACTCTGTTTTCGGGATTGACCTTGAGTCTTGAAATGTGGCTCATAAGGTGGGCGGGAAGTTCGCTTGTGAATTTGCCGCCGTCCTTGTAGCCCCAAAGAAGTTCAGCAGTAGTGCCGTCCTTTGCAATACGGATGATTCCCAAATTTGTTTCCGGGTCGATTTCAACATTCTTGAAATATTTTCCCGTACCCGTAACAATGAAAATTTTACCTATAAGATATGTAGCGTCAAAGCCCGTGGGGATTTCGCGGATTACATTGTCCAGGTCAAGATATTCCGCAACATCATCTTCTTCAAGCATATAACTGATGTTGCCGCCGTTTCTTTCGTCCCAACCCTGACGATACATATTGGCGGTTGCACGTTTCATTTCTTCCACAAAGGGAGCGGTTAAGATATCTTTCATACTCTTTTCACCAAAACCTTTTCTTCATATTCTTTTATTTCTCTGAAATAATCCTTTTCAACATTTTCTCTTTTGAGGAATTCTTCCCAAACATCACCGAAAGGAGCGGTTTTCATTTCCTCTCTGACACACATCAGTTCTGTGAAGTTGTTGCTTTCCTGGAGTTTTTTCATTTTGTCAAGGGGCAATAAAAGTGCGTCTAAAAGAGCTTTTTGAACATTTCTAATTCCTGTTACCCAAGCGGAGATTCTGTTGATTGAAGCGTCGAAATAGTCCGTCGCAATAAATACTCGGTCAAGAGCATCGTGGGCAACAATTTCCTTTGCAATCTCCTTTGTTTCGTCATCGAAAAGAACAACGTGGTCGGAATCCCAACGCACGCCTCTTGTAATATGCAGAGCAATTTTCTCATTAAAGAGAAGCAACGCGGAAATCTTGTCGGACACAAGTTCCGTGGGGTGATAATGTCCGTTGTCCATAAGGGGTGTGATGCCCTTGTCTGCGGAATATGATAAGCAGAATTCCGCGGAGCCCACGGTGTAACTTTCAACACCGATACCGAAAACCTTTGACTCAAGGGTGACATAGACCTTTGATTTGTCGTAATTAGTATCAAGAATTTCATCAAGGGATTTTTTGAATCTCTTACGGGGAGCAAGTCTGTCCGCAGGAATGTCCTTGCAGCCGTCGGGAATCCATATATTCATAACGCAGGGGATTCCGGTTTCCTCGGCAAAGTATTCGGCTATTTTAAGACAAGCCTTGCCGTGCTTAACCCAGAAAGCACGTACGGATTCGTCGGGAGAAGAAAGGGTGAGACCGTCTTTGACCATTGGGTGAGAGAAAAATGTGGGATTAAAATCAATACCCATATTTCTTTCTTTTGCATACTCCACCCATTTTCTGAAATGTTCGGGACGGATTTCATCCCTGTCCGCAAATTCACCCTTTTCAAAAATCGCGTAGGATGCATGGAGATTCAGTTTCTTCTTTCCGGGAATAAGGGAAAATGCTTTATCAAGGTCAGCCATTAACTCCTCCGGAGTTGTGGCTTTTCCGGGATAATTACCGGTGGTCTGAATTCCGCCGGAAAGACTTTCCTTGCTGTCGAATCCCGTAACGTCATCTCCCTGCCAGCAATGCACAGAGATTGTAACATCCTTGAGAGCATCAAGCGCTTTTTCTGTATCAACACCAAGATTTTCGTAAATATGCTTTGCATCATCATATCTTGACATGGGAAACCCTCATTTTCATATAATTTATACACATTGACAGTATATATTCCAAAAGGGAAAAAGTCAACGAATCTGTAACAAAAAAAGGCTTTTATCATAGAATAAACTGTAAATTTAATAGGAGATGATAACATGAAAAAAACAGTCCTTCCTGTATCATTCTTTTTTGGTGCAAATAACAAGGCGGGGTACTGCTCCCTTTTCGATACCCTATATGACCCCTACGCAGAGGGCAAACATCTTATTTTAAAAGGCGGTCCCGGTACGGGCAAATCCACGCTTATGAAAAGAGTTGCCGAAAAAGCCGAGAAAAAAGGCTATTATGTTGAACGGGGCTTTTGCAGTGCCGATCCCAATTCCCTTGATGTTGTATTGGTTCCGGAAATCAATTTTTCGATATATGACGGTACGGCGCCCCATACCTTTGACCCCACTTTACCGGGTGTCAGCGAACATATAGTTGACCTGGGCGTTGCCTGGGACAGAGGATACCTTAATTCACATATAAAAGAAATAGGCGAATTGGTGCAGACAAACTCTCTGCAACATAAAAAGGTTGCCGAGTTTCTGAGGGTTGCGGCTCAGATAGAAACGGAGAGTATGTCATTTTGCTCCAAGATAGTAGATGAGGAAAAGTTAATGCGTTATGTTAAGCGCCTTGCAAACCGTATGATACCCGAGAAAAACGGAGACCAAAAGGGCGGAATTCACAAAAGATTTCTGTCGGCAGTTTCACCCGACGGTGTTGATGTAAGGTACGAAAGCATTGTGGCTCTGTGCGAGGAAATACTGACGGTTGAGGACGAATTTTCCGCTGTTTCACCTTTTATTGCAGAGTATATAAGCGATTATGCGTTGAATATGGGCTACGATGTATATCAATGCTACTGTCCGCTGTTCCCCAACACAAAAATAGAACATATTATTATTCCTCAACTGAAAAAAGCCGTGTTTACACAGAACAGTTATCACTATTCCGTTGATGACGGGGAACGCTGCGTTCACGCTTCCCGTTTTTATGACAAGGACAGTTTTAAATTGGGCAAGGAAAAACTTAATTACCAAAGGAAAGCAAAGAAAGAACTTATTGACGAAGCCGTAAGAAAACTTTCCCTTGCAAAAGACATTCACGACAGACTTGAAGAATACTATATCAAAGCCACGGATTTCGACACAATCAATGAAATCGGAGATAAAGTATTAAAGGCTATTGACTAAAAATAACGGCACATTTTGAGAGCAATTCTCAAAATGTGCCTATTTTTTATGCTTATTACAAATTTCTTCTCCAATGGAAAAGGTACTGTTGGGCTATACCTTCCGTACCCCTGATACATTCGGGGAGACCGTTCGGGTAAAGTTCTGCCACAATCCGTTTTACCCAAACATCCACGGGGAATGCTTCCATTCTGCCGAAACCGTAAAGGAGTGCGCATTGCGCCACCTTTTCTCCCACGCCCTTGATTTTCAAAAGTTCTGCTTTTGCGGACTCAAAATCCATGGATTTAACCTTTTCCAAATCCACTTCCCCCGAGGAAATTTTTCGGGCGGCGTCAATGATGTACTTTGCCCTGAACCCTGCGCGGATACTGCTTAAATCCTCGGGTTCAAGGTTGGCAAGTTTTTCAGGTTGGGGGAAGGTGTAGCCACCGTCAATTTCTTCCCCGAAGTTTTCGCACAATCTTTCTATTATTCCTTTAATTCGGGGGATGTTGTTATTTGCCGAAATTATAAAGGAGCAAATTGCCTCCCACTCATCCTGTTTTAAAATTCGTATTCCCGGGTATGACTTACAGGCAGTAATCAAATTTTCTTCCGTGTAGGAGGAGATGATTTTTCCGTAATCCCTGTCTAAATCGAAATATTTCACCCACAAAGAGTCAAAGATCTCTCTTTCGGTGTCAAAAAAGGTTACGGTGTTTTCTTCCTGCTTTATGCGAAGAAATTTTCCGCAAGCAATTCCCTGCCATATTCCGTTTCCCGTTTCCCTCCACCTGAAAGCCTGTCCGCAATCAAGACACAGGGGAATATTAAGATGCTCCGCGTCTCTTAAAATGATGTTTCCGTCAATGTTTTCTATATTCATTTAATCACCGAATTAACAGTACCATATTTATTGTTAACAGTAAAGTTTTTTGTCAACCGTTTTTTTGAATTTTTGATTTTTTCTCCGTTTTTAACAGTATTTTTTATATGTTTTTGTACCTTTTTTTAATTGTCTATTTTTAACAACGAACATTTATTTTTTCTCTTTAAAAATGTTTTCCATTCTGTATAATTTGTAAAGAAAGTAAAACAAACAGTATATTTTGACATTACCTAAATTTTGTCAACAAAAGTGTAAAAAATGTCGAAAACCTATTCATATATAGGGTTTTGCGGTGGGGTTGTAAACATTTTGAACATAGTTTTGAACATTTTGAACCGAAAAGACGAATATACAAATTGTATAATTTTCTCTTTGTCAAATTTAACAAAACCCGAAAACAACCTTTGCAGAAGCAAAAAAACAATATTCTTTTTTGCAAAAAAAAGTTGTGATTTGTGCAAAAAAAACCAAACTTTTCTCGGAAAGCAAAAAATCGGTTGTTTTTTTGATTTTTTGTATAAAACCTTTTAAATTTTCACATTATAAAAAGGAAGTAAAAAAAGGAGAAAGAACAATGATAAAAGGTGTAAATAAACAGGTATTGGAAATAAGCGAAACTCAAAACGGATTTTTTGAGAAAGCCATTTTTTTCGTGAAACCCGAGTACAGCGGAATGAGCGAGGGCAGATTGCGTGAAAGCGCACGAAAGGAAATAGAAAATGCGGGAAAACCGCCCGTAAGGGAATATAAAAAAGAAAGGATTAAAAACGCGGTTACAATAATGGGAGTATTTGTTTTGGGTGTTGTTATCGGTATTTCTGCGGCAACTCTTTTTTGAGTTGCCTTTTTTATTGTTATATGGTAAAATATCGGTCATATAAGGCGGTGATTTAATGCGATATAAGCATATATTCTGGGATTTCAACGGAACAATAATTGATGACGTGGGCAATGCACTTGCCTGTGTGAACGATATGCTTCGGAGGAAGGACCGAGCGCCCATAACCCTTGAGGATTATTATACTTATGTAGAAACCCCCATTATCGGTTTTTATTACCGCATACTGCCTCCGGAGGAAGTGAATTTTTCGGAGATTTCAAAGGAATTCCACAGTGATTATGCCAGTCATATAGATAAAACAACTCTTGCGGACGGGGCTTATAATCTGTTATATGAACTTAAAGAAAAGGGCGTCAGTCAATACATAATTACCTCAAATTTTATTGACGAAACCGTTGAATTAACGAAAAAATACGGCATTTACGATTGCTTTGACAAGATTTTGGGGGCGGATGATAAATTTGCCGGAAGTAAAGTGGAGAGAGCAAAACAACACTTTGAAGCCGTGGGAATAGACAGAAACGATGCAATTCTAATCGGCGATACCCTCCATGACCTTGAAACTGCAAATGCCTTAGGGATTGACTGCGTTCTTGTTGCCTACGGTCATCAGGGACGAAAACTTCTCGAAGAACATAATGCCTACACGGTTGAAAGTCTTGAAGATGTCAGAAATATTATTTTTGATGAGAGAGTGGTGGATTTTCACACCCACTCAACCTGTTCCGACGGAACAATGACTCCGTCACAACTTGTTGAGCACGCAAAAGAATCGGGGCTCTCCGCCTTTGCCCTTACCGACCACGACAGCGTTGACGGCATTGACGAGGCAATGCGAAAAGCCGAGGAAACGGGAATTGAATTTGTTCCGGGAATTGAATTCTCCGCCGCGGATGACACGGAAACCCATATTATCGGTCTTTTCATTGACCCGGAAAACGAGGTTTTGCTCAATACGATTAAAAAGTTAAAGGGCAGCCGTAAAAGGCGTATGGAGGAAATATGCCGAAAACTAAGGGGGTTGGGATTTGATATCACTCATAATGAGGCGTTGGAAGCGGCGGGCGGAAACTTCGTGGGCAGAGCCCACATTGCAAAACTTATGGTGAAAAAAGGTTACTGCGAAACCGTAAAAGAATGTTTTGATAAATACATCGGTCTCGGGAAGCCTGCCTATGCGGAGAAAAATGAACTTTCCGCAGTTGAGGCGGTCAGTTCAATACGTGCCGCAGGGGGACTTGCGTTCCTTGCCCACCTTAATCAAACGGGGTACGACATTGAAAAACTTGAAATACTTTTGCTTCAGTTGAAAGAAGCGGGTCTCAACGGCATAGAGGGTTATTATCCCGAATATACCGCGGAACAAATTGCACAGTACAGAGCCCTTGCAGAAAAACTGTCCCTGACTTTTTCAGGGGGTTCGGATTTCCACGGAGATATGAAACCCCATATTTCCATAGGAGTCGGCAAGGGTGATTTGAAAATACCTTATTACGTTCTTGAAAATATGAGAGGAATTCTTCGCCGTCAAGGTTTATAATCGAAAAATCCGTTAAAAATATATCTGTGTACTAAGTGCACGGATATATTTTTATTTTCGGGTGATAGTATGGGCGGCTCTGTTAAGTTGAAAAGTAAAATGCTTATAAGAGGTGATACCCTGAGACTGTTTTTTGTAGGAGTTTTCGGTTTCACAGTCAGAGCGGGGACAATTCTGCTGTGGCTATACAGTTTGGTGACTATATTTAAAAGCGGAGTAATAAACTCCTATCTCGAAAATTATAACAGCATATTGGTGTATTCATTGGTTTTTGTCGATATTATATTTGTAACGGCAGTTTTAATACTGTTTGTAAGCGCCCTTCGTTTGGGAGAGCAGTTTCTTTATTTCATTAAAGCAAACGGAGGCAAGGGACGTTTTCCACTTTTGTTCCGCTTTTTTACCTTCAAAAAAAGTATCAAGGCATTTTCTTTGTATGCAAGGTTGACGTTTTTAAAGGGCTTATGGTTTATTTATTATTCGTTTCCCTGTGCGATATGCTACGGAATAACATTATACCTTTATTCCAACGGCAGTCTGTTGCCCGCGGTTTATTACGTTTTAATAGCAGGAAGTTCGGTGCTTTTGTCCTATTGTGTTTTTATGTGGAGGGTTACTTTCTTTCGGTACAATGCGGCGGCATATTATATTTGCCTGAATAACCGCATATCTCCCCGTGACGCAATAAAAAAGAGTGTTTATTTTACCGACGGTTTTCTAAAAGAATACGCGCTTACGGAAAGTTCTTTTTTAGGTTGGTTTTTAAGTTGTATATTGATTGTTCCCATAGTCTATGTTCTGCCCTATTTCAAGGTGACAAAGGCATTGTTTGTGACAGAAAGCGTGGGGATGAAAGCGACTTCCAAAGTTAAAACAGATTATGCAATAAATTATTTGAGAATAAAATAAAGTACCCTGTTGCAAAAGGAACTTTGCAACAGGGTTTCTCTGTCAAAATAATATTTATTTATTCTTTCTCTCTGCAACTTCTGCAACCATTTGCATCTGACGTTTTTCCGTGATTGTGTAGAAGAACATGGGAACGGCGCAGGCGAACATACTGATAACACCTGAAAGAACGAGCATATTCCAAAGTTTATCGGGACTTGCGATTGAGCCTGTTTCGGAGTTGATACCTGCAACGGAGAATGAGATAACACCGATAAATGCGCCCACAGCCATACCGATTTTGTTAATGAGGGTCTGCATTGCAAAGCAGATACCTTCACCGCGCTCGCCGGTTTTCCATTCAAGGTAGTCAACGGTGTCACCTATCATAGCGTAGGTGATGATGTTGTTAACACCCTGGGGAATACCAAGGAGAACAAGACCGATTGCGGCAACAATAAGTTTCCATGTTGCATCATAGCCCACAAAGTACATAATAGCCATTACGATGCCGCCGAAAAGGTGGACGGCGATATATGACCATTTTTTTGTGAATTTCTTTGACATCCAGGGAACAAGTATGGAAGCAACAAGTCCGCCGGGAACAACAAGCAATGTTATAAGACTGTAAAGTCCCTCGTTTTGAAGAACATATTTTGCAAAGTAAAGACCGCCTGTGTATGTATAAACCATTCTTGCGCCGCCGAGAATACCCGAAAGCACAATGAGGAGAAGTTCTTTGTTCCTGAAAAGGAGTTTCAGGTTGTGACCGAGGCTGGGGGGATTGTCGTCCGCCGTAAATCTTTCTTTTGTATGCTTAAAGCCGTAGAAAAACATGGGGATTGCTAAAACAACGAGAACAACCGCACAAATAAAGTAGGTCCATTTGAGAGTGTCCGCGTTGGCGATTTCCTGTCCGCTGATAACGGTACCGATAAATGACCTTGCGGCTTCCTCTGCAGTCATGCCCTGTTTTTCGACCAGGGTGGCAATCTGGGAGGCTTTATCAATAGCAATCTGTCCCAAATCGGCTTCCGTGTATTTGAATTTTGCGGTAACCGCACCGGTTATAATGGGAACGAAAACCGTAACGATACCTGCACCCAATGTACAAAGAAGACGGGTAATTGTAAGCATATTACCTCTTACAACGGTGTCGTTTGTCATACAGGTGGAAAGTCCCCAATAGGGAACGTCCGCAACGGTATAAACAACGGACCAGATTACGTAAATAATACCTACAATAATGAATGTTTTAGTTGCTTTTGCCTGAAATACAGGGAGAAAACAGGCGATTGTCATTACGGCAATGGGAATTGCCATCCATTTAAGGTAGGGTCTGCATTTACCACATTTTGTTCTTGTTCTGTCAACGATACTGCCCATAATGGGATCGTTGAAAGCGTCGAAAATTCTTGTTCCGAGCATAAGATAGGCAACCGCCATTGCGCCGGTAACGGAGCCGATTGTTACGCCGTCCGCACCGAAAAGAAGTGCGTCGGTAAGGAAGATTGTAAGGTAGGAACCGATGATGGTACAAATAAAGTTCTGACCGAAACCGGCAATACCGTAAGCAAGCGCTTCCTTGGGTTGTAAGCCTTCGCCCGGGGTTGTGCCGTAAAGCTTGTGAAGCAAGCCGTTAATTTTTGTGTTCATTCATTTCTCTCCTTGCTTTTTATTATAAAACTTCAACAGTTTTCATTACTATGGGTTCAACGGGGGTGGAACGCTCTCCGCCGAAACTCATTCTGCGGTCGATTTTTAAGAAATTATCGACTGTTCCCATGCCCTCAATTACCTTGCCGAATGCGGCATACTGACCGTCAAGGAAAGTGCAGTCGCCGTAGCAGATAAAGAACTGACTGCTTGCGGAGTTGGGATTCTGCGAACGAGCCATTGAAATAACACCGCGAGTATGGGAAAGGGTGTTGTTAACACCGTTTATTGCGAATTCACCCTTAATGGTTTCGTCACTTCCGCCGCAACCCGTACCCTCGGGGTCGCCGCCCTGTGCCATAAAACCGTCTATAACACGGTGGAATGTCAGTCCGTTATAAAATCCGCTTTTTACAAGTTTTAAAAAGTTTTCACAGGTTATTGGAGCCTGCTCGGGACAAAGCTCAATAACAAAGCTTTCACCGTTTTCCATTGTAACTTTGACTTTTTCCATGATTTTCTGTTCTCCTTAGGTTTTGGGAATGGTGTTAATAATACAGATTTCCGAACTGTTTGCTTGTGTAACGGAATCCATCTGAATTCCGTCGTTGCCGTCCTCGTCTTTTTCGGGAATTGTAGAAATATCTGCAATATATGAATAGGAATATTCAACGCTTACCGGAAGTCCGGAAAATTTATCTACCTTTGAAATGATTTTACCGTCTTTAAAGGTTACTTTGTTTAAAATACTGGTCTGTTTAGTACCCTCGGTTTCGTCAAAATCGGGAATGTTGAAAACTTTTGCATATGAAACGGTTTTCAATCTTTGGCTTGAACCCTCGGGACCCGTTGGGAATTCGTCACCCACATAGGTGTCATCGTTCATTGTCACTTCACGGATAATGTAGCCGTCTTCCTCATAGCAAACAATGCTTTTTATATCGTCGATTGTCAACAGGCATGAGTTAAGGTTGCTGTTAATGGGGAAATAGTACGCGTGATTACTGAAGCGATTAACTGTTTTTTCGGTTGTCTGGGGTTCGTACATTTCCTTGGCTTGTTTTCTCAGTTCCGCAATCTGGGCTTCCATTTCTTTTTTCTGGTCCTTTGATATCAGAATACCCATTTTGTCAATAAGGTCTTCCATGTATTTACAGGATTTCTCGGTATAGTCACTGAACTCCATATTTGTTACATTAAGTTCATCCACAGGAGCATTTCTGGTTGTTACAAGCATGGATGTGCATTGTGCGGTTGAGGTTTTCATAAAGCCGGGACGTTCCTTTTTAACGTTGTTAAGCTCGGCTTTGAAAAGAGCAAGGTTAAATTCCGCACATTCGGAAACATCCTCATCAATACCCGTAACGATGCCTATAACCTTTTTAACATCTTCGAGAGTGAGACCGTCACCGTTGCCGGTAAGGTCGTATATCATACCGTCCTTGGGTGCCTCAAGGTTTGCCAAAACCCGCAATACGGTTCTTGCGTCGGACAGATTGACAACCCCGTCACCGTTGTAATCAAAGTTTAAAGTAACTTCCTCCGATGTGTAAGATGCATAAGAACTCACGGAGAGCACGGAGAAAATAATGCACACTGCAAGCAAAATGCTTATTGCCCTTTTCATAAAATCACCTTTCTATTTAAAGTTAAACGCCGCTTTTAAAAACTTGAGGGTTTGTTCAACGATTAAATCGTCGCTTTCGGTAGCCTGCTTACCGGTGTAAATATAGAATCTTTCTTTGTAGTAGTCACAGGCTGTTGAAAATTGGAGCATCATAAAAATATTGTCCAACAGGAAAGCGAAAAAAGCGGGACTGATGTCATTGCGGACATCCCCGGTGTCCTGCGCTTTGCTGATAGTAGCAGTATAAACCGAAGCGGAAACGGCTTCAATGCGCTGAGAAAGAGAATTGAGAAATGCCGAATTGTCACTTGTGGTAAGTTGGCAATAAAGTTTGATAAGTTCAGGATTTTCTCTTGAATATTCCAGAAGGGAGCGGATAATCTTCTCAGCTTTTACGAGAATGTCCTCGGAGGAGCCGGCAAGGCTCATAAGAAGATCTTCAATAGAGGAGAGTCCCTCTTGGACAACCATTGAAAAAAGAGTTTCCTTGTTTTCAAAGTATTTATACACAGAGCCCACGCTGATACCCGACTTCTTTGCAATTTGGTGGATTGACGTGTTTTCAAATCCGTTGTTTGCAAATTCTTCGATTGCAACATTTAAAATTCTGTCACGCTTTTCCTTGGGTATTTTATCAAATGCGGCTTTGCATAAAGAAACATTTCCGTTCTGTTTACCGTCTGCTGCCATTTTTCACCTCATAGATAAACTGATTATATATACATTATATGATAACAGTTTTTCAGAAAAAAAGCAACGGAAAAGAAATAATTATGATTCCAAAAATAAGGACGTTTTTTTGGTAAGTGTTTATAAAAGATGTTAACGCTGTTTTAACAAATCGAAAATAATATAATTTGTCGATATTTTAGTAACATTTATTTAACAAAATTTTGTTGAAATGAGAATCATTATATATTATAATGTTAGCGAAATAATATCATCGGAGGTTATTCCATGAAAACAATAAACTCAAAGACAAAGGTTTTGATAACACTTGTTGTCACTCTGCTTCTTTTGGGAGCATTGGCGATTACATCCTTTGCCGCGGACAAGACTGCTTCCTACGATAACAAGTACGGTCAGATTGTTCCCACCGATTCAAAACTTGAATCACCCAAATACAGTTTTTCTTTCTACGGAGACAAAGCAACTCTTTACTTTATGAGAATAAGCACGGGTAAGAGCAACGCGAACTATGCCGTGGAAATCTATTCCGACAAGGATTATACAAAACTTATCAGAAGTATGTCCGGTGAATACGGTTCAAAGGGCAACAGTCCCTTAGCAATATCATGGAGTTTTAAGAGTACTAAAAGCGGAACATATTACGGTAAATGCTATACCTATGTTTCCAGGGATGACGGAAATGTAATTGACGAGGATTCCGTTCAAACCTTTAAAATAAAGATAGACCGTTTAAGCAAAAAAACCGTGGATATTAGTTCGGTGAAAAACGCTTCCACCGGTGTGAAGGTAACCTGGACGCCCCTTGCTACTGCAACAAAGTACAGAGTTTACAGAAAAGAGTCCGGCGACAAAAATTGGACAACTGTTGCGACTCTCGGTACAGGAGCATACACCTATACCGATACAACGGTTAAAAGCGGAAAAACCTACATATATACGGTAAAATGCTTTGACGGTTCATATACGAGTCTTTATAACAAAAACGGTGTATCCGTTATGTACCTTTCACAGCCGAAACTTTCAAGCGTAGGGGGAACGGGCTCCCAGGGATATGCAATACTTAAATGGAAAGCGGTTTCCGGTGCCAAGAGTTATGAGATTTACCGTAAGGGCGGTTCTTTGAGTGATTCCGAATGGAAGAAAATTGCTACGGTAAACGGTAAGAATACTGTCAGTTATATCGACAAAACCGCAAATAAAACAGATTGGTGCTATACTTATTCCGTAAGAGCGGTTAACGGCTCATATAAGAGTACCTACGATACCAACGGTCTTGAATTTGACTATATTAAGGCGCCTTCTTTGAAATCTGCGTCCTCATATACCGACGGAGTAATGCTCAAGTGGAGTTGTTCGGACAAGGATGTTGTTAAGTATTGGGTTTACAGAAAAACCTCGTCCGGCTGGACAAAAATCGGCACAACAACAAACGAGTATTATACGGATAAAACCGTAAAATCCGGAAGTTCATACACATATACCGTCAGAGGTGTTACGAAAAACAACGGCGGTGCATATAATTCAAACGGCATAAAAGTCGGTTATCTTGCAACACCCGAACTCGGAAACGTCACTTTCGATTCAAGTAACAGAGCAAAGGTAACCTGGACAAAAGTTACCGGCGCGGATAGTTACAAAATATACAGAAAAATCAATTCTGCAGATTCCTGGACCCATATTGCAACTGTTAAGGGCGGTTCAAAGGAATACTATCTTGATACTGTTTCCAAACAATCCGGCAATACCTATAAATATACAGTTCGTGCAATGAACGGCAATGTTTTAAGTTATTACGATAAAGCAGGTATTCAAAATATGTACCTTGCATATCCCACACCGAAACTTGCAAATATTGCAACAGAGTCGGGTGCGGTAAATGTTAAAGTGACTTGGAATTCAATCAAGGGTGCAACAAGTTACAATATTTACAGACAGGCACAGGGAGAAAGTTCATTCAAATGTATCGCAAAGAATGTTAAGACTACCTCATATTGTGATGCCGCGGTTAAAAGCAATACTTCCTACACTTATGCAGTAAGAGCAATTAACGGCTCCGCATACAGTAGGTATGTTACGGCAAAAATCATTGCAATGGACCGTCCTGTTTTGGAGGATGTTATTTTGACCGGTGACGGCGCTATGCTTTCATGGAATGCCGTTGAGGGTGCAGACACCTACTATGTTTACAGAAAAACTGTGGGCGGCAGTTGGCAGGTAATCGGTTCGTATTCACTCAATGCGTTTGTTGATACTTCCGATGAAGCAAAGACCACTCCGTTCTACTATACGGTTGTGGCAGAGAAAGACGGTTACAGAAGTGCGTATGACAGTAACGGCATCAAAAACTTCGTGGAAGTTGAAACACTTAAAGCGGAATTTGTTCCTGCAACTGAAACGGAAAATGCCTATATAGTTGTTGATTGGACATTTGACAGTTCGGTAGAAGCAGTAGAACTTTTCAAGAGCAACGGAGACGATACGGTATCTTTAGGTGTGTTTGACGCACAAAGCGGTATTAAGGATGAAGGTATCACTATCGGAACGGAGTACACATATACTGCCAAGGCAATTAAGAACGGCAAGGTTTCCACGGAAAAAACCGCGTCTGCAAAATACCCCCACGCACCTCTTGCGGAAGTAGAATTTACCGTAACTCCCATATACAGCGAGGACGGCTCCTATATTACCGTGGATTTCACTCCCGTGGAATTTGCGGAGAGTTATGAGATTTACAGAAGAAGTTCCGCAGAGGAAAAATGGAGTAAAATAGCAACGCTGGGTGCAGGAGAAGTTATAGAAGAAACCGCCTCATACACGGATAATGATGTTGATGAGGAAATCGCTTACTATTATACGGTTAAAGCGGTTGCATCCGACAGGGACAGTTTCTATAACGAAGAAGGCAAGTCCGCAACGGTTCGTGTACCTGTTGAAGTTCCCGCAGGAATTATTGCAAAAGAGGGTGTTGGCGAGGACAATGCCGCTGTTGCGGTAATCACCTGGGATGAGGTACAGAATGCTCAAATTTACAAGGTTTGGAGAAAAACCGCGGATTCCGATTGGGAATTGTTGGGAATTGTTCTTGTGGGCGATGAATTGAAATATACCGACAATACAATTCAACAGGGTGTTCAGTACACATATACCATTGAGGTTTCCGCTCCTCTCAGAGGAGAAGCAATGAATGAAGTGGGCGCGGATTTCTGTTGGGCACTTCCCGAAGAGCCCGAAACCCCCGAAACCCCCGAGACACCCGAAACCCCCGAGACACCCGAGACACCCGAAACACCCGAAACACCCGAAACTCCCGAAACCGTATAAGGTTGTTTCAATTTTAAAAAACATCAACCCATCGTGAATTTTCTATCACGATGGGTTAATTTATATGTTGAATAATTCTCTTGTATTTCTTGCGGCTATATCAAGTACCGATTGTGCATCGGTGCTTTTTATTTCTGCCATTTTTTCCGCAACATAGGGAATAAGACTTGAATCATTCCGCTTTCCCCGCATGGGTACTGGCGCCATATAGGGACAGTCCGTTTCAAGAAGAAGTCTGTCAAGGGGGAGCATTTGGGCGACTTCAAGGGCCTTTCGGGCATTTTTGAAGGTTAACGCACCGCCGAAGCCTATATACATTTCCAAATTCAAAATTTCCTTGGCTGTTTCCACGCTTCCCGAAAAGCAATGCAACACACCCTTTGGCTTGTACTTTTTGAGAATTTCAAGGGTGTCTCCGTGGGCTTCTCTGTCATGGACGATTATGGGTAAATCAAGATCCTTTGCAAGAATTATTTGGTTTTCAAATACCTCTTTTTGTTTTTCTTTGTTATCCTGCCGCCAATAGTAATCAAGACCGATTTCACCTATTGCAACGCATTTGGGATGTTTTGCAAGGTCTTTAAGAATTTCAATATAGTTTTCGGGGAGTTCCTCGACTTCTTCCGGATGAACACCGCAGGCGCAATATATATAATGGTATGCATCCGACAATTTCAAAGAGGCTTTTGAGGAGTCTATGTCCGCTCCGCAGTTTATAACACCGCAAATGCCCGACTCCGTAAGAGAGCCGAGCATATTTTCGCGGTCATCATTGAACGCTTTGTCCGTGTAATGTGCGTGGGAATCAAAAATATTCTTATACATTTTAACTTAATTGTGTACCGGCGGGAAGACCGTCAACAAATGCAACCTTAACATCGTCCTCGGAGATTACTCCCGCAAGAATCATACCATGGCTTTCAACACCGCAGAGTGTTCTCGGGGCAAGGTTTGCAACAACAATAACCTTTTTACCGATAAGGTCCTCGGGTTTGTACCATTTTGCAATGCCGGAAGCAACTGTTCGGGGAGTTTTTGTGCCGTCGTTAAGAGTGAGTTCAAGAAGTTTCTTTGCTTTCTTAATGGGTTTGCAGTCCGTAACTTCGCACACCCGAAGTTCAACCTTTGCAAAATCGTCATATTGAATTTCTGCAAGGCCTTCAATTTCGGGCTTTTCTTCTTCCTCTTTCGGAAGTGATGCTTCAATTTCCGCAAGAGTCTTTTCCACATCAAGACGGGAGAATAGGGGCGTTGCGTTGCCCACTTTGTCCCCTGCCTTAATTGCGCCGAATTCGGAGAGAGAGTCAAGAGTGTTAATGTCTGTGCCAATCTGCTCAAGAATTTTTACACTTGTTTCCGGCATAAAGGGTTCAAGAAGAACTGCAATAAAGCGGATTCCCTCAAGAAGATTGTAAAGAACCGTACCTAAACGGGCTTTCTTTTTCTCGTCCTTGGCAAGTGCCCAGGGCATTGTTTCGTCAATATATTTGTTGCAACGCTTTGCAAGGTCAAAAATCTTTCCGAGAGCGTCGCTGACCTTATATGTGTCAAGAAGTTTTGTAACCTCACCCAAGGTTGAAAGTGCAAGTTCTTTAAGTTCGCCGTCAATATCTTCGACTGCGGTGGGCGCCTGAATAACACCGTCAAAATATTTGTTGTTCATTGCAACGGTGCGGTTAACAAGGTTACCCAATGTGTTTGCAAGGTCGGAATTGAAACGCTCGATAATTGTTTCGTAGGTAATTGTTCCGTCCTGTGCGTGGGGCATTTCTGAAAGAAGATAATAACGCACCGCGTCAACACCGAAACGGTCGCAAAGATCATCGGCATAAATTACGTTACCCCTTGATTTTGACATTTTGTCATTGCCTGAAAGAAGCCAGGGGTGACCGAAAACCTGCTTGGGCAGGGGCTCACCGAGAGCCATAAGCATGATGGGCCAATAAATAGTGTGGAAACGCAAAATGTCTTTACCGATAATGTGAACATCCGCAGGCCAATACTTTTTGTACATTTCGCTGCTGCCGTCCGGATCATAGCCAAGGCCCGTAATATAGTTTGAAAGCGCGTCAATCCAAACATAAATAACGTGATTATCGTCAAAGGGAACGGGAATACCCCATTTGAAAGTGGAACGGGAAACGCAAAGGTCCTGAAGTCCCGGCTTGATAAAGTTGTTTATCATTTCCTTTTTTCTGCTTTCGGGGTAAATGAAGTTGGGATTTGACTCGATATATTCCTCAAGTTGTTTTTGATATTTGCTCAATTTGAAGAAATATGTTTCTTCTTTTTCTTTTTTTACTTCCCTGCCGCAGTCGGGGCATTTGCCGTCAACAAGTTGGGAATCGGTAAAGAAACTTTCACAGGGAACACAGTACCAACCCTCATATTCACTTTTGTAAATATCGCCCTTGTCATAAAGTTTTTTGAAAATCTTTTGTACGGCTTTTTCGTGGTCCGCGTCCGTGGTACGAATGAATTTATCGTATGTTGTGTTAAGGCAATCACAGATAGCTTTGATTTCCCCTGCGACCTTGTCAACATATTCCTTGGGTGAAATACCTGCGGCGGCGGCATATTCTTCGATTTTCTGTCCGTGCTCGTCGGTACCTGTCTGGAAGAAAACGTCATAGCCCTGCATTCGTTTAAACCGCGCCAAAGCATCGGAAAGTACGATCTCGTACGAATTTCCGATATGGGGTTTTCTTGAAGTGTATGCAATTGCGGTTGTAATGTAATAGGGCTTTTTGCTCATTTTCGTATCTCCTTTACGGTTTTTGTTTTCCCGTGTATTATAGTATTATTCACTCTTTAAGTCAAGTTTAACCTTGCCGATTGATTTTGCGTCAACTGTTACCGTAATATCGCCTTTTTCACCGTTTGTTCTGATCCAGAATGCTCTGTCACCGCCGATTAAGGGGAATTCGGAGGGACCGATAATTTCCGCCGCACCTTTAACGGTAACTTTAACAGAACTGTCCGCAAAGGGAACGCGATTGCCGTTCTGATCCTTTGCCACGATTTCTATTCTCGTTGCATCGTAGGTATCTTCTTCTTTAAGAACACAGGAGTCCGCTTTAACATCAATGTGAAGTTCCGTAACGGCGGTTCTCACAACTTTTGCAACACATTCATCGTTCATGTAACCTTCAAAAGCATAGGTGATTTGCTCGTTACCCCAGCCGCCCACATATTTTGTTACAAGGTCGAACATTCTGCCAAAGGGGATTTTGCCAACAACCATTGCGGCTCCCGCTTTTACAAATTTTGAGGGAGGGAGTTTCCATTGCTTTGTCTGTGCGGCAATGAGAGTATCGGTGAGAAGTGCCGCCGCTTTGGGTTCAAGTCCGTCATCCGAAACAAGGGAATCTCCGATGAAGTCCGCCGCAATCATGGGAGGATGGGGGAGATTTTTGAATTTTGAACTGTCGGGATAAATTGTGCTTGTATATTTGCCGTTTTTATAAAGTTTAACGTAATCGCAGTTTGTGAATACCCAGACATCCCCGATTGTTCCGCCGGGATGTTCGCCGATGTCCATGGCGGAGGTAACCTCAAGGTAGGGCTTTTCCTCCTGCTGCGAACGGTAAATCGCCGCGCCCATTTTGGGTACACGGAACATATCCGTTACGCCGTGGTAGCAAATTCTGTCGCCGCTTCCGAAGTCCTTGTGGGTGTTATAATCCGCCATGCACCAACCGATTGCACCGCTTGTTCTGGGATTGCCGTAGGCGGAGTTGAGAACCCTTGTATGACGGAGAGCGTGTTCCGCTCTTACACCCTCTTTGTCAAAACTCTTTGTGGGGTACATGTGGCCGTTATGCTCCGTAACAAGATAGGGAGCGGTTAGACTTTTTGTAACAAAGGCGGGGGGTAAAAGGTTTATAAAACTGCCCGAATGAATGAAGTCATTCATTGTATATACATCTTCAAGAAGATGGCTGAAAGGCATATTTCTTACACCGCCGGTTTGACGGGTGTTGTCAAGTTCCCGTGCAATAGCATTTGTTTCAGTGTAGAACTCGTCGCAGTCAAGACCCTCGTTAACGCGGACGCCCCAAAGAATTATTGAGGGGTGGTTTCTGTCACGGGTTACCATTTTACGAATATTCTCTTTTGCAAGTTCTCTCCATTCGCCCTCTCCGAGATACTGCCAGGAGGGCATTTCGGTGAATACAAGGAGTCCGATTTCGTCACAACGGTCAAGGAAATGAACGCTGTCGGGATAGTGGGATGTTCTTACAAGGTTAACACCCAACTCATATTTAAGTAAATCCGCATCCGCCCTTTGAACATTTTTTGGCATTGCATAGCCCACATAGGGATAACTCTGATGCCTGTTAAGACCGCGGATTTTGATTTTTTTACCGTTAAGATAGAATCCGTCGGTTAAGAAACGGCACTCTCTGAAACCGAAGCGAACGGATATTTCGTCCTTGTCGTCAAGGGCGATTTTTAATGTATAAAGGCGGGGATTTTCAATGTCCCAAAGTTCAACATCCGCTACCGCCCATTTTGCGTTGATAATTCTTCCGCTGAAATCGGTTTTCTTTTCGCCGATTACGGTATCTCCGTCAAGAAGTGTGAATGAAAGAACACCTTTTGCACTTTCGGAAAGGGTCACGTCAATATCGAGCACCTTTTTGGGTTGAAGCACATTGAGAGTCCGCACAAAAGCATTGTCAATATATACTTCGCTGACTTCTTCAAGCCAAACTTCTCTGTAAATACCGCCGTAAACAAGGTAGTCAACAACATTGCCGAAAGGAGGAATTTCTTTGCGTTCCGTGGAATCAAGTTCCACAACAAGAAGATTGTCCTTTGCTTTTACATTGTCGGTAATGTCAAAACTGAAAGGATTGTATGCTCCCTTGTATTCGCCGATAAATTCGCCGTTTAAATATACCTTTGAATAAACTGCCGCTCCCTCAAAGTGAAGAATATAGCGTTTATCTTTTGCTTTTTTGCCTATATCAAAGGTTTTGCGGTAGCAACTGACAAATTGATAGGATTTTTCATCAAAATAGTTAAGGGGGAGTTCCTTGTTTGTGTGGGGGATGTCAACGGTTTGGAATTTACTGTCATCAAAAGAAGTCTGTATCATTTCTTCTTTGAATTCGGGGGAATATTTCCAACCGAAGTTAAGTGAATGTGCTGTACGCATATAATCATCCTTTCACAATAAAAATAACTATATATATTCTATACTATTATAATAGGTATGTCAATAAATCGGTTTTTGTGTTTTGTACCCTGTTTTCGATAACCGCGTCCAAAAGGGTGTTTAAGGCGGTACCTATTTCCTCGCCTTTAAGACCCCGCTTTTCCAAATCCCTGCCGTTTACGGCAAGTTGGGAAATTGTGCAACATTCGTCGTTTTCTTCAATTTCCTTAAGCCATTGAAGTGTTTGAGCAGTACCCTCGCTTATATCCCTGTATGCTTCACTCAAAGCGCCTCGGTCACTTTCCTTTATAATCAAAAGAGTGCGTATATCTTCCGGCGTTTTCGTTTTCAGGTGCTTTTTTAAATGGGTTTTAGTTTCCGGCGGCTCAAAATCATGGCATCCCACAAGGAATGAAACCCGGTTAATTGTTTTTTTATCGAATTTTAATCGGGTAAGAATTTCTTTTGCCATTTCCCCGCCCACGGACGCGTGGTTTTTAAAGGTGCTGTCGCCCTTGTCATTTAGTTTGTGGGTAGGTATTTTCCCCAAATCGTGTAAAAACATTGTAAGACGGAGAATTCTGTCATTGGGAATGGTGTCAACGGTGTGGCAGATATGTTCCCAAACATCGTATGCGTGTTTTTTGCCGTATTGTTTGAAGTTAACCGCGGGGGCAATTTCAGGAATGAAAACGGACAGAACATCCGGATATTCCATGAGAACATTAAAAACATTTTTCCCTTGAAGAAGTTTTGTCAGTTCAACATTCAGTCTTTCTGCGGATATATTTTTGAGAAGTTCTTTGTTTCGGTGAATTGCCCTCTTTGTGCTTTCCTCGATTTCAAAGCCCAATACGGAGGAAAAACGCAAAGCCCTCATAATACGCAGACCGTCCTCACAAAAACGGCTGTCCGCATCGCCCACGGTTTTTATTATACTATTATATATATCATCCTGACCGCCGTATAAATCCACAAGACCTGTTTCCTCATTATAGGCAAGGGCATTTATGGTAAAATCCCTGCGGGCAAGGTCGTCTGAAAGATTACTTGTAAAGGTAACATTTTCGGGGTGGCGGTTGTCGGCATATTCACCGTCAATTCTGAATGTTGTAACCTCGTAGGGTATTTTATCAATTATAACCGTAAGAGTTCCGTGCTTGAGTCCCGTGTCAACGGTTTTAAAATCCGAAAACACTTTTTCAATTTCTTCGGGCAAGGCGGAAGTTGTAACATCCCAATCCCCCGGAGTGAGTCCCATAATAGTGTCGCGGACGGCTCCACCCACGCAAAATGCTTCAAATCCGGCATTTTTTAATCTGTTTAGTATTATTCTCACGTTGTCAGGAATAGATATTGTCATAGAGGGGTCTTCTTTCATACTTACAAATGTATATATATTATGGGGGAAAAAGGAATTTATGTCAACAAATAATTACAATTTGACAAAAAAATGGAAAAAAATGGCTCGAAAAGTTACAGTTTGTAATTTTTGTACTTTTGACAAAATAACCTGCGAAAAAATTGTGGATTGTTCAAAATTCGCCACAAAATATGGGGGTGGGGCACTGTGAGTGTTTAAAATCTTTGTGAAAATTCAACAAAAAGCATATTTCAATTTATTTGACTTTTGAAAAAAGTTGGGTATAATACCAAATGCCATCGGATAACTACGGCCTTTTTACCCGTAATATTGGGTTGAAAATTTGGCAAGTTCAATTCTTTATTGCTGATAAAAATGCCTACAACGGCAATTTTTCACGACAGTTTATGTCACAAATTTTTAAAATTGAAAAATTGCTTGTCTAAGGAGATATTTATACCATGACAGTCAGAAAAATAGGCGAAACGTCCGTGCATTCGCCGCTTAAAAGAGTTGCTCTTTTGGTTTTAGCGGTTGTTTTCTTCGTTTCGGGCACAGCGTTCGCCGTACCGCCTATAATGTACAGTGTTACAATTTATGACGGTAACTCGGTAGTTGTCGTTTCCACAGCAAAAACCGATGTTGATGAAATTCTTGAAGATAACGGAATTGAAATCAACGAAGAACAGGGCGACGAAATAAGCCTTACCAATTTCGACGGTTTGGACGGCAGTACCATTATCATAAGAAGGGGCGTTAAGGTTACAATCAAAAACTTTGACGGAACTTCAAACAACGTATATGCTTTGGGCACCGTAAAGGATGCCATTGAAAAAGCGAAGATTACCATCCCCGAGGGTGCGGCTTTGAACTATTCCGCCGACACACTTCTGAAAGACGGTATGACAATCGAAATATACGGTGTGTATAAAATCACTCTTACGGTTGACGGAAAGACAAAATCAAAAACCGTTTCCGGCAAAACGGTTGAGGATGCGTTAAACATTCTCGGCGTTGAGTTAGAGGGTGAGGATTACACAAAACCCGCTCTTGATAAAGAACTTGAGGACGGAATGAAAATTTCCGTTTACAGAGTGGAAGTTAAAGAGCGCACAGAAAAAGAGGCTATTCCCTACGAAACGGAATACACCTATTCCGACTCCCTTTACAGAAACCGCACAAAAACTCTTGAAAGCGGTAAAGAGGGAACTAAAGCCGTTGTTTACGAGGAGCGTTACGTAAACGGAAAACTTCAGAACAGTACGGTTAAATCCGAAAAGGTTCTCAAAGAGCCTGAAAGAGAGCTTGTGCAGGTCGGTACAAAGGTGAATGCTGTTACAACCGGTCTTCCCGTGGGAACACCCATAAGCGAAATGGCAGAACCCTCCTACCTCAAAATCGGTGAGGACGGTTTGCCCACAAATTACAAATCAGTTATCAACGCAAAGGCTACTGCATATTGTATCCCCGGCGGAATTACCTCAACGGGTAAGAAAGCACAGACAGGTTACATTGCAGTTGACCCCAAGGAAATCCCCTATGGCACAGAGATGTATATCGTTTCAGCAGACGGTCAGTATGTTTACGGTTACTGCATCGCCGCTGATACGGGCAGTTACATCTATGACGTTGACTGGACAGTTGACTTATTTATGAATTCCGAGGCACAGTGCAGAAATTGGGGTAGGCGCGATATTATAATTTACGTTCTGTAATAAAAAATCATCTTCAGGGAAATCCTTGAAGATGATTTTTTGTCATTTGGATTTAAGACACTGTTTTTGAGCAGGTCTTTTTGTTTGATAATGCGCTTGAAACACCGTCGGCGGAAACGGCTTTTATCGCGTAGGTGTACGCAACACCTTTTGAAGCGGTTTTGTCAACGTAGTCGTAGTATGATTTAGATGAATTATAAGAACATTTAGCAATCTTGCTCCAACTTCCGTCGCCCACTTTTCTGTAAATATTGTAGTAACTTACATCACCGTATTCACAATTATCCCAACCAATCTTAACCTCGGTGTCGCTTTTTCGGGTTGCATACGTCATTTTAGGAGTGGATATGTACTTATCGTGAATTCTATACCTTACTTCCATCCCGTTTTTGCAATGGATTATTAAGAATATATAGTGAAAGTCATAATTATCGAGAACGATATCAACAGGAATATCTGCAGAATATTGAGTGCTGCCGTCGGGAATAATCGTAGTCAGTATTTGTTTGTTTTCATTGCAATCAAAGTTTGAAGAAACGGCGATTTCATATTTTGCAACATCTTCCTCAGCGTCCCAAGTAACTGTGTAATTATCTTTTGTGATTTTTGCCGCGTAGTCAAACTTTTTTGGGGTGCGGGCGGTTATTGTAAAGGTATTAGTATCAAGAGGAGTTTGAAAACCGTTAATACTGTAAGTTGTGGCAAATTTAAAATCCGTACCAAGCGCCTTTTCGGTAGGGACATATAGCATAGCATGGTATTTGTGGTTTCCCTTGAAACTTTGATAAAGACCGTTGTCTGCTTTGTAATAAGTAGTTGCGTTTTCGGGCAAGTTATCTGCATATAAAGATATCATGGAATAATCCAACGGGTAATGAGAAGCAATGACAAATCTTATAGATAAATCATCAGTTTCGGGACTTGCCGTGCGGCCTATTTTTGCAGATATCAGATTTTTATTCTGCTCAATGTCTCCGAAAACAGGACGAACCTGGTATTCGTACATTATGTCATCTTCAGCGGTATAGTCCTTATAACCAATCTCTTGCACATTCCCTGAAATAAGGGTGTATTCATCTTCGGTTTCCAATCGTCTGTACACATTGTAACCTGTGGCGTTAGATACTTTATTCCAACTGATATAAATGTGATCTGTAAAGGGGTACACATTTGTGGTGAATTCTTTAAAAGCAAATGTTTCTATAATAGCAGTGTCAGTCAATTCGCTTTTTTTGGTAACTCCGTTATACTCTCTGACTGCTTGAACGGCATAAGTGTTTGCACCGGATTTGTAACTGACTCTTTGGTTAATGGATTGGGTTTCGTCACATATCTCTTTCCATTCTCCGTTTTCATCCATTCGGTATATACAGTAATAGGATGCATACGGATGTTTGTTCCATGATAACTGCATAAAATAGTCAGAAGAAAACCAGGAGTTCGACCAGGGGTCCTTTTCAAATTTGTATCCAACAATTGTTACGGGCTCCATAACAACGTGTTCAACACCTTTTGAAGAATAACTTCCCCGTGTTTTGCCATATTCCGAACGAACAGTATAAATATAGGAATCGGCGTCCGATGCGGTTTCGTCCGTGTAAGAAAGTATATTTTGGGGAACATTTGTAAGTTTCGTCCAACTCTCACTAAAGTCGGCGGGCTTCCTGTAAACCGTGTAGCTTGCGGCACCTGCAACAGCACCCCAAGAAACAGTTATACTGTCGCTTGTGACGGTTAAATCCGAGAGAGTCGGACTTTCGATGTATTTAAAGTTAGTGCCGCTGTAATAGGAACTTGTTGCAACACCCTCGGAGCAACCGATTTGCGCACGAACGGTATATTGATAAGTATTGTTGTTTTTAACCGCAGAATCGTAGTAGCTTGTTCCGGTTACCTGTGCTATACGTTTCCAGTCGCTGTCGTTGGTTTTTCTGTATAAAATGTATTTTACATTACTTCCGGTTTTGTTCCAACTGAGTTTGATTTTATTGTCGGAGGTTGTAGATGCAGTAAGTTTTGGTGTGCGCGCATAAAGAGCAAGCGTGCCGGCATAGTGATATCTTGAACAAACATCTTTTGTATTTACAGCCTTGACCGTATATATATATTTACAGTTTTTATCCTTTACGGATTTGTCGGTGAAACTAAAGGTTTTGCCGTTAACCGTTCCTACTTTTTCCCATTTTGTACTGTTAAGTGAACGGCGGTAAATAATGAATTTGGAAACATTTGAAATGGTGTTTGACCATTTAATTTGAGGTCCGTTAACGGTGTTTTTTACGGGTTTGACAATCACCATTTGCTTGTCAAAAGCGGTGGTTCTGTCAACGGAAATTTTAAATTCTTTCATTGACGGGGCGGATACGGTGGCATTTCCGTTGCTGTCGATTTTTGCAGAATAGGTCACACAGTAATAGGTTCCGGTTTTAAATGTATCTTTGAGTTTAATCATCGGTGACCAAGTGTAAGAGCCTTTATCACAGTAAACATAATCAAAGGTAACAAGTTTTGTATAGTTTTTGTCGGAGTATATTTCATAAAAGAAGTATTTATCATTTGATTTGCTGTTGATATAGAAATTTATGTAATCATATTTTCCGTAGAGTTTAACTGTCGATACAGTGGAGGTGAACTTGCTGTTCATGGGTACCATAGTTCCGTAGTTGCTGTTGGTAACGGAGAACTCGGCGGCTTGGGCAACAACCGCAAATGTTGACACCAAAAGTATCAAAGCAAGTACCAAGGATAAAGATTTTTTCAAAGTTTTCATAATTTGATACCTCGTTTTCTAATGCGTTAGTCAATTGTATTATAATGTTGCAAAAAATAAAAGTCAATGTTTTTCGGGAATTTGTATAAATGCACAATGAACGAGGGGTTGATTATTAAAAAAGACCAACTAATTTGATTTAATCAAATTAGTCAGTCCTTTGTTTCGGTTTGGGGTTTACTCGGATTTCAGGAAGTATTTCAACGCGGAATAACGTTTAGCCTTTTTGTCGTTAAGGGTCATTAGATTTATCTGCTCGGCGGAGCCCACGGTAACAAGCATACTCTTTGCTCTTGTAACTGCGGTGTAAAGGAGATTTCTGTATGCCAGATTGGGTACAAGGTTTATAACGGGAAGCACCACGGCTTTGAACTCGCTTCCCTGACTTTTATGTACGGTTACGGCATAGGCAAGTTCAAGTTCAGTCAGAAATTCTGCGGGGATTGTTGTTTGTCTGCCGTCAAAATCCACTTCCGCGGTGCCGGATTGGGCGTCTATATTTTTGAGAATACCTATATCACCGTTAAAAATTCCCTGTCCTTTATCGTCCTTGCTTTCCCATTTAATGTTATAGTTGTTTTTTATTTGCATAACCTTGTCGCCGGTGCGGAAAATCTGACCTGCCACGGTTAACTCCCCCTTTTCTTTGCTCGGGGGATTCAAAGCGGATTGAAGAAGTCTGTTAAGGTTTTGGGTTCCTGTTTCACCTTTCTTTGAGGGGCAGATTACCTGAATATCGGAAAATGCATCCCATCCGTATGCCTTGGGCAGTCGCTCACTGCAAAGACTTACAACTGTTTGAGCAGATAAAGAGGGGGTTGGTCTTTCCAAATGAAAAAAGTCCTTGCCGTCATTTGATAAATCCGGCAGTTCACCGCCGACTATTTTGTGTGCGTTAGTTATGATTTTGCTCTCCATTGCCTGACGGAAAACTTGGGAAAGACAGACAACGGGAAGTTTTTCCGACAGTATAAGGTCCTGAAGCACGTTTCCCGAGCCAACGGGGGGGAGTTGGTCGCTGTCACCCACAAGAATGAGACGGCAACCCAAGGGTAATGCTTCAAGAAGACTTGCAAAAAGATGTATATCTATCATTGAAAGTTCGTCAAGAATAAGGGCGTTGCAGTCAAGAGGATTTTCGATATTTCTTCTGAAACAGGGCTTATCATCCTCGTCCCATTCCACCTCTAAAAGACGGTGTATGGTTTTCGCTTCCATTCCCGTGACCTCGCTCATGCGTTTTGCGGCTCTGCCCGTGGGAGCGGCAAGGGCAATGTCAAGATTCTGATACTCAAAAATATTTATGATACCCTTAATCGTGGTAGTTTTACCCGTACCGGGCCCGCCGGTTAAAACCAACAAGCCTTTTTTTGCAGCGGTAGCAATGGCAATGCGTTGTTGTTCTTCGTACTTTATATTATTTCTTTTTTCTATTTCATCAATCCAATCCGCAAGTCCGGGTGCGCCGGCAGGGGGGAAGTTTGTAATAACATCCACTCTGTCCGCAATTTTCCTTTCGGATTTATAAGATGCGGGGAGGAAAATAAATTCCTTTCCCTCTATAATGTGCATTTTCAGTTGTGCGGTGGAAATGAGTTTGTCTATTGCAATATCGATATCATCCTGCGTTACTGAAAGTAAATCGGAACAGGGCTTCAAAAGTTTTTCCCTTGGTATGCAGGTGTGTCCGCGGGAGCCTGAATTGTGCCGTACAACGTGCAAAATTCCCTCGCTTATTCTGTAATCGGGCAGGGGCTTTTGAGGAAGTTTGCTTTCGATTATTTCCGCACGTTCAAATGTAATGCCCATATTAAGACCGCAGAGAATGTAAGGATTTTCCTCAATTTTGGCTACGGCATTTATGCCCAACTTTTTGAAAATTGTCACACATTCCGAGGGGGACAAGCCGTATTTTTCAAGACCTAACATAACGGTACGCATTGCGTACTGTTTTTTAAATTCCTCACCGATATTCTTTGCCTGTTCTTCCGAGATGCCTTTCAGACAGGCAAGTCTTTCGGGGGCGGTATCAATAATATCAAGGGTTTGGGAGCCGAATTTTTCCACAATGAGCATTGCCTTTTTGGGTCCGATTCCGCGGATAACACCGGAGGCGAGATATTTGTAAATCTGTTCAGTTGTTTCCGGCATACAATGGGAAAAGGAGGTTACTTTGAACTGTCTGCCGAAAGATTGATGTATTGTAAAATTTCCCGTCAGCGTAACGGTTTCTCCGGCGGATACCCCGGGCATAACACCAACGGCGGTAAAGTAGTCGTCATCGACGGAAACATCCATAACGGTGAATCCGTTGGTATCGTTTTGAAATGTGACTTCCTCCACCGAAGCGGTGATTGTTTCTTCTTGAAATTCCATTGTGATCTCCTTGCAAGAAACTTGATGTTGATTATATACATTCTAACACAATATGATTTTTATTGCGATATTTTCCTAAGATTTTTTTAAAATAATTGAAAAGGGAGTTAAGCTATGATAATATAGGCTTAAAGATTTTTCCAACGGAGGAATATAAGATGAAGTATATTGTTGACAAGAACAACCACTGTACCTTTAAAACCGTGGAATCGGGAAGAATGGCACCCCGCGCCTATGCAATTCCCCACTCCAAGAAAAAGGACGCTCAGAAGGCGGATTATAAAACGGAACGCTACAACAGCGACATTGTAACGGTTCTTTCGGGAGAATGGGAGTTTAAGTATTATAAGAAAAAATCCAAACTTCCCGCAACCCTTGATACGAGCAGAATTAAATTTGACAAGGTTAATGTTCCGTCAACTTGGCAGAGAACGGGCTATGAGGAACCCGTTTACATCAACTGCCCCTACGGTTTTGACCCGAGAGCCTTGGGACTTCCCAAAGGCGAGGGCGTTAAGCCACCGGAACTTCCCGAGGATTTCGCCTGCGGTATCTACCGTAAATTTATCAATATAAACGATAAAACCAAAAATTACATTTTAACATTTTTGGGTGTTGCTCCCTGTGTGGATTTATATATCAACGGTGTTTTTGTTGGTTACGGCGAGGCATCCCACAACTCCTACGAATTTGACATTACCGACTTTGTTAAAGAGGGCGACAACGAGGTAATTGTAATTGTATATAAATGGTGCAACGGCTCATATCTTGAAGCACAGGATATGTTCAGAGAAAACGGTATTTTCCGTGATGTTCTTCTGTATTCCTACGAAAACACATATATAAACGATTTCCAGGCAATTCCTCACAAAAAAGGCAAAAAGTATAATTTGGACATAGAAACAGAACTTAAGGGCTCCCTTAAAAATGCCAACCTTAAAATTTCCCTTTGTGACGGAAAGACTGTTATAGCCGAAAGCGAAATAAAAGGGGACAAGAAAAGCAACCTTTCCTTTAAAGGTCTTAACGTGGAGGAATGGAGTGCGGAAATTCCCCGTCTGTATGAACTTTTTATCACTCTTTACAACGGCAAAAAAGAGGTTATGACAATCCGTCAGTACGTGGGCTTCAAGAGTATTGAAATTAAAGGCACGGTATTCTATTTCAACGGGAAAAAAATTAAACTCAAAGGTGTAAACCACCACGATTCCCATCAAACCAAAGGCTACGCAATGGGATTTGAGGACCTTGAAAAAGATGTTCAACTTATGAAAGAGTTTAACGTCAACTGTGTGCGTACCTCCCACTATCCTCCCGACCCGTTCTTCCTTGAACTTTGCGACCATTACGGTCTTTACTGTGTTGACGAGGCGGATATTGAAACCCACGGACTTTGGGATCTGGGTTGTGACGGCTGTGATATAAGCCACGATTTAAAATGGGCGCCCAGATATACGGACAGGGTAAGAAGAATGTATTTCCGTGACCGTACTCATCCGTCGGTTATTATGTGGAGTCTGGGTAATGAATCCTGGGGCTATAAATGCCAGGACAAATGCTACAAAATGCTCAAGGATTTGGGAACGGATATTCCAGTTCATTACGAGAGCGTTGTGCATACAAGACGCTACCATTATGACGTATTTTCCGAAATGTACACCCATCAGGACGATATGGTAAAAATCCGCGAGGGTAAACGCGGGAAGCAGTATAAAGATGTTCCTTTCTTCCTTTGCGAATATG
This sequence comes from Acutalibacteraceae bacterium, assembly GCA_051892415.1. Taxonomy (GTDB): domain Bacteria; phylum Bacillota; class Clostridia; order Oscillospirales; family Acutalibacteraceae; genus DTU089. The sequence goes on along the minus strand of JBJFGF010000010.1, from coordinate 56,807 downwards.
CTCACGCAATGGGTGTGGGCCCCGGTGCGTTGGAAGAATATGTGCAGATTTTCTATTCCGATGATATCTTTATGGGCGGTTGTATCTGGGAATGGGTTGACCATTCCGTGCTTCACGACGGAAGTGACAAATACAAATATCAATATACCTACGGCGGTGACCACGGAGAACTTCTTCATGACGGTTGCTTCTGTGTTGACGGTCTTTTCTATCCCGACCGCACACCCCACACGGGAGCCTATGAAATGAAAAACTGTTACAGACCTTTGAGAGTTCGCAGGCTTTCGGGAAACAAGTTAACTCTTGTTAACACCAACCGTTTCCTTTCATCTTCAAACATTGAGGTTTATTGGGAGATACAGGAAAACGGAGTCACCCTTAAATGCGGCAGTTTCTTAACCGATATAGCACCCGAAAAGGACGCAACATATAAACTTGATTTACCCAAGGTGGATTACGAAAAAAATACATATCTTAACCTTGTATATCTTGACGGGGATTTTGAAATTGCAAGTGAGCAATTAACTCTTTCCGAAGCACCCTTTATTCAGCCCTCTCTTGAAATGGGCAAGGTATCAATTTCCTCCGACGGGGAAAAACTTACCGTTAAATTTGAAAACGGTGCTATTGAATTCTCGGAAGACAGCGGAGAAATGCTTTCATATAAAGCCAACGGTGTTCAGTTCCTTAACAAAGAACCCGCTTCCCACAGGGGCTTCCTTTTGAATATTTCAAGAGCGTATGTGGATAATGACCGACCCTTTATTGACGATTGGAAAAAACACGGGATTCTTGATTCTAAAATCATACTTGAAGACATGAGTGCAGAGGTTAAATCCGGTGTGGCGTCAGTCAGCCAGTATATTTCCGTTAAGGGTAAAGAGGACACATTGTTCAATGCAAACATTCTCTATATTATCGGTGCAAACGGTGTTGTAGATATTGAGGTTGCCGTCGCACCCGACAAGGACAGCAAGGAGCAGTACTACGATATTCCCGCTTTGGGCATTACCTTTGAAGCGGACAAAAGATTCGCTGAAATTGAATACTTCGGCAGGGGCGAAAAGGAGAATTACAACGACTTTAACTCCCACGCACCCATAGGACTTTACACCGCAAAGGTTGCCGATGAACACGAGCCCTATATTCGCCCCCAGGATAACTCAAACCATTCAGATGTATCATACCTTAAACTCAAGAGTGAAAAAGGTGAGGAAGTTCTCATCTATTCTGACAAGAGATTTGATTTCAATGTTCATAACTATACCCAGGAACTTCTCCAAAAAGCAGACCACAGGGAAGATATTTATGATCAGAAAACAACCTTTGTAACCCTTAACGGCTACACAAGGGGTACGGGTACGGGCAGTTGCGGACCTGTAACTCTTCCCCGATATAAAATTGACGCTTCTAAGGAGCATACATTTAATTTCATTATTTCTCCCTCAAAAAAGGAAGTAAAAGAGTAATATGGAAAAAGCGTATTTACAGATACAGAGCGACAGCCCATTATTTGAAAGAGTTAAAGTTCTCCGCCGTGAAGTTTTTTGCGGCGAGGAACTTTGCGAGGGTTATCGTGATGAAAAGGGAATCCACATTGCCTGTGTAATCGGTGAGAATGTTATCGGTTGCGGTAGTGCCTATAATATGGGTAACGGTACTTTTGAGATTTCCGAAATTGCCGTAAAAAAGGATTGCAGGGGCTTTAATATCGGAAGTGACATATTAAAGCAGTTAAAAGAACTTGCCAAAGCCCATGGAGCAACGGAACTTGTCTGTGAAAGCAGGACGGAATATATGGGCTTTTTCAGGAAAAACGGCTTTCCATATGAAAACATTGCGTATAAGAAGAATGGAAAAGAGTATATAAAATACCGCCTTAATCTTGTTTTTGATGATGCAGAATGGGTGGAATTTGACGGCAACAGGGAAGCGGTAATCGTCCGTTGCGACTTTGACGCCGTTGTAAATCTGCCCGCGGAGATTTTTGTTACGGGGCTTGGCTACTGCCATGTGTATATTAACGGTGAGAGCATAAGCGATAAGGTGCTTTCTCCCGCTTGGACAAATTATATTCCCATGGATACGGCAAGTATGTGCTACCCGATTTTTGACAAAATGACCTACCGAATTCTCTATGAAAGAATTGATGTGTCAAAGTTTTTGAAAAACGGCAAAAACACCGTTGTTTTCCATGTGGGAGGCGGTTGGTTTTCCCAGCACGAATCCCGTAACGAGGGGGTCAAATCCTACGGAAATCTGAAACTATGCTTCAAACTTATTCAGGACGGCAGGATAATCGCAAAAAGCGGCGAAAATCTAAGATATACAGAGTCTTTTGTTAAAAGAGCAAGTGTTTATCACGGTGAGGATCAGGATTCAAGAATAGGTTATTACGATTTTTCCCGTATTTCCTATTCCACGGACGGCTGGAAAATCCCCGAAATCGCCGACGCTCCCGTAAGCGTTCTTGACGAAGCGGATTTCATTCCCGACAGAATAATAAGAACAGTAAAGCCCGAATGTATTTTTAAAAAGGGTGACTATGCAATATACGATATAGGGGAGAATGTTGCGGGATATCCCGTAATTGAATTCGACGAAAAAGCCTATATCGGTGAAAGTTGTGTGATGAGATTCTCCGAGGAATTAAATGCTGAGGGCGGTTTGGACTTTAATTCCACCGGCGGAGAATTCCGTATGCAAAAGGACACGTATATTCACGACAGCAAATGTAGGGAATACCACCCTCAATTCACCTGGCACGGCGCAAGATATTTTGACGTTCTGGGCAGGGTCAATATAAAGGAATACAGGGTTGTTCACACGGATTTAAAACCCAAGGTTAAATTCAAATCCTCAAACGAAACTCTGCAATGGATTTTTGACGCATATATGAGAACCCAGAACAACAATGTCCACGGATGTATTCCCTCGGACTGCCCCCACAGAGAAAGGCTGGGCTACACAGGGGACGGACAGTTGACGGTCAATGCGGTTATGACCTGCTTTGATGCGGAGAGTATGTATCGTAAATGGATCAGAGATATTGCGGATTCACAAGATATTTTCAACGGTCATGTTCAGCATACCGCACCCTTTTACGGAGGAGGCGGAGGACCCGGCGGTTGGGGCGGAGCAATGGTAATTGTACCGTATGCTTTCTATAAGCATTACGGGGACAGGGAGTTGCTCTCAAAATATTACAACAATATGGTAGCCTACCTTGATTATATGGAAAGCCACAGCGAAAAGGGTCTGGTAGTAAGGGAAGAACTCGGCGGTTGGTGTTTGGGTGATTGGTGTTCTCCCGAAAACAAAAACCTTATTCCGCCCACATTCGTAAATACGTATTTCTATCTGAAAACAATAAAAATGACCATTGAATCGGCAGAAGTTCTCGGAAAACCCACAGATGAACTGAAATGCCGTTACGAAAAAGTAAAAGAGGCATTTATTAAAGAATATTACGACGAAGAAACCTCCACTTTCTGCGGCTCAAAAGAGGCAAGCGACGCCTACGGTTTTGATTTGGGTCTGGGAAATGAAAAAACTCTCAAAGCAATTGTAGATAAATACGAAAGTCTCGGAGAGTTTGATACGGGTATTTTCGGGACCGATATTCTTATAAGAACTCTTTGTGAGAACGGACACAGGGACTTGGCATTCAGACTTCTTACAAGTGAAAAGGAAAACACCTTCTACAATATGAAAAAGCAGGGTGCAACAACACTTTGGGAAAACTGGAACGGCGAATCCTCCCACAGTCACCCCATGTTCGGTGCGGTGGTTGAATATATTGTTAAATACTTTAATGAATTATAAAAGACGGCAGTTCACAACGAACTGCCATCTTTTTAACTTATATCTACGGATTAAACCTTGTCAGTTCAAGTTTTTCGCAGTTTTCGGCGTCAATATTTTTCAGACTGTAGCCGTCGCAGATGTTTAACCACTCAACAGAGGATTTCTCTATTGTAATGTTCTTGGCATGACGAATATAAAAACCTGCGTTTTTGATTTTTTCAACTCCGTAGTCAAGGCAGGGACGCAAATCGTAAAGACCGCTTTCCCATTTTGTCTTTTTGTCCATTGCTATGCGCACATTTTCAAAACTTATGTTTTCAATAACATTATCTTTATTTCCGTGAATGAGTACACCGTTTTCACCCTTGCAGACAATGTTATTAAACCGTATATTTTTGATTTTGCCCGATTTTGTGTTTTCGTCCCGATTAAATGTGGTAATAACAATGGGTTCCGCAGTTCCCCACCAGTCAGGGCAAAAACGGCGGGTTTCAATGATACAGTCGGTGTATGTCACGTTTTCAACATTACCGCCGTCGCGAATCTGGATTGAAAGTCCTCGGTTGCTTTTTGAAATTATACAGTTGCTGACAATTACGTTTCTGAAATCCCCCACACCCTCAGTACCGATTTTGATTGCGGCGGAGGTGGATATGAGGGTACAGTTACTGATAATAATATTTTCACAGGGACCGTATTCGCTGTTGCCCTTTGAGGTTTTAAGGCAGATACAGTCATCGGCACATTCAATGTGGCATCCGAGAATTCTGACATTTGTGCAATGGTCGGGGTCTATGCCGTCGGCATTTGCAACCTCCAATGAGTTAAGAATACGGATTTCGGAAATTAAAACATCATCGCATCCTGCCGGGTGGAGCGTCCAAAAGCAAGCGTCCGTTACGGTGATGTTTTTGAAAGTGATATTGTTGCTTTTTTCTATGTAAATTACGGTGGGGCGGGGATAGAAATTTCCGGTTACATAATAGCGGTCCTTTCTTTCAACAAAACTGTGACCGTTTGCGTCAATTATTCCCTCACCGGTAATCGAGCATCCGTCCGCTTCGTAGCCGTAAATGAAAACAAAGGAGGGCTTTCCCGTAACGGGGTTGCCGATTAAAGCGGTTTTGGGATCGTTTATCATATTGCAGGGACGAATATAGCCGTCAATATTGTCCGTGGCTTTAAGACGGGAGCCTTTTTGAAGATGAAGTTCCACATTCTTTTTCATTTGAATTGAATCTGAAAAATATGTTTTTCCCGACGTGAGCACAACAGTACCTCCGCCGTTCTCAAAGGCTTTGTCAATGGCACTTTGAATGGCGGTTTTGTCGTTTTGCTTTCCGTCGCCTTTTGCACCGAAATCTTCGGGGTAAAAAAACAGCATTTTTATCACCTCTCCATTGTATTTTGAGTTAATATTATTTCATTTTTGTCCGTGAATGTGGCTATTATGCCGTTTCTGTGAGCGGTTGAGAAAACCGGAACTTCCGCAACCATTGTAAGATTCCATTTAACATTGGGATATATCTTTCCCAGATGATTTGTAACTATGGCAATTTCAGGTTTCAGTTTTTTCAAAAATCCAATTGAAGATGAACCGTAATAGCCGTGATGTCCTATTTTCAAAAGGTCGATATCGCCTATATCGTCGGCATAGACTTGTTCGAGTCCCGAATCCTTTGTGAAATCCGCCGCTAAAAATGCGGATTTTTCGCCTTTTTTGACAATTACTCCCACGCTGCTTGCATTTTCACCGTTGCCGTAAAGTTCCCGGGGTGTTTGGGTGTTGATAAAACGTATTGTGAAATCTCCGAAAGCAAACTCCGCGTCGGGCAAATCACTTATTACGGGGATTTTTCTATCTTCAAGTACCGTGAGGATTTTTTCGTACGTTTCTCTGTTTCCCCAGTCATTCGCTTCCAATTCGGTTGCAACTTTTTCGTTGAACTCTTTGAAATATGCCTTGTTTGCGGAAATTTGCTCATCCTTGAATATTGCCTCAAAATTACCCGAGTGGTCGTAGTGCATATGGGTACCTAAAACGAATTCAAAATTCACATTGCCGTTTTTGTCCGCCGCAACTTTTTTAATATAGTTTATAACCTCATCCCGATAGCCTTTGTATTCCGTCTTTCTTCTGGGATTTTCGTTTCCCTCGCCGGAGTCTATGAGGGCAAATTTTCCGTTGCTTTCAATAATGATGCAGTCGGAGTTTGCGGTGTTGAGAAAGTGGATTCTGTCATCCCCGTTTTTGTAATCAAAGTTTTCGTCTGTTACGGATATTTCATTAACATATTTATTGCCCAACGCCACCACAACAATATCAAGGATGAAAACGGAAAGCATAACGCTTGTTACAACCCATGTTGCAATAACCCGGGCAAGTTTCTTTTTATCTTTAACCATTTAAGCGCCCTCCCTGTCGTTTTTTTTGAAAAGGGCGGAAAGTTTCCTGTAAGGAACCTGTTGCCAGGCGGAAACAATAAGAAGTGCGCCCACGCAATGCATGGGAATTCTTGACAGAATGTTGGGACAAAGGAGTATTACAAGACCGCTCACCCCTATTGTTATAATTACGGAAAGAGGGGAGTAGCGTTCAGTTTCAAACTGTCTTGCGGGCAGAAGCGATACACCGCCGCAAACTATGTTTGTGAATGTGTTTTTAGTTGTGTTCCCCTTTGAAGAACGTAACAAAAGGCACAATGCAAAGAATAAAATTCCTATTGGTATTGTCCACAAATTTACACATTCAGTAGATGTAGTTAAGGTGAAAGGGGATGCGTAGCCTATATGGGAAGAAAAGGGAATCTCATTAACCGTAGTCAACTCCTGCTCGGGATTCAAAAACAAGTTCAGTACAAGGGGAATGACCAGGGTCATAAATTCGGCGGGAAGGATTTTGTTGAGTTTTTTGAATTTAAAGGGATAGGTTATCATGGCAAAAAGTGTAATTGTGCCGTAAAGCAGTCCTCTGAAATGGGGATGAAAACCCAGGGAGCGGTATGACTTCAGCATCTCAAAGGGGGTACTTCCCTGCGCTCCTATTCCGAAATATTTATTAGTGAGGATGACCGTTGCCCAGAGGGCAAGGACAAGACTTATCACAGCAAAAGCAGACTCAACGTATTTTTTCCCCTCTGTGAGTTTTTCAATAAAGAAGTAAATAATCGCTCCGCCGACTATACAAATGGGGAGATAATAAATTCCGCAGGATGAAACAACGTATAATACGGGCAAAAGAAGAAAAACGTCGGGAGCATAGATTTTGTTTTTTTCTGTCATTGAGAATAAAGCACAGATAACGATGCAGAAAAATACGTTCAAAAGTTCCAACCCCGAACAAGCCGCACCGCAAAGGGAGTAAGAGCCCAGGAGCATTGCGCCCGTCAGACCCGAAAGAATATCTTTTTTAATGTTTTGTTTTTTCAACAATTTGTTCATTTCAGTTTCCTCTGTTTTGTAATACTTTAGTATTCTACAATAATTGTAAAAAATAAACAATACCGAAAGTAAAAATTTTAACGTGAGAATTTATCATTTCGGTAAAATCTGTTGACATTTTCAATTTCATTCTTTATAATGAAGGGGATTAAAATTGGAATGGAGTGTGCATTGGAATGAAAATGTCACCTATTAAGAAAATAGTAATATGTTTAGCAGTGGTTACAGTTGCCCTCTCCCTTATTACTGCAAACAATATGGCTTCGGTTATGCTTATTGTTGCATCAAGACAGGCGGGCTCCGCAACTCAGCAGACTGCCCAGGTTGATAACGGTACACAGGGTCAGGCTCAGGTAAGTGACGGTACACAGGGCGGCACTGTTTCCGATAACACTGTGTCCGACAACACAGCAACCGACAATACCGCTCCCACGGATGCCGCAAGTACGGACACAAACAGCGGCTCATCGGGTTCGTCAAATTCCTCAAGCGGTTCTAACGCTTCAAGCAGCGGTGCTTCAAACAGCGGAACGGCGGCAAACTCGGGTTCTTCAACCAAGTCCGAAAAAGCTGAAATAATTGAGTATTTTAACAAGGCAGTTAACAGTGTTAAGACTGACGCAAAATCAGTAAAACAAAAGAGTGTTACAAACTATCTTGCAGGCACTCCCACAATTCCCAGTGCCCTTAACGGTGTTTATAAAATGCTCGGCGGCGACTCATGGTTGGACGGAGTTCTTAAAGACAACAGTCAGGGTGAAGCTGTTTACAGCGGTGCGGACATTAAAGCAAAATTCCCCGTTGAAGGCGAATCCTATGCAAGTAAACTCACAGAAGCCGATGTTGCTTCCGCAAAACGTACTGAGGCTAACGGTGTTTATACAATAACAATCACAACCGTTGCCGATGCTAAATCTGACAGTGTTAAACATGGTGAAGGCCATGCCCCCAAGGCATTCAATGTTATTCTTCCCGGTGTTGTTAACGATAACATTCCCGGTGTTGCAGCAAGCCTTGTAGGTACGGCAACTATGGACTATCCTTCATCAACAATAGTTGTTACTGTTGATAAAGCAACGGGTAAGGTTCTTACAGCCGATTATGACCTTAAATGGACAATCAACTTTGATAAAATGGGTGCAGTAATTCCTTTGGGAACGAAATCTTCATACACAATCACCTACTAAGTTAACCAAAACATACATAAGACAGCACTTGGTTTTCAGGTGCTGTCTTTTATTGGAAGTGAAAAAATGCTTAATTCCGAAAAAATTAAAGAAGATTTGTGCGATGAATTAAAATCTGCCGATATAAATGTTTTGGAAGAGGTTACGTCAACAAATACAATTCTTAAAGAAAAAGGCAGAAACGAAAAAGAATGGTGTACCGTGATTTCTTCTTCACAGACGGCAGGGAGAGGAAGGCTCGGCAGAAATTTTTACTCTCCTCGGAATACGGGGGTTTACTTAAGCGTACTCTTAAAACCTAAAGCAGAAACGGACAAAGCGGTTTTAATTACAACTGCCGCCGCAGTTGCCGTAACAAGAGCGTTGGAAAGGTTAGGGTGCGAAAATCCGCAAATCAAATGGGTGAATGATATTTTTGTGAACGGTAAAAAAGTATGCGGAATTTTAACCGAAAGCGTAATAAATGCAGAAAGCAAAAAACTTGATTTTGCGGTTTTAGGTGTGGGTATAAATCTTTTTGAGCCCGAGGGCGGATTCCCTGTGGAAATTGAAAATATTGCAGGGGCTGTATTTAAAAAACCTGCGAATAATTTACGGAATAGATTTGTTGCTCTGTTCCTCAACGAGTTTTTCGTACTTTATAAAGAACTTTCCTTTAAAAATCATTTAGACGAATATCGGAAAAAGTCTTTGGTTTTAGGCAAGAATATAAATGTAATTCAGGGAGAAAAGACAGAAAGTGCAAAAGCTGTGGGTATTGACGACAACTGTAATTTGATTGCACAGTTTCCCGACGGCACTGTTAAAAAACTCTATTCAGGAGAGATATCCGTAAAACTGATTTAAAAATTATTCAATTTCAACAATAAATGACCCTCCAAAATCGTCAAAGTATCGGTTTAAAAATTTGATAATACTATTGCAATTAGAGGAATTGTATGGTAAAATCAGTTTGTATATATGGTAGTGTACTGTCTTTAAGTGTACGCTATCCCATCTGTTTAGGAGGATTAGTATGAAAGCAACAAAGAAAATTGTTAGTGTTATCTTAGCAATAACACTTGCGGTTGTAGCTTTTGCTATGCCCGTTAGTGCCGCAAGGGTTTACCCCCTTGTTATTGTTGATGGCATTTTCTCAACACCATTGTATAAGAATCCGGGTGCGGCAGATCAAACGCCTGCTTTTGCCACGGATGATGCTTCTATGGAAGCAATGGTTAAGGACATTCTCACCGCTTTTGTCAGCGGATGCGTTAGTTACGGTATAGCGAAAAAGGATTATGACAAATTCGCTGATGAATTCTATCCCGTAGTGAACAAATACATTGAGCCCATCGGTTTCAATGCCGACGGCACGCCCGTCGATGACACAATCGGATTTGTTCAGAATGACAGGCCTATGTCTGAATATACGGAGGAGGAAAAGGCAGAACTTGCTGTATTTGCAGAAGTTTATGCTAAGGAGTACGGCGAGGAAAACGTTTACAACTTCAGTTATGATTGGCGCAAATCTCCCATTGATGCCGCTGCCGAATTGAACGACTATATTAACAACATTAAGGATGAAATCGGTGTAAGAAAGGTTAACGTTGTTGGTTACAGTATGGGTGCAAATGTTGTTCTTGCATACCTTTCCGCTTTCGGCGGCTCCGATATTAACAACCTTGTGTATGCCGCTCCCGCATGGCAGGGAACAAGCCTTGCAGGTAATGCCGCTACCGGAAATATCTATTTTGATATGTACACCGTAGAAAACTACCTTGTTCAGATGGCTAATGTTAGTGCCACAACTCATATTGCTGCTTTCATAATCTCATATATTGCAACTTGGGAAGGTCTTTCAAGCGAATACTTCGGTGATATCAACAAAGCCGTTGCAGGAATTATTCCCCGTTTCTATACTGATACAGCACCCTATATTGCAGGTATGCCCGGTTTCTGGAGTCTTATTCCCGCAGAGGATTACGAAGCCGCCAAGGACAAACTTTACGGCGGAACTCTTGATGCCGCACTTGAAGCAAAAATTGACGCTTACCACAATATGCAGGTAAATGCAAAGGAAATCCTTGAGGATGCAATGGATGACGGTATGCATTTCGGAATTGTAGTAGGTTACAACTGCCAGATGATTCCCATCAGTAATGAATATGAACAGAGCGACACGGTTATTGATGTTAAATATGCAAGCGGCGGCGCTACCTGTGCAAAATATCTTGAAGCATTTGATGATTGGGGAAAGATTTACAATCAGCAGATAAAAGACGGACATAATCACATTTCTTGGGATTGCAAGGTTGATGCTTCAACTTGTATGTTCCCCGAGCAGACATGGTTTTTAAAGAATCTTCAGCACACCACTTTTGATCCCGACAACGGTACAACGGATTTGATTATGTGGCTCCTTGGTGCTAACGAGCAGAAAACAATAGATAGTGACAAAGAAAACTATCCTCAGTTCTCTCTTTATAACACATATAAGAGAAAAGTTACACCCATCAATGTTAAGGGTATTATCGGTGACCTTGATGACAGCGGTGCAATAACAACAGTTGATGCAAGATTGGCTCTTAAGGTTGCTGCAGGTCAGTTGAAAGCAACGGAAGACCAGCTTATTCTCGGAGATATTGACGAGGACGGCGATATTACAACAAGCGATGCCAAAGACATTCTTTCAATGGCCGCAGGAATTGATTTCTAAAAAAATGAAACGGGTTGTAAAAAACGAAAGTTTTTTACAACCCGTTATTTTTGTAACATAAATGTAATTGAAACAAAGCCCGCGTTGTGTTATACTTAGATATACGAATAGGGGGGATTCGTTTATGAGTGAAAAAATGAGTAAAAAGGACAATGTTTTACAGGCGTTGAAATTTGCGGCGTTTTCAGCTTCGGCAGGAGTTATTCAGGTGGTTACCTTTACTCTGCTTAATGAGTTCGTGCCGCGGACCGAGAGCACCAATGCAATTTTACAATGGTTTTTCAATTCCGAATACGGAGCAAACTATCTTGTGGCGCTTGTGCTTTCTGTGCTTTGGAACTTTACGTTTAACCGCAAATTTACTTTTAAATCTGCAACAAATATTCCCATTGCCATGTTGAAAATATTCGGATTTTACTGTGTGTTCACCCCCGTTTCAACAGTTTTGGGAGAAATGGTTGCCCGAAGGACAACCTGGGAATTTGCCGAATATATAATTTTGGCTGTAACCATGATGACCAATATGATAACAGAATTTTTGTACAGCCGTTTCTTTGTGTATAAGGACAGTATGAATACAAATGCCGCCGCAAAAAAGGAAAAGGAAACAGCAAATGCACGATAAAAGAATAACGGAAAAGAGAATATGTCCGTCCTCGCGAAAATGCGGTGGCTGTCAACTTATGAATTTAAGTTATCCCGAGCAGTTACAGTTTAAACAGGCAAAAGTGGTGAAACTGTTGGGCAGTTTTCACCGTGTAAATAACATAATCGGAATGGAACCCCCCTTTCATTACAGAAACAAAGTGCAGGCGGCTTTCGGACGAACCCGCAGCGGAGAAATAATTTCAGGAGTTTACCAATCAAGCACCCATAATATTGTCAAAACGGATTCCTGTCTTATTGAGGATGAAATCGCCGATGAAATCATTGTGACAGTCAGAAAATTGGTTAAGGATTTTAAATTAACCGTTTATGACGAGAAAAAAGGAAACGGCTTTCTCCGTCACGTGCTTGTAAAAAGAGGATTTGCAACAGGTGAAATAATGGTTGTGCTTGTAACGGGCACTTCCGTTTTTCCCTCAAAAAATAATTTTATAAAGGAACTTTTGAGACTTTATCCCGCTATTACCACAATAGTTCAGAATGTGAATAATAAATTCACAAGTATGGTTTTGGGTGAAAAAGAAACCGTACTTTACGGTAAGGGTTATATTGAGGATGTTTTGTGCGGCTTGACATTCAGAATATCTCCTAAGTCCTTTTATCAGATTAACCCCGTTCAAACGGAAATTCTATATAATAAGGCGATGGAATTTGCGGATCTGAACGGAAATGAAAGGGTTATAGACGCTTATTGCGGAATTGGTACAATAGGTATGGTCGCTTCTGAAAAGGCGGGTGAGGTAATCGGTTGCGAACTTAACCCCGATGCAGTTCGTGACGCAAAAATAAACGGGAAAATAAACGGAGTTGAAAATATTAACTTTGTATGTGCGGATGCAGGGGAGTTTATGCTCCGAATGAAAGAACGTGGGGAAAAATGCGATGTTCTTTTTATGGACCCACCCAGAGCGGGCAGTGATAAAAGATTTCTGTCATGCGCCGTAGTCCTTTCACCCGAAAAAATAGTGTATATTTCCTGCAACCCGGAAACCCAACAGAGAGACTTGTTATATCTTGTAAAAAACGGCTATAAAGTCAAAAAAATTCAACCCGTAGATATGTTCCCCTTTACCTCCCACGTGGAGACGGTTGTTCAGTTGGTTAGAAAAAAGCCCGATACATATATCGACATTACCGTTGATATGGATGAGTTAGATTTAACATCATCCGAAGCAAAGGCAACTTATGATGAAATAAAAGAATACATATTTGATAAGCATCGTGTGAAAGTGTCTTCGCTTTACATTGCTCAAGTAAAGCAAAAGTACGGTATTATCGAAAGAGATTGTTACAACAATCCTAAAAAAGAGAACCCAAAACAACCTCAATGTCCGCCTGAAAAGGTAAAGTTGATTGAGGAAGCATTACGACATTTTAAGATGATTTAATTTAGGGGGATAAGCTATGTATAATAAAATTTTGTCGGATATATCTCAAGAATACTACAAAGAAAATTATCCAAACGATGGGCAGAGATTTGTTGCTTGGTATCTTCGCAATATACATAATCTTGACACATATGAAACAAAAGATTGTATTACAGATGGTGCCGGAGATAAGCAGATTGATGCTGTATATATCGATAATCAATCTTCAACGATTTATATCATCCAAGGTAAATTTTATAAAGGTGATGTTGTGACTGCAGAACCTTTGCGAGAAGTTCTTTCTTCTTGGATTCAAATAAAGGATTTATCCCACTTGCAAGAAGGTGCAAATCATAAACTGCAAGTAAAAATCAACGAAATAGCAAATGCTTTGGATGACGATTATGAAATATGTTTTGAACTAATTACTACGTCTGAACTTACGGAGGCAGCAAAAGCAGACCTCTCTGTTTTTCAAAGAGAACTTGCAGAAAGTGAAGCATTACAAGCAAATCTTAGTGTAATAGATAACGACACATTAAAATTTAGATACGATGAAGCGTTGAATAAAAACAGACCATATATTAATCACGAGTTTACTCTTGAAGATGGGAAATATATGGAACTCACTATCGGAAATACAAAAGCTGTTATAGTTGCTTTATCACTTAAAGATTGCATTAAGATTCCCGGGATTAAAGACGGCAGCTTGTTTCGTAAGAATGTTCGTCAATCGTTAGGAACAAGCAATAAGGTAAATAAAGGTATTGCTCAAACCATAAAAAAGAACGCAAGCGACTTTTTCTTCCTTCACAACGGTATTACGGCTATTTGTTCACAAATGTCAATACACGATAACATCCTATCGGTGAAAGAACTAAATGTAGTAAATGGTTGTCAGTCACTTAGCACAATGTTTAGTTGTAGTGAATCGGCCAAAAAAGCTGATGATGCTTATGTAATGTTTCGATTCTATGAAATAAGCGATCCGGATAGAGCTGATAATATAAGCACATCTACTAACAGTCAGAGTGCTGTCAAAGCAAGAGACCTACGTAGCAATGATAAATCAGTTCTCGCATTGAAAAAAGCATATGAACAATTCTTTACAGACGGATACTTTGTTACTAAGCGTGGTGAAAAAGTGGATTCGGTTAAGTATAATACTTCTCATATTGTTAATTTGACCGACTTGGGAAAACAGCTTATTGCATGGCATTCACAAAGACCTACAATTTCTTATAGTGAGACTAAAATATTTGATAAGTATTTCGATCAATTATTCCATAGAGAGTATTCTCCCGAAAATGTACAGGCACTTAATGCAATGTTTAATGCTCTCTATGAAAAATGGAATAAAGATAATCCTATGGGTTTAAATGAGACACTTTTAGCTATGAAGTCTTATGCTCCGTATCATCATCTTTATGCAATTTCTGTCATCTTTTGTGAAATCAACAAAATGAATGATTCAGTTCCATCTCCTTCTGTTGCGTTGAAAAAGCTAACCACTAATAATCTTTTTGATACAGTTGTAGATATGGCGGGGAGCTGTTTAAATATGGCTATTGAAAATGCATCTGCGGAAGCCACAGAAAATGGAAAAATGTTTGTTCCTCAAAACTGGATTAAATCAAAGGCATCGTTAAAAGATATTAGAGGAGCAATTCGCAATTATTTAACGACATTCAAGATGATGCCTAATGGTAAACAAATTCTGGAAAAATTAAATAACGGTTTAAATATGGATAAAGATGATTTTGAAGCTCGTTGGACTGCAGATTAATCCACACATTCGACAATAGATGTCACCTCCTTGTAAAATGGTATTACCAAATACAAGGAGGTTTTACTATGAAAACAGATTTTGAAAATCGGAGTATTAATTATGTAGCGCAAGGCGATTATCATCTGCCTTGTGTTACTGCCAAAGAACAAAATGAACTACATATCGGTGTCTGGGCAAACCGTCACAGACAGTACCTTAAACAACATCATCGAATAAGATATTACAATCTGCTCACATCGGAAAGGCTATATCCTTATCTTGCGGATATAGAGGAACAGGCGGAAACAATGTTTACACAGCTTGTTAAATCGCTTGCCGAAAAGGAAAATGTAACAGAAAAGCTGAAAGCGGATAATCCTATGCTATGGGTGCGAAAGATGAACAACATCCGTAACAGAGCAATGGAAATTGTGAATGTGAAAGTAATTTATGTTTAAAAAAGTATCATGTTTTTCTTACATACAGGAAAAGAAATTTGATGCTCGAAAACATTGACTAAAAGAAAAGAGAATCAGAAAAAATTATATAGTATTTATATATTACTGCAAAAAGACACAACTCACTACGAAATTAAAAATCCGTTGGTTGTGTCTTTAATAATTAGGTCGCTTTCTTTAAAGCCAGCATATTCCATCTAAAAGTTTTAATAAACTAACCCATTCTTCTCTCGTGTTCCATATAAAGTTTCCAGTATCATATTGGCCTAAGATAATTGGGCGTTCTTCTGGCAAAAGCTTATTATTATAGAATCTCCATTCCAGTCCATTTGTATATATAACTTTTTTGTAATAGTTTATATGTCCACTTAATTGGTTGAGATGATTCTGATCATCTAGATTTTCAGAAAGGTATTTTATTTCTACCGCACCAAATATTTGGGCGGTATTACTTTTTTCTCTTGAACGAACAACAAAATCCGGGAAACCGGAATCGCCCATAAATACTCTTGAAAAATCAGTTTCTCTACGCCCTGATACATCTCGCAAAGAAATATGCTGTGACGATTTGGCAGTTCTAATAATATAGGCAATAATGGAGTATAAATCCAGTTCCACTCTATTTTGCGTATCTATTAATTCCAGTTCTTCTTTATATATATCAAAATAATTTTCAATCATACTTCAAAACACCACCTATTTTTCATCCAATGCAATTTTTAAAATGTTAATTATAAATGCTCTTTTTATGTTTTTGCTCGTGAGTGAATCAAGAATCTTTTGCAAACTGTTTGATATGCTATTTACAACTTCAATTCCAGAATCAATATCTTCACTTAATAATTTCAACTTGAACAAAGCAAATTGAATTTCTCGTTTGCTAAATGTAAGCGCAATCTCAATGCATTCGTTAAAAAATGTTTCCGAAATATCAGCAGATTTCTTGTTTTGATACATATCATCAAGTGTTATATATAATTTGCTTTCCTCTCTTAATGCTGCCATAATAAAAACATCTCCTTGGTAAATTTAGTTGGTACATATTATCTTAGCGAGCAGACCGGTTGGATAACCAAACGGTAATCTGCCCGCTTTCCGCACATACTGAGCGAGCAGACCATTTATGGACAGGCAGTCCAAAACGGTGCTGTCGCTCGTGCAATCTCAGCGAGCAGTGTATTTATGGATACATTCCATAAATACCTCGTTAGGGTTACACCCTAAGACCTCTTAAAACAAATCAAACCGTGTAACATTCGATATATTTTCTAATCACAGCTTCGGCAAAGGCATAGGCTTCCTCATTATATTCGTTGCCGCGTTCCCATTCTTCGATAACATCCTGTGTGGCCTCTCGAATGGTATATTCACCTCGTACAAATTCTCGCGCCACAACCATAAACTCATCAAAGCTGGAAGTCACTCCTCTGGCATCGACATAATACAATCTGCCGTTCTTGTATACCTGGCAAAAGGCATGGAACCCCTTTTTGTCGGTCTTTTCGATTATGTATGGAGTATATCCCAGCACATTTTTGAGCGCCACTGCAAAATGATTGCATGAACCACGCAAAAGAGAATGCGCTGAATCATACGGGAATTCTTCATCATCTGGATACTCAAAGAAATCCGTATACCTTATTTTAAGCAGCGCATCTGTTATATCATCAACGTCATCGACATTATAAAATCCCTTGTGCCAGCTGAAACTACTGAACGAAATTAAGTCACCTTTTCTAACCATCAAGTACACCCCGTGTCAAATTATTCTGCTTAGATCTGGATAAATCTACTGCTGACGCTTTTGCCAGTATCTCTGGGAAGTGCCGACCGATGGAACACAATTGTTGGATTCGCAGATGAACCGCAGACCGCTCGTGGTCAGCAGTCGACCATTGTTGCGGTCACGCCAGAGTTGTTCGTAATTGGAAATCTGATTTTGGATGAGCGACTTTTTCATATAAGAACACATCATCTCAATTGAAAACCACGATGTAGTCTTCGGCAAACCTATCAAAGGTTGCATTTGCTTCATCAAGGACAGCATCCAGTTCCTCGTTGATTCTTCCTTTTACATACGCATCTCGTAGTGCCGGCTTCTCAAGTAAAACCCACTTGAGTTGGCTGTACGAGTACTTAGCAAAAGCAATCCACTGAGGATAGTTAATTGCAACAGGGTTTTGAGTAAAATAGACTTTGCCAGCATTTGTGGCAGTCGCTCCAGCATGAGCAATAAACAGCATTGTTGCCAACTTGGGATGTTTTTCTCTGTTTAGAGACAGTGGGATAGAATCCTTCATCGCATGGCCTTCCTTGATCCGCTTAACGGCATACCCTAAACGAACAATGACTTCCACAAGCATTGCGGGGATTGACATGGAGCAGAAGTGTATGAAATCATATCCCTCATAGTACATACCTTGGACGATTTCGGCAATGGTCTGTTCTTCTTCTCCAATGCTACCGAACTGAAGGAGATTAAACAGGCTCATCAAAGGTGCAGGCAGTCCCATTGATGTAGTAACATCCGACTTGAAGTGAATGACCTGTTTTGCCAAGGCTGCAAAGATGTCGGATTCTTTGCGGTCGGCATAGTTTTCCATCACTTGAGATACAATGTTTCCAGCTTTGTCGATGGTCGTCATTCTGCCAGTTAGAATATCTGTTACACCGAATATGAATCCCAAAAGAGGGTCATGCCCCAACTGGAGAAGTCTGTGATAGTAGGCAGAGAGTCCCTCTACTCGGATGGTGGTGTGTCGGTTATCCTGGGCATCATACGGAACCTTGCTGATCTTCGAGTTTGCGAGTTGCTGCATTTCTTCTTCGGGGAACTTTTTATCAAAATAGTCTCGCACATAGTTTGCAAGTGGTCCGCCTTTCAAACCCTCGGGAGTTTTGGTGGGTACTCCAACGAGCAAAATATCTACAGTAGCACCGACCAGTCCGGCAAGGGCAGCTATACTGATATCAAAGGTATCCAGGCGATGGATAACATTGAACTCTTCGTTGAGTTGGCGAATAGCAAGTTCATTGCTCCGAAATTCTTCCTCTGTGAAAATTGACTCCAATTCACAGCCTGTACCAACATGTCTATCTGCCTCGGCACACAGTTCTTCCCAAGTAGGAACAACCATGACCTTTTTCGGTTGCTGAATGGGTACCAACTCTTTAAGTGCTTCTGGTTGGTATCCAAGACTCCGGAGCAAAGCCTCTGTCCTCGTAATCGTAGCATCTGTCTCATCTGAGGATGGAAAGTGGATATCTGCAAGTGCCTCATCTTGATGTTTCAGAACAGAATTCATCTGTTTCTCAAATTCTGTGTACTTAAACTTGCTCACTCGCCACCACCTCCTTCAGTGATATTCTTTACGATTTGCTCAAGTTGGTCGACACGTCTGTTGACCTCACGGGCTTGTTCTGCCTCTGCACGCAATGCGTTGATTTCAGCTTCGTGCTTACGTGCGACCATCTGTTGTTTAACGGAACTTTCCTCAAAGGCTTTCTGATCCTTATTACGGTCAAGACGCACTCTGATACCATCAGCGGCTGCCAGGAGCAAACCAGCACCAAGGAACTTTTCCTTGTGGTTTCGGACGAATTTCGCTACATTCTTGGCTGCCTCACCCATCTCATCTCCGACCTTGGCAAAGTCTATATTTGGTAATTTGATTCGGTTTCCCATAGAAAACCTCCTTTACGCAACACCTAGATCGTGGCTCAAATCCTTAACTGCCTGTTGGAGTAAGATGTTGAGACTCTGCAGGTAATCAAGACGTTCCTTGTCTGCATCAGCCTCGTCCTTCAAAGCCTGGATAATAGCTTCGTGACGAGCAAGGACTTCTTTGTACAGACGTTCTTTTTCCTGGCGCAGTTGTTTGTTCTTAAGGTGAGAGGCAACACCAACACCACCGGCTGCTAACGCAGCAATAGGAGCCGCAAGCACGAAAACGCCCGCCACCATACCACCGCCCACGATAGCACCGGCAGTCGCTAAGCCAGAAGTAATACCGGCAGCAGAGAGACCTACGACACCCAGACCATAAAGGGCGGCAAAAGACCCCACACCACCAATGCCTGCTCCAAGAGCTCCGGCAAGAACCTCTGGAATAGCACTTTCCTTGATGGTTCGTTTAGAGTCGTTAAGGGCTGCGGCTGCCTCATTTACAACATTTACTACTTGCTGAAGGGAGTCAACGCTTTGAAATACCATTTCCTTTTTCTTTTTTATATAATCACCCATCTTTTTTCTCCTTCGATGTTGGCTTCTTTTTGCCTGATACAAATGCTTTGACAAGCCAAGCGTTTATGGCCGCAATTTCCGCTCCAAGGCCTAGTGGACCCAAAAGAGCTGTTCCACCGACGATCACCCCAGCAGCTTTCATCCATTCTTTGGAGACATCAGCACGGGTGGTAGTTCCTGCAAGAATAGAAGGAGCCATCATGTTTGCCTTCGACAAAAGCTCATCTCTGTTTTCGGAACTATAGTTCTCTGGGTGATCTACGAGAACATCCAACAAAACCTTGAGCATTTCGGTGTCTTCCGGTGTCTGTGCCATTTCCGCATCAAGAACGCTTCTCATGGCAATATACTGTGTCTTGGTCAGTTTGTTGCGACCGCTTTCAATATTGTTGATGGTCTGGCGAGTGACACCGATTTTCTCACCAAATTCCTCGGCTGTCCACCCAACGGTGCGTCGAATTAAAAGTAGATTGTCTTGCATGCGAATTATTTCTTCCATGTTATTTGCACCTCACGTCTGTATATATAATATCTCTTGACAATAAATTTGTCAAGAGTTTGAAAATTGCTTTTGTAAAATGGTTACGAATAACAGCAGAACCTCAGTTTAAACATCGCAAAGAAGTTTTTTATTTTGCATTATTCATTTTATTAAACAAGATTTGATTGTTTCAAGGAAACGATTATTAATCCATCCACATTCATGTGCATACAAATTGCACATTGCTTAAACTTCGCTCTCAGCATTAAAGACTTCGCCTTGATTGGCAACTTTCGGTTTAGACTGAACTTATTTCATGACGCTTGGCATAGCCTGGAAATATAACTTAATCAAAATTGTGTTACACTTTGTGCGAATAAAAAAGAAAAACCTTTTTCATAATCTATGAAAAAGCGAAAAAACATTTGTGCTGTATAAGTGTAAATAAGTTACATTTAATAGCTTTACAAACACTTTCTCCTCTCGGTTCGATGAATCGGGAGGAGAATTTTTGTTTTACAGACTTTTTTCATTCGTAGGTATTTTGTTGTAAATGCTGTTCTTGCTTTAAAGGAAGTAAAAAATATATTTTTCAAAAAATTTTTTCAAAAACACCCCCCAAGATTCCTTTCCCATTTCAAACAAGTGAAAGGACTTTTAATTTTCTTTTCAAAATACCCCTATTTTTTCATTTCCCGGTTCAAACAAGTGAAGGGGTATAAAAAAATTTTTGAAATCGGGCGATTTTGGGTGTGCATTTCGGCACCCTTTGTCCAAATGAGTGAAAGGAGTTTTTTCTATGGCAAGATTATCAAAGAAATTAAGACAGGAATGGGACTTTTTTATCAGTCCCAAAACAGGCAGAAGAACATACAACGATTTGTGCCGTAAATGTCGGAATGACTGTAAACAAAGTTTTAGAGCAATCGTTGTCAGTTGTCCTCTGTATTGTTCCAAAAGAAGTTTCAAATCGGTACAAAACTGCAACGCTTTCAACGATTCGGGATAAGAGGATAGCAGATATTCGTTTCAAAACAAAACGGCTTACAGAGAGAAATATTGATAATTTCGGCACCTTTTCGATACAGAAAAACGGCTGTCGTAATTTTCATTTCCACTCGCCGTTCAAATCACTACAACCGGCAGGTAACCGTATAAATATATAAATAAATATATAGTTCTTACCTGCCGTAAAAGAAAGGACTTAAATATGATAGCAAATAAAGTATACACAAGAGACGAAATGAGAGAGGAACACATCATAACTACCGATTATCGGTTCATAGACAAAGAGGGCGAATACTTCGCAAAACTGATAATGAGAGCAGAGGCAAGCAAAAATATGATGCGTCTTTTCTTTCAATTAAGTGACGGAAGAAAGATTATCACGCCTGTGTTTTGGTGGCAGGGTTATCTCGGCTTTTATGAGATAGATAACGGCACAAATCTGAGATTGATTTATGAGAGAAACGGCAAAGGTAT
Organism: Acutalibacteraceae bacterium; assembly: GCA_051892415.1. Classification (GTDB taxonomy): domain Bacteria; phylum Bacillota; class Clostridia; order Oscillospirales; family Acutalibacteraceae; genus DTU089. Next base: position 35,209 of record JBJFGF010000010.1, on the reverse strand, counting down.
CGCTCTTAAAAAAATTGAAATATTGGACAAGGAGAATTTGAAATGACGGAAACCATTAAGAACATCAACATAGATTTACTTATTCCCTTTGAAAATCATCCGTTTAAGAAAAGAGACGGAGTTGAAAACGAAGAACTGAAAGAGAGCATAAAAGAAAGCGGATTGCTTGAGCCGATAATTGTCCGTTCTTTTTCCGCCGGTACTTATGAAATCATCAGCGGTCACAGGAGAGTTGAGGCTTGCAAGGACTTGGGAATACAGACCGTTCCCGCAATAGTCAGAGATATGACAAAAGACGAAGCGGTTATTGCAATGGTGGATTCCAATTTACAGAGAGAACATTTACTTCCAAGTGAAAAAGCTTTTGCTTACAAGATGAAACTTGAAGCGTTGAAACATCAGGGAAAAGCAACTTCCCGACAACTTGTCGGAAAGTTAGAAAGCGCAGATAAAATATCCGAGTCCGAAAGCGGCAGACAAATACAAAGATATATCCGCTTAACGCACCTGATACCCGAACTGCTGAAACTGGTTGACGAAGAAAGGATAGCATTTACTCCGGCTGTCGAACTTTCGTATCTGCCCGAAAATGAGCAAAGAATGTTAGCCGAAGAAATAGAATACACAGACGCTACTCCCTCACTTTCACAGGCACAGCGTCTACGCAAATTCAGCGAACAAGGCAGATTATCCATAGAAACAATATTTGCCGTGTTAAGCGAAGAAAAGCCAAATCAGAAAGAACAGGTCAAATTCAAAACCGAGGATATTCGCAAATATTTCCCGAAAAGTTATACAAGCCTTGATATGCAGAAAACAATCATAACTCTGCTTGAAAAATGGCAGAGACAGAGAGAAAGAAACAGAGGTGAAGAAAGATGATGACACTAAAAAGCGATAAAACCGGACAAGCCGAATACGATAGGTTTTTAGACTTAATGGCAAAGATGTACTTAAAATACGGAGATAAATATCGGTTAGTAACAACGGAAGATATTTTGAGACAATTTCCAAACCGCCAATGCAAGAATTGTAATAGTTCGCAGAAAGGGGCTTAGCCCCCTTCTGCCGTACATTGGAGTATTTATTTATGCGGCAATATAATGTAAGCAAACCAGAAAGGAACTATCGTATGAAAAAGAAAAATTGCTATATATACACCCGTGTATCGACTTCTATGCAGGTCGACGGTTTCAGTCTTGATGCGCAGAAAGAAAAGCTAAGAAGGTATGCCGAATTTCAGGACTTTATGATTGCGGGGGAATATTCCGATGAAGGTAAGTCCGGCAAAAATATTGAAGGCAGACCTGAATTTCAAACTATGCTTAACGACATATCCGAAGGAAAAGACAATGTAGAATATGTGCTGGTATTCAAATTGTCCCGATTTGGCAGAAACGCAGCCGATGTTCTTAATTCTTTACAACTGATGCAGGATTACGGGGTTAACCTTATCTGCGTCGAGGACGGTATTGACAGTTCGAAGGATAGCGGAAAACTGATGATTTCGGTGCTGTCGGCTGTAGCGGAAATTGAACGAGAAAATATTCTTGTTCAAACAATGGAAGGCAGAAAACAGAAAGCCCGTGAAGGCAAATGGAACGGCGGATTTGCTCCATACGGTTATGAACTTGTTGACGGCGAGTTAAAAATAGCCGAAGACGAGGCAGAGATTATTCGCATTATCTACGATAAATTCATTCATACCACAATGGGTGCCGGCACTGTTGCAAAATATCTGAATCGCCAAGGCTATATCAAAAAGAAACGCCAAAACGGAACTTTGGATGCATTCACAGCACATTTTGTAAAGCTTGTGTTGGACAACCCTGTTTATTGCGGAAAAATTGCTTTTGGGCGAAGAAAAACCGAAAAAATACAAGGCAGCCGTAATGAATATCATGTGGTAAAGCAAGAAGAATATCCTGTTTATGACGGCATTCACGATGCGATTATAAGCGAAGAAGATTGGCTTTTAGCTCAAGATAAGAGAAAAAAGACGGGTATAAAGAGCGAAAAAATATACAGTACAGAACATCAGCACTTATTGACCGGTATAATTAAATGCCCGATATGCGGTGCCGGGTTATACGGCAGTGTCAACCGCAAACGCAAAAAAGACGGAAGTTTTTACAGAGATTATTGGTATTATGCCTGCAAACACAGATTGGAATATGACGGTCATAAATGTACTTTCAAAAAGCAAATTCATCAGGAAAAGATAAATGAAGCGGTTGTGGAAGTAATAAGAAATATCGTTAAAAATTCAAAGTTTGATTCTGCAATAAAAGAGAAATTAGATGCAAGTGTGGATTTATCCAAGTATGAAAAAGAAGAAGCATATTTAATGACACAGATAAGACAGCATACTGCCGCAAAGGAACGCCTCGGCTCTCAAATTGACAGGCTCGACTGTTCCGACAGGCATTATGAGCAAAAATATACCGATATGCAAAACCGTATAAACTCATTATATGATGAGATTGCAGAGGCAAATGAAAATCTTGAAACTGTACAAACACAAATCAAGGCTATAAAGGAGCAAAAAATCTCTCAGAAACGAATATTTGAATTTTTAGAATTGTTTGATATAATATATAACGAATTCACCGAATTTGAGAAGAAAGAATTTCTTCACAGCTTTATAAAGAAAATCGAGATATATCCCGAACTGTTGGAAAACGGTCAGATATTAAAGAGCATACAATTTCGTTTTCCTGTGTATTATCAAGGAAACGAAGCCGATATGTTTATTCCGAATTTTGAAAACACAGTCGAGACGGTTGTATTATTAAAAAAGTAATTTTGCGGAGGAAAAAATGGAAGGAATCCTTTACTGTACTTTGAACATTTTTTGTCTTTCAATTTTAATACTGATTCTTGTTCAGATTATAAGAAGTGCGGACAAGCGTATGTCACAGAGAATGTATTTCTGGTTTATTATAGCCTCTGTCATTTTGTGTACCAGTGATTTGGTATGGGGAATAATTGATTATTTTTATGCTTGGCGGTTCTCCGATTCGGTGGATTTTGTCGTGAACAGCATTTACCATATATTCACCGTGGTGGTTGCCTATTTATGGTTTCTTTTTTCGGAAAGCGAGCAGGAAACAAGAACAGTAAACACCAAAACGGGCGGTATTATCAGTTTGCTTCCCCTGATAGCCGACGTTTCAATTATAGCGGCATCCTATTGGAAGGGCGGAGTCTTTTTTATAAGTGAACGGGGCGTTTATCAGAGGGGACCCTTATATATTGTTCATATTATGATATGCCTTTTCTACATCAGTCTGACTTCTGTAAAAGCACTTGTCAGGTCTTTTTACAAAAAGAATTATATTAAACGGGATGAATATCGCACGTTGGCATTTTTCTGTATATATCCGTTACTTGCGGGTATTGCCCAGGTGTGCCTTGTAGGTTCGCCCATGATGAGTGCGGGTGTTGCGTTTGCCGCATTACAGGTATATATGCGTTCCCGTGAACGTCTTATTTCCGTTGACCCTCTTACGAAACTCAATAACAGAGCGGAAATGGAACGTTATCTTGACAACAATATGAAGAACAGAAATGCGAATAGGGATTTGTATCTTTTTATAATGGATTTGGATTACTTCAAAAAAATCAACGAAAATACGGTCATGTTGAAGGGGACGTAGCGTTGACAATAGCTTCCGATGCAATTAAAAATGCTGTAAGAAAAACAAACTTTTTTGCTAGTAGATACGGCGGTGACGAGTTTGTCGTAGTAGGAGAGGTGAAACCCGATTTTGATGCCGACGAGTTTTGTTGTATCGTCAATGAAAAATTGGAAGAGGAAACCGAGAAATATAACAAAGACTACAAATTGCAAATGAGTATAGGTTATTTTAAATACTCACCCGAAATAAACAGTATTTACGATTTTATTTCCGCCGCGGACAGATATCTGTATAAACGCAAGAATGAAAGAAATTCTATTATGTCCGTGCCCAACGATTAAATTTTTCAGCAATATAGTAAAAAGTATTGACTGAGAAAAGGAATAGTTATAGAATTACTAATGTTTAAAATTTACGCTTGGAGTGATACAAATGATAAAAATTGGTCTTTACGGCTACGGCAACATTGCAAAAGGTGTTGAATGTGCCGTGAAACAAAATGCGGATATGGAGGTTACTTGTGTTTTTACAAGACGTGCTCCCGAAACAGTCACAACGATTTCCGGTGCCCCGGTTTACAAAACCGACGACATTTTAAATCACAGGGATGATATAGATGTTCTTGTAATGTGCGGAGGCAGTGCAACGGATTTGCCCCAGCAGACTCCTGCCATGGCTGAGTATTTCAATGTAGTTGACAGTTTTGACACTCATAAAAGAATCCCCGAGCATTTTAATAATGTAGACAATGCCGCAAAAAAAGGAAATAAAATCGGTATTATATCAGTGGGCTGGGATCCCGGTATGTTCTCCGTTAACAGACTTTACGGCAGTTGTATTCTTCCTGACGGTGCGGATTACACATTCTGGGGAAAGGGAGTCAGCCAGGGTCACAGCGACGCAGTAAGAAGAATTGACGGTGTTGTTGATGCAAGACAATATACAATCCCTGTTGAAGCGGCTCTTGATGCCGTAAGAAGCGGCTCACAGCAGGAACTCACAACAAGACAAAAGCACACAAGAGAATGTTTCGTTGTTGCTGAAGACGGTGCGGACCTTGAAAGAATCGAAAAAGAAATAGTAACGATGAAAAATTATTTCGATGAATATGATACAACTGTACATTTCATTTCTCAGGAAGAACTTGACCGTGACCACAAAGGTATTCCTCACGGCGGTTTTGTTATAAGGACCGGTAAGACGGGAAAAGAGCTTGAGCATAATCACGTAATTGAGTACAGTCTGAAACTTGATTCCAACCCCGAATTTACATCCGGTGTTCTCGTTGCATACGCAAGAGCCGCATACCGTCTAAATCAAGAGGGTCAGAGCGGTTGTAAAACAGTATTTGATATTCCTCCCGCATACCTTTCTGCAAAAAGCGGTGAAGAATTAAGAAAAGCAATGCTATAATAATTGAAATAACGCAAGGGGAGACTTAATGCAGGGGAAACCTTGCGTTATTTATTTGTGTATGTGTTATGAAAGAAAAATTTAAATGGATTATAAGATTCATTTACCCCAAAAGGTGTAAATATTGTAAGATAGTTATTGATGTGCGTCGTGAAATGTGTCATACCTGCGAAAACACTTTAAAAAGAATAGACGGAGAAATATGTAAGTTTTGCGGCAAAAGTGTTTCCGACTGTAATTGTGAGCATAAGAAGCATTTCTTTACAGCGGTGTGTGCTCCGTTTTATTATGAGGGTGCGGCAAGCAGAGCAATTTGGAACTTGAAATTTAATAACAGACCGAGCATTTCAAGAACTTTTGCAGAAGATATGGCGGAGTGTTTTAATCGGCATTATTCCGGTTATGATTTTGATTATTGTACCTTTGTTCCGTCGGCTAAAGAGGATCTCAAAAATCGGGGCTACAATCAGGCAGAACTTTTGGCAAAGGATTTTTGCGAAATAACCGGACTTGATTGCAAAAGTCTGCTTGTTAAAAATTTCTCCACGGAGTCCCAACATAATCTGACGGGTATTGAAAGAAGCGGTAACCTTTTAGGCGCCATTGACCTGAAGCCCGGTGTTGATATTAAGAATTCACGAATCTTACTTATTGATGATATAAAAACCACGGGTTCAACTCTTAATGAATGTGCAAAGGTGCTACGTATCGGCGGTGCGGCGGAAGTTTTTTGCCTTACAGTTGCCGTTACCAATAAATGAGTTTTCCTCGTACGTAATTTCGTACGGGGTTTTTTGTTGTTCAATACCGTAAAGACAATTTTGGAGTATTGAGAAATGCATAAATAATGAATATTATACATAAAAATGTATATTTCAAAGAATAAAAACTTTACCACAACATCTCCAGTTCTGTACAGATACTCAAAAATACACAAAAAACATAATGAAAACAAGACGTTTTTCTGCAAAAAGTCAAAAATGCGGAAAAAATAAATTATTTATTCAAAACAGTTGACTTTTTTGGGATAAGGGTGTATAACTATGCATAACAAATGAATATTTTTGCAAAACATATAATTTGGAGGAAATAGAAATGGATAAGAAAAATATTAAAAAAGTAGTTCTTGCTTACTCGGGCGGTCTTGATACTTCAATCATCATCCCCTGGCTTAAAGAAAATTATAACAACTGTGAGGTTATTGCCGTTTCCGGTAACGTAGGTCAGGCAAGCGAACTTGAAGGTCTTGAAGAAAAGGCTATTAAAACCGGCGCTTCCAAAATCTATATTGAAGATCTCACAAAAGAATTCCTTGAGGATTATGTTTTCCCCTGTGTTAAAGCGGGCGCCATTTATGAAGAATACCTTCTCGGTACTGCTTTTGCACGTCCTCCCATTGCAAAAAGAATTGCTGAAATTGCTATTGCAGAGGGTGCGGACGCTATCTGCCACGGTTGTACGGGTAAAGGTAATGACCAGGTAAGATTTGAACTTGCCATTAAGGCATTTGCTCCCGATATGCCCATTATCGCTCCTTGGAGAGAATGGAGCATCAAATCCCGTGAGGAAGAAATCGACTACGCGGAAGCGCACAATGTTCCGCTTAAAATCAACAGAGAGACCAACTATTCCAAAGATAAAAACATCTGGCATCTCTCCCATGAGGGTCTTGACCTTGAAGATCCCATGAACGAGCCTCTCTACAATAAGGAGGGATTCCTTGAAATGGGCGTTTCTCCCGAAATGGCTCCCGACAAACCCACCTATGTTACAATTCACTTTGAAAAAGGCGTTCCCACAGCGATTGACGGCGTTGAAATGGGTGCGGTTGAACTTGTTACAAAACTTAACGAACTTGGCGGTGCAAACGGTATCGGACTCCTTGATATTGTTGAAAACAGACTTGTGGGTATGAAATGCCGTGGCGTATATGAAACTCCCGGCGGAGCAATCCTTTACAAAGCGCATAATGTTCTTGAAACAATTTGTCTTGATAAAGAAACCGCACATTACAAAGCACTTGTTGCACAGAAACTTGCTGAACTTGTATATAATGCACAATGGTACACCCCACTTGTTAAAGCAATTCTTGCTTTCGTTGATTCAACTCAGGAAACAGTAACGGGTGATGTTAAACTCAAACTTTACAAAGGTAATATGATTAATGCAGGTGTATGCTCACCCTTCTCACTCTATGACCCCGAAATCGCCACATTTGACGAAGACGAGGTTTATGACCAGAAAGACAGTGCAGGATTCATCAATCTCTACGGTCTTCCCATCAAGGTTATGGCAAAAATGAAAGAGAAAAACGGCCTTGATAAATAATTACTGATATGACTTTCTGCACATTCGGTATTTTGCCGAATGTGCAAAATGATTTTGAAAGGGTATAAATTACTATGGATAAAATGTGGGCAGGCAGATTCACAAAGGCTCTCGATAAGGAAGCGGACGATTTCAACTCATCCCTTCACTTTGACTGCAAAATGTTCCGTCAGGACATAGGCGGCTCAATAGCGCACGCACAAATGCTTGCAAAACAGGGAATTATAACCGAAAAAGACTGCGAGGAAATTATCGACGGTCTTTCGGGTATTCTTGAAGATATTGAAAACGGGAAACTCACCTTTGACACCGATGCGGAAGATATACATATGTTTATTGAAAGCGAACTTACTCAGAGAAAAGGCGATGTGGGAAAGCGTTTGCACACCGCACGAAGCCGTAATGACCAGGTTGCCGTTGATATAAGACTCTATCTTCGTGACGAAGCGGAAAAAGTTAACGATTTGCTTTACAGTCTTATTGAGGTTATTCGTGACAAGGCGGCGGAAAATCAGGATGCTATTCTTCCCGGTTATACCCATCTTCAAAGAGCACAGCCCATAACCTTTGCCCACCATTTACTTGCCTACGCACAGATGTTTATGCGTGACTGCGGCAGACTTACGGATGCGGTTAAGAGAATGAACTATTCTCCTCTGGGTTCATGTGCGCTTTCAGGCACAACATACGATACGGACAGGGAGTACGAGGCGGAAAAGTTAGGCTTTTACGGAATAATGCAGAACAGTATTGACGGTGTTTCCGACAGGGATTTCTGCGTTGAACTTATGAGTGCTTTTTCCGTTATTATGATGCATCTTTCAAGATTTTCCGAAGAGGTTATTCTTTGGTCATCATGGGAATTCAAGTTTGTTGAACTTGATGACGCATATACAACCGGTTCAAGTATCATGCCGCAAAAGAAAAATCCCGATATGGCGGAACTTGTAAGAGGTAAAACGGGCAGAGTATATGGCGACCTTTTCTCACTTCTTACCTCACTCAAAGGCTTGCCCCTTGCCTATAATAAAGATATGCAGGAGGACAAGGAAGCAATTTTCGACAGCATTGAAACGGTAGAAAAATGCTTGAGTATTTTTGCACCCATGATTGCAACAATGACTGTTTTAAAAGACAATATGTATTCTGCGGCACAGAAAGGCTTTATAAATGCCACGGACCTTGCGGACTATCTTGTAAAAAAGGGTATGCCTTTCAGAACTGCATATAAAATTGTGGGACAGACTGTTGCGGAATGTATTGATAAAAACAAGGTTCTTGAAACCCTTACTCTTGACGAGTACAAGGTTCACAGCGACCTTTTTGAAGAAGATTTGTTTACGGAAATATCCCTTGAAACCTGCATAAAAAAGAGAATATCCGCAGGTTCAACGGGTTATAAATCGGTAGAAAAACAGATTGAACAGGTTACGGAGTTTATAAATGGCAAAAAAAGTATTTATTGACGGAAAAGCCGGTACAACCGGTTTGAGAATTTATGAAAGATTGGAAAAATTTCAGGGAATTGAACTTATAAGTCTTTCCGATGAAAAAAGAAAAGACAGACAATGCAGAAAGGAAGCACTTAACAGTGCCGATATTGCATTTCTTTGCCTTCCCGACGATGCGGCAAGGGAGTCCGTTTCACTTATAGAGAATGAAAATACTGTGGTAATTGATACTTCAACTGCCCACAGAACTCTTGATGATTGGGCATACGGTTTCCCCGAACTTTCTACGTCACACAGAGAGAAACTTAAAAATTCCAAAAGAATTGCGGTTCCCGGATGTCACGCAAGCGGCTTTATTTCATTGCTTTATCCCCTTGTGGAAGCGGGTGCTTTGGACGGCACGGAGAATCTTTCCTGCTTTTCTCTCACGGGGTACAGCGGCGGCGGAAAGAAAATGATAGGGGAATACGAGGAGGAGCCGGACGAACTTTTGGGCGCGCCCCGTCAGTACGGTCTCACTCAAAATCACAAGCATTTAAAGGAAATGGTTAAGATTAGTGGTATAAAAACCGCTCCTGCATTTTGCCCTGTAGTTTCAAATTTCTATTCGGGTATGGAAGTAACCGTTCCCGTATTTAGAAGCAATTTGAAGAACGGCTTTGATATTGAAAAAATCAAAGAAATCTATAAGAAAAAATACAACGGTCCCATTGTTAAATTTGAAGACGAATTAAGTGAGAACGGCTTTATTTCCGCAGGACTTCTTTCCGGAAAGGACAGTATGATTATTTCCGTGTTCGGAAACGAGGACAGAATTATTCTTGCCGCAAGGTATGACAACTTGGGTAAGGGTGCTTCCGGTGCGGCGGTTGAGTGCCTTAATATTGTTCTCGGTAATGACGATGCAGAGGGTTTGGAGATATAAATATGGAATTTATTAACGGCGGTATTTGTGCCGCAAAAGGTTTTACCGCAGGGGGTATTCATTGCGGTATAAGAAAGAATAAAACAAAACGGGATCTTGCCTTGATTTTCAGTGAGGTTAAAGCAAGTGCCGCGGCAGTATATACAACAAATCTTGTAAAAGGTGCGCCCTTGGCGGTTACAAAAATGCATCTTTTAAACGGCAAAGCTCAGGCGGTTATCTGCAACAGCGGTAATGCCAACACCTGTAATGCGGACGGTATTCAGGTTGCTCAGGAAATGGCAAAGATTACTGCGGAAACTCTGGGTATTGACAATGAGGATGTTGTTGTTGCTTCAACGGGTGTTATCGGTCAACCCCTTGATGTTGCTCCCATAAAGGCGGCACTTCCCGCTCTAAAAGAGGCTCTGGGCAATAACAGTGCCGAAGCCGCAGAGGGCATTATGACCACCGATACGGTAAAAAAGGAAATTGCAGTTTCTTTTGAAATAGACGGCGTTGAATGTAAAATCGGCGGTATTGCAAAGGGCAGCGGAATGATTCATCCCAATATGGCGACAATGCTCGTTTTCATTACAAGTGATGTTTCCATTGCTCCCGAAATGCTTCAAAAGGCACTTTCTTCCGATATTCAGAACACATTTAATATGGTTAGCGTTGACGGGGATACCTCAACAAATGATATGGTTTGTGTGCTTGCAAACGGTATGGCGGGTAACGAGGAAATAACCGCAGAGGGAGAAGCGTTTGAAAAGTTTATGAAGGCCCTCAACACAGTAACCGTTCATCTTTGCAGAATGATTGCAGGGGACGGCGAAGGTGCAACAAAACTTCTTGAATGTCGCGTCACAGGTGCAAAGGACGAAAAAAATGCCAAAACAGTTGCAAAGAGCGTTATTTGTTCTTCTCTTACAAAAGCGGCAATGTTCGGTGCGGATGCCAACTGGGGCAGAGTTCTTTGTGCAATCGGTTACAGCGGCGCAGATGTGGATGTTACAAAGGTTGATGTTTCCTTTGAATCTTCAAAGGGTGTAATTCATGTTTGTAAGGATGGCTCCGGAATTGAGTTTTCCGAAGAAATTGCTAAAGAAATACTTCTTCAAAAAGAAATAATTATAAATGTTAATCTTAATTCGGGTGATTACTCCTCAACCGCATGGGGGTGTGACCTTACGTATGAATATGTAAAAATAAACGGCGATTACAGGACGTGAGAAAATGGAAAATTTGAATATTACAAATCTTCAACGTGCGCAGATTATTACTCAGGCGCTTCCCTATATTCAGAAATATCATAACAAAATAATTGTTGTTAAATACGGCGGAAATGCCATGATAAGCGAGGAACTGAAACTTCAGGTTATGGAGGACTTGGTTCTTCTGAGACTTATAGGTGCAAAACCTGTTCTTGTTCACGGCGGCGGTCCCGAAATTTCCGAAATGCTCAAAAAAGTGGGCAAGGAAAGTGAGTTCGTTGACGGACTTCGCGTTACGGACGCGGAAACTGCGGAAATCGTACAGATGGTTCTTGCCGGTAAAATCAATAAGAAACTTGTTAATATTTTGGGAGAATTCGGCGGTAACGCAATCGGTATTTCCGGTATTGACGGACATCTTATTGAAGCAAAAATCAAGGATGAAAGACTGGGCTTTGTGGGTGAGATTACAGGCGTCAATGTTCAACCTATTCTTGACCTTATTGAAAAAGGCTATATTCCGGTTGTTTCTACGGTTGGTTGCGACAAGGAAGGCAATGTTTATAACATCAATGCGGATACTGCCGCTTCCTGTATTGCCGGAGCAATGAAAGCGGAAAGACTTATTACAATGACGGATATTCCCGGTATATTGAGAGATGTGAACGACCCAGATTCCATAATTAAACGTGTAAATGTGGAAGAAGCAAGGCAGTTGTTTGCCAACGGCATTATTTCCGGCGGTATGATACCCAAAGTTGAGTGCTGTATAGAGGCTGTGGAAAAGGGCGTAAGACGTGTTACAATTCTTGACGGACGTGTTCCCCACGCATTGCTTCTTGAACTGCTTACCGATGAGGGTGCCGGTACTATGGTTAAGGGGATGGACTGATGAATACAAAGGAACTTGATTCTAAATATGTAGCAAATACCTATGCACGTTTTCCCATAGAACTTGTTTCCGGTAAGGGAAGTAAACTTTATGACAGCGACGGAAAAGAATATATTGATATGGGAACAGGTATCGGTGTAAGTATTTTCGGTGTGGGTGACGGGAAGTGGATTGAAGCCGTAACAGAGCAACTTAATACACTCCAACACGCTTCAAACCTTTATTTTACATCACCCTGTGCAAAACTTGCGGAGCATCTTTGCAACAGAACGGGTGCAAAAAAAGTGTTCTTTTCAAATTCCGGAGCGGAAGCAAATGAATGTGCCGTAAAGGCGGCAAGGAAATATGCCGCAGAGAAAAAGGGCAGGGAGTATTATAATATTATCACTCTCAATAACAGTTTCCACGGAAGAACAATAACAACACTTGCCGCAACGGGACAGGATAATTTCCACAAGGATTTTCTTCCTCTTACGGAGGGTTTTCTCTACGCGGATGCGGGTGACCTTAATACAGTTGAAAAATACATAAAAGAGGAAAAGATTGCCGCAATTATGTTTGAAACCGTACAGGGCGAGGGCGGTGTTGTTCCCCTTGAAAAAGACTTTGTAAAAGGTCTTGCAGAACTTGGAGAAAAATATGACGTTCTTCTTATTGTTGACGAGGTACAGACGGGTAACGGCAGAACGGGCGCTCTTTACGGATATATGAAGTACGGCATCAATCCCGACATTGTTTCAACCGCAAAGGGTATCGGCGGAGGACTTCCTTTGGGTGCTACAATGTTATTTGAAAAAGTTGAGAATGTTTATACTCCCGGAACACACGGCTCAACTTTCGGCGGGAACCCCGTTTGTTGCGCGGGTGCTTTGAGTATTCTTGAAAGACTGGACGAAGAGTTTCTTCAAGATGTTGAAAAGAAAAGCGCATATATTATTGAAAGCCTTTCTTCTTGCAACGGTGTGAAAGGTGTAACCGGTTTGGGTCTTATGTTGGGCATTGAAACCCAAAAGGATGTAAACGAAGTCCTTTCGATTTGCCGTGAAAACGGAGTTCTTCCCATAAAGGCAAAAAATAAACTCAGACTTTTACCGCCCCTTAATATTTCCTTTGAGGATTTGCAGAGGGCTGTGAACGTTATTAAAAAGGCTTGTGAGGTATGAAAATGAATTTAAAAGGCAGAGATTTTTTAAAACTACTTGACTATACAAGTGAGGAAATAGAATACCTCATAAATCTTGCGGCGGACTTAAAGAGAAAAAAGAAATGCGGTATTCCCCATGACACGCTCAAGGGCAAGAACATTGCTCTTATTTTTGAAAAAACAAGCACAAGAACCCGTTGCAGTTTTGAGGTTGCCGCAAGGGATTTGGGTATGGGTGTTACATATCTTGACCCCAACGCGTCACAAATCGGCAGGAAAGAGAGCATTGCCGATACCGCAAGAGTTCTCAGTTCCATTTATGACGGCATTGAATACCGCGGTTACGGGCAGGAAATTGTTGAGGAACTTGCAAAGTATTCATCAGTTCCCGTTTGGAACGGTCTTACAAATGAATTCCATCCCACGCAGATTCTTGCTGATTTTCTTACAATCAAGGAGAGATTCGGAAAACTTAAAGGCGTAAATTTTGTCTATATGGGTGACGCAAGATACAATATGGGTAACTCACTTATGGTAGGTTGCGCCATAATGGGACTGAATTTTACCGCTTGCGCCCCCGAAAAATATTTCCCCGACAGCGCCCTTGTTGACGAGTGTAAAAAACTTGCAAAACAAAGCGGTGCAACCCTTAAATTCGAGGAAGACCCCATGAAAGCTACTAAAAATGCGGATGTTATTTATACTGATGTTTGGGTTTCAATGGGCGAGCCGGAAATTGTTTGGGCGGAAAGAATCAATGAACTTGCACCCTATCAGGTAAATGCAGAACTTATGAAAAACGCAGGGGAGCAAGCAATATTTATGCACTGTCTTCCCGCATATCACGATAATAAAACCGAGATAGGCAAGCGCATGTGCGAAAAGTTCAACCGCACTGCTATGGAAGTTACAAACGAAGTGTTTGAAAGCCAACAGTCCGTTGTTTTCCAAGAGGCGGAAAACAGAATGCACACCATTAAAGCCGTTATGTATGCAACTCTGTAATCATATTTTCTTTATCAATGATTTTTAAAAAATCATAATCGGAGAAACATTCTTTCAATTCGTCAATAAATCTTTTTGATGCACCGTAGTTTATAACAACTATGGTGCATTGTTTTTGCACCCCTAAAAATTCACATATATCTTTGAGATTTACAATGCGGTTGTATATTTCTCTGTCATCGGAATTAAGGGGGACGGAAATGACAACATTATTTTCTTTCCAGATCATAAGTTTAAATATTATGATGAATAAAATGAAAAGAATTCCCAATATTGCTAAAAACAATGCTGATATATCAGAAAACATAAAAATACCTCCCGCATTATTCTATGCGGGAGGTTGTTTTTGAGTGTTAGATGATTATTGAATATCAAATGTTTTTACTGCGTGTACCCAATCGTCACTTGTAAGGAATCTGCCGTTTGCAAAGTCTCTTGCGTAGAAGATAACCTGTGAATCGGTAACTTCAACAAAGAGTCCCGTACCGGGATTGTTATAAACGCCGTCTTTGTTGTTAATGCCAACGGAGGGTACGTTTACACCCTGAACATTGTTTTCTTCGCTGATTGTCTGGTAAGTATATTTACCGAAACCTGTGTGAAGGTGACCGGTAATGAAGAATACGTTTTCATACTTTGTGAGAATGTCGTAAACATCATTTGTCTGCCTACCGATTGAACCTGTTGAATCGTAGTTGTCGTAGCTGTCTTTCTTTACATAAGTGGGAAGTGAATCACCCTCGGGAGTGCTGTCGGATGAACCCCAGGTATCGGGAAGACCGTGAGCCTCAGCAAGAGGATAGTGGCAGATTACGAATACGGGCTTGCCGGATTTTGTAGCATTTTTAAGTTCAATGTTGAGCCATTGGAGTTGTGCGTCGCTGATGAAGGCATCTTCAAAATTGCCCTCTTCGGAACCCATTACAAGGAATGTGTAGCCGTTTACCATATATTTGAAGTAAACATTGTCCTGTGCGTTTTCGGTACTGTTAAGGTTGTTCATAAAGTCGAGGAAACGTGATTTTGACTGTTCATACTCACGCAGACGGATGTCGTGGTTACCTGTACACATAATGAAATTTGCTGTGTTGAAGCCGCTGATGTGGCTTGTAACTCTGTCGAATTCCTGCTGCATACCGTTTTCGGCAATATCACCGGCAATGATGAATGCGTCAAGCTCGATTTCTGAATTCATAATATCTTCGGATAAGGAAATGAGATTAGCCTCACGTTCGGGTATGTAGTCGCAAACCTGAGTATCACCAGTCAGAACAAAGTCAATAACGGTGTCGGGATTGATGTTCTTGAGGACATCGTTGGTTGCGGGGGTAGTAACACCGCCGAACAGCATAAAGATTGATAATAAGATTGAAGCAATCTCTTGGAATAATGAGCCTATGGCCTGCATAAAAACCCTACTTTCTTACATTATAGTTTGAAATGATTATACCACCGAAAATCGTTTTCGTCAACGATTATTTGTAATACTTTGGTAAAAAACACGGATATTCAATGTTGAAAAATGGTAATTGTTATGATATTATTATGAACGTATGGAATGAAATTTTTATAATATGGAGTATGTTATGGAAAAATTACTTACAAGATGGGGTAAAACCTTGGATAAGAATTTGCCCTTAAACGACTATCCCAGACCCCAGCTCAAGCGGGACAGTTTCATAAATCTTAACGGTGAGTGGAACTATGCAATACTTGACGAATACAGAAAATTTAACGGTTATCAAGGAAAAATTACTGTGCCTTTCAGCCCCGAAAGTATTTTGAGCGGTGTTGAAAAGACTGTTAAGCCTACGGATGTTCTTTACTATCAGAAAACCTTTACGTTCAGAAGAACAAACCACCGTATCCTTCTACATTTCGGCGCGGTTGATTATAAATGCACCGTTACTCTCAACAACAGTTTTGTGGGAGAACACAGGGGAGGCTATCTTCCATTTACTTTTGATGTTACAACACTTATTCTTGACGGTGAAAATGATTTGAGAATTACCGTGACCGACCCCACAACCGAGGGCGTGCAGGCAAGGGGAAAACAGACTTTTAAACGGGGCGGAATCTGGTACACTCCCCAATCGGGTATTTGGCAGACCGTGTGGCTTGAAGAAGTGTGTGAAGGCTACATAGAAAATATTAAACTCACACCCGATATTGACAATGACGAAATAAATATCGAGATTAAATACAACGGCAAGCCCGAGGACGAAATGGCGGCAGTTGTTATGGACAAGGGCGAGGTTAAAGGTGCGGTCAAACTCACGGACGGCAAGGGTACTATTAAACTTTCCGATTATGAACTTTGGAGTCCCGAGAATCCCTATCTTTATGACCTTAAAATTGCCGCAGGCAACGACAGGGTTGAGAGTTATTTCGGTATGAGAAAATACAGCGTTGGCACGGACGATAACGGAACTCCGCGGTTAATGCTCAACAACAAGCCCTATTTCTTCAACGGGCTTCTTGACCAGGGCTATTGGAGTGACGGAATGTACACCGCCCCCTCGGACGAAGCCCTCGTTTACGATATTCAGACAATGAAGGACCTGGGCTTTAACACCTTGAGAAAACACATCAAAATTGAACCGTTGCGCTGGTATTATCATTGTGACAGACTGGGTATGATTGTTTGGCAGGATATGATTAACGGCGGCGGAAATTACAATTTTATTGCCATCGGTGCGGCACCATTTATGTCCATACTTTTCAATAACAAGCATATAGGAAAAGTAAAGGACAATCACTTGCATTACAGATATTTTGCAAGAGAAAACGAGGATGGCAGAAAGGAATTCTACGAGGATTCCGAAAAGATGATTGAACTTCTCTACAACGTGACTTCCCTTGCTCTTTGGACTCCTCTCAACGAGGGTTGGGGTCAGTTTGACAGCGTTAAGGTCTGTGATTTTTACAGAGAGAAAGACCCAACAAGACTTATTGACCACGCAAGCGGGTGGGTAGATCACGGCGCAGGTGATGTGAACAGTTTCCACATTTACTTTACTCCGTTCAGTTTCCCGAAATACAATAAAGCTGATAGGCGTCCTATTGCTCTTACGGAATTCGGCGGTTATTCGATGCAGTTCAAGGACCATTGCTTTAATAAAGATAAATTCTTCGGTTACAGAAAATACTATAATCAGGAAAAATTCGATAATGCAATAAAAAATCTCTACGAAAACCGCATATATAATTGCATGGTAAACAAGGGGCTTTCTGCGGCTGTTTACACAGAGGTCAGCGACGTTGAGGACGAATGTAACGGACTTCTTACTTATGACCGTGAGGTAGTGAAAGTTACTCCCGAGATTATGAAAGCGGCTAACGAAAAACTCAAATATTAAGGGGAACTGAAATTCTATGTCGGCAAGTATATTTATCACAAAATATGCGGCGCAGTTAAAAGCGCTGTCCCCCAAGTACGATGTTGTTTATGAGGTTTCAAAGAAAGAATCCATTGAATTTCGGGACGGGGAAAATATCAGGCTCGCCTTTGCCATGATTGCAGATACCCATTTGACAGATAATGAAAATGCCGTTAAAAATTTCAGCAATTTATTCTGCGATATAGGTAATTCGAAAGAAAAATTTGACGCGCTTCTTATGGCGGGGGATATTTCCGAATACGGCAGAAAAAGAGAATATGACGGCTTTTTCAGCGTTACCGACAGCCAAAATGTAATACCCAATGTGTTACTTACCATGGGAAATCACGACGTTCGGTTTACCTACCGCAAAAATCAAAAGATTATAATGGACAAGGTGAATGAATACCTGAAAATCAATACAGGCGGAAAAAGTTATTATTCCTATGATATAAAAGGCTATACCTTTATTGTTCTGGGCACGGAAAAACGTGTTCTCGAAAAGGCACATATTACAAAAGAGCAAATCAACTTTCTCGACAGAGAACTTGAAAGAGGTACTGAACACGGAAAACCCGTGTTCGTAATGTGCCACCAGGCATTTGCGCAAACTCATGGTCTTCCGGAGGTATGGAAAACAGGGGATATGGGCGAACAGTCCGACGAAGTTAGGGCGGTTATGGAGAAATATAAAAACGTTTTCTTTATAAACGGCCACCTTCACGGAGGTATTTACGAAAAAACTTTTGAGTATCTCAATAAAGAAAATAATGTTTGCTCATTGAGTGTTCCCGGCTACCGCAAGGAAAACAATTTCGGCATAAAGCCCTGCGGAATGGGCTATTATGCGGAGGTTTATGATGATAGAATTGTTTTTGTTGCCCGCAATTTTATGAAAGGCGAATACATAAAAGGCGAAAGCGAATTTGTCAGATTTGAAGTGAACATAATTTGAAAAAATCAGTCCGTTTCGGCGGACTGATTTTTTTTATATATTTTATATGGGATTTTAAATCCCGAAAATACCGCTTTGTATAAGTACCATATACAGAAGCGTACTGACACCGATGCTTAAAAGAGTGTTTCGTTTCCAACTGTGCAGTAACACCGCAACCCCCACGCATATAAGTTCGGGTAGTCCGTGACTTCCGTCAAGAAAACTTATATTTCTCAAACAATATACCAAAAGCATACTTATTACCGCGGGGGGCAATACCTTTCCGAGATAGGAAATCCATTTTGGCAAATTCTCGCCGTGGTCAAATAAAATAAATGGCAGGAATCTCAGTAATGCAGTAACAACCGCCATTACGGCAATTACCCCGATTATATATGTATCACTCATGGGCTTCCTCCCTATCTAAAGGTTTTTGCAGACACATCAGCACAACGGACATTACTATGAGTGCGGGAATAAGGAAGTTGTCCGCACCGAAGATTAAAAGGGCTCCGAGGGTTATTGCAAATCCCAATATTGCCGGAATATGATTTTTATTGGTTTTCCATTGTTCAACTACAAGTACCGCAAAAAGAGCAGTCATTGCAAAATCAATTCCCGTTGTGTCAAAGGGGATTATGCTACCCGCAACGGCTCCAAGCACGCTTCCCGTAACCCAATATATATGATTCATCAATGTGACCGAGAGGTAATATTTACCGTCGTTTAACCCTTCCGGTGTTTTGTAGCCTGTTAAAAGAGCGTATGTCTCATCTGTCAGCCCGAATATTAAATACAGTTTTTTGAACCCCGTTCCGCGGTATTTCTCTATCATGGACAAACCGTAAAATAAATGCCTGAAGTTTAAAAGAAAGGTCAACAACGCAACCTGCGTCAATGTTGCTCCTGCCGCCAACAGTTCAACTGCAAGGAATTGGGCTGAACCGGCATATATGAACAAACTCATAAGTAATGCCCAAAGGGGTCCGTAGCCCATGGACTGCAAAAGCAGTCCGAATGCAATGCCTAACGAAATATACCCCGCCATAACCGGCACGGTTTGGGGGAATACTTTTTTTAATATCTGTTTCATAAATGTACATCTTCTTTTTTAAAAATGGAATTTACACAAAATAGTGAAAAACTGTGCCGAGTATTACGATTTGTTTTTTAAAATAATCATATCAAATCTGTTCGAATCCCGTATGTCCAACCGATTATACAACATAAGAATATAACTTTCAACTGTTAAATATATTGAAACTTTCAAAACTTTCAACTATTCGATATATCGAAACAGAAAAATAAAGCAGGTAACTCGAAAGAGTTATCTGCTTTATTGGTCTGAGTGAGAAGACTTGAAGGGCTCCGCCCTTCACGCTCGCAGGCTCGCTGACCCGATTGTGTTCGCCTTCGGCGAGAGAAGTTCAAGTCTTCCTTATGTAATCAAAACAAAAAAAAGGACGAACAACCAACGGTTATCCGTCCTTTTTGGTCTGAGTGAGAAGACTTGAAGGGCTCCGCCCTTCACGCTCGCAGGCTCGCT
>JBJFGF010000010.1:0-15251 GCA_051892415.1 Acutalibacteraceae bacterium | reverse complement strand
AGGACGAACAACCAACGGTTATCCGTCCTTTTTGGTCTGAGTGAGAAGACTTGAACTTCCGGCCTCTTGACCCCCAGTCAAGCGCGCTACCAACTGCGCCACACCCAGATAGCGAAAGATATAATATCATAACATTTGACTTTTTGCAAGTGTTTTTTGGAATTTTTTAATATTTTTATTGTATTTAGGGCTTTCCTGTATATTAAATGCCAATGGTGCGAATAAAATGTACAAAAACTATAATGAAAGGGCTGTGTTTTGGGGTGGGGTTTTCTCTTTTAACGGTAACGTCAATAATTCTTACTCTTGCGGTTGTTTTTGTGAACGGTTTAACGGATGCGCCCAATGCCATTTCCACGGTTACCGTTACCCGATGTATGAAATTAAAATCCGCCCTGATAATGTCCGCAATACTGAATTTTTTAGGGGTTATCGTTATGAGTGCGGTTAACAATTCCGTAACCGTGACGGTGGCGAACATTGTAAATTTCGGCGATGATACATATTCTGCATCCGTTGCACTTTCCGCGGCGCTTTTTGCCATTGTACTCTGGGCGGTTCTTGCCTGGTATTTCGGAATTCCCACAAGCGAAAGTCACGCGCTTATTGCGGGACTTACGGGGAGCGCAATAGCCATTAACGGCGGTTTGGGCGGAGTTAATGCAGAGGAATGGCTGAAAACGGTAAAAGGACTTTTTACTTCTTGCTTTTTCGGTTTTGTTCTGGGCTTTATTATATGCAAAATCATTATTATGGTTTTTAGAAACATAAAAAGAAATCGCGCCGAAGGCTTTTTCAAGTACAGTCAGATTTTTGCCGCCGCAGGAATGAGTTTTATGCACGGTGCTCAGGACGGACAGAAATTCATAGCGGTTTTAATGCTCTGTACGGCTTTTTCGGGGGAGGGGAAAGCCGATACTTTTCAGGGGGATTGGAAGATAATTCTTATATGTTCAGCGGTTATGGCTTTGGGTACGGTGTCCGGGGGAAAAAAGATAATTAAATCCGTGGGTATGGACATGGTAAGACTTGAAAAATATCAGGGTTTTTCCGCGGACCTTTCGGCTTCACTTGCGCTTCTTGTAAGCACGGTTTTCGGCTATCCCGTTTCCACCACCCACGCAAAAACAACCGCTATGATGGGTGCGGGTGCGGCAAGAAATATGAAAGACCTGAATGTATCCGTAATAAAAGAAATTGCGTTGACCTGGATTTTCACTTTTCCCGGCTGTGCCTTAATCGGTTTCGGTGTTACAAAAATATTTTTGCGAATATTTTAAAGTTGAAGAAAAACTCAGGTGCGCTTTTGCGAGTGTGTCTGAATTTATGATTTTAGTAACCCTTACCCAATGCAATTACATTGGTTTTTATGTGAAAAATACCTAAATAATCAACGGTTTTTTTGTCACCTCAAATCTTTCAAAATTATTGAAATAAATTGTAAAAGAAATATAATAGGTAAGTGAAGTATAATGTCTGAAAGGATGTTTCAAAATGGATAAGATTTTAAAAATCGGTATCATCGGTTGCGGCGGTATCGCCAACGGCAAACATATGCCCGCTCTCAAAAAAGTTAAGGGCGTTGAAATGGTTGCTTTTTGCGATATCATAAAAGAGAGAGCGGAGAAAGCGGCGGAAGATTACGGCACTCCCGATGCTAAAGTTTACGAGGATTACAAAGAACTCCTGAAAGACGGAAGCATTGATGTGATTCACGTTTGTACTCCCAACCGTTCTCACAGTTTTATTACTATTGACGCTCTCGAAGCGGGAAAGCATGTTATGTGTGAAAAGCCCATGGCTAAAACTTCTGAAGAGGCAGAGGCCATGCTTGAAGCCGCTAAGAGAACGGGTAAGAAACTTACAATAGGCTATCAAAACAGAAATACGGCGGCAAATATTTATGCAAAAAAATGCGCCGATGACGGTGAATTCGGTGAAATTTACTACGGCAAAGCACTTGCTGTTCGCCGCAGGGCTGTTCCCACATGGGGCGTATTTCTTAATGAAGAAGAACAGGGCGGCGGTCCTCTTATAGATATCGGTACTCATGCCCTGGATTTGACTCTTTGGATGATGAACAACTACGAGCCCGAAATGGTTGTGGGACAAACATTCAGAAAACTTGCGGACCAGAAGAATACCGGTAATGCTTGGGGAGATTGGGACCCTGAAAAATTTACCGTTGAGGATTCCGCATTCGGCTTTATTAAAATGAAAAACGGTGCGGTTATTAACCTTGAATCTTCTTGGGCACTAAATATTGCATACCCCCACGAAGCCTGTTATATGATTTCCGGTGTAAAGGGCGGTGTTGATACCCTCAACGATAAAGTTCGTTTGAACTATGTGAAAAACGGCAGGCAATGCATTGAAGAACCCGACCTTAAAGCCGGCGGTGTTGCATTCTACGAGGGTGCAGGTAACGGCTCTCCCTCTGAAATTGAAGCAGCTCAATGGATAAATGCCATAAGAACCGATACCGACCCTGTTGTTTTACCCGAGCAGGCACTTTGCGTTACAAGAATTCTTGAAGCTATTTATAAGTCTGCAGAAACGGGCAAGCCGGTTTATTTTAACGATTGAGAATAAAAAAACAAATAACAGGGGTAAAGTATAATGAAATTTGCTGTTCAGTTATATTCGGTTCGTGACCATATAAAAGACGGTAACGATATGTTGGAAGTTCTCGGCAAAGTTAAAGAAATCGGATTCGACGGAGTTGAGTTTGCCGGCTATTTCGGTCTTTCCGCACAAACACTTCGCGAGCATTGCGATGAATTGGGTCTTGAGGTTGTGGGCTCGCACTTGGGTCTTGACGATTTTCTTCCCGAAAATTTAGAAAAAACTCTTTCTTTCGCTAAAACCTTGGGAGCAAAATACATAGGTGTAGGCGGAGCGCCTCATTCAACATACGAAGAAGCAAAGCACACAGGTGAGGTTTTGGGAAATGCGGCCGTTAAGGCGAGAGAAATGGGCATGAATACCTACTACCATAATCACACCGAAGAGTTTGAAAATATTAAAGACGGAAAAAACGCTATGGATATTATCTCGGATGAGGGCTGTGCGTTGGAACTTGATACCTATTGGAGTTTCTGCGCAGGAATAGACAATGCGGAGTATCTAAAGGCAAATAAGGATAAAATAGTTCTTGTTCATATAAAGGACGGCATTGACCGGCATCCTAAGGCGCTGGGCGAGGGAGAAAATAACCTTGAAAATGTTGTTGAGGGCGTTAATGCCGTTGGTCTTGATTGGGTAATTCTCGAAAATGATGATCCCGTTCCCACAGGTCTTGATGACATAACACGCAGTTATTCTTGGTTAAGAAAAAATTTTTGAAATATAGGAGTTTGAATTTATGAAATTAGGCGTACTTACCAATTTGCTTGGCGGTGTTTCTCTTGAGGAAGCATTAAAATATTTTAAATCGCTCGGACTTGAAATGGTTGAAATCGGTTGCGGGGGCTTTCCCGGAAAGGCCCACGCAGATCCCGATATTCTCCTTAATGACGATAAAGCGTTGGAGGATTTCAAGGCACTTCTTAAAAAATATGATCTTGAAATCAGTGCTTTAAGTTGTCACGGTAACCCCGTTCATCCCAATAAGGAAATTGCAAAAAACTTTGACGAAGATATGAGAAAAGCAGTTCTCCTTGCAGAAAAATTGGGTATTCATCAGATTAACACATTCTCAGGTTGCCCCGGTGACTGCGAAACCGCAAAATATCCCAACTGGGTAACATGCCCATGGCCCAATGATTTCGGGGAAATACTCGAATATCAATGGAATGAGGTGCTTATTCCTTATTGGAAAGAATTTGTCAAATTCAGCACCGCTCACGGTGTTGATAAAATTGCCCTTGAACTTCATCCCGGTTTTTGCGTATATAACACCGAAAGCCTTTTGAAACTCCGTAGTGCCGTAGGTAAAGAAATCGGTGCAAATCTTGACCTTTCCCACCTTATCTGGCAGGGCATGGATCCTGTTGCAGTTATTCGTGCCTTGGGTAAAGAAAACGCAATTTTCCATTTCCACGCAAAAGACACTAAAATTGACAGTCTTAACACCGCTGTTAACGGTGTTCTTGATACAAAATCCTATGCCGATGAAATTAACCGTTCCTGGATTTTCCGTTCGGTCGGTTTCGGTAACGGTGAAACCTATTGGCGCGATGTTATCAGCAATCTTCGTATGGTCGGCTATGATTATGCCATCTCCATTGAACACGAAGATTCCCTTATGAGCCAGAACGAAGGGCTTGAAAAAGCCGTTTCACTCCTCAAAAACTGCATAATAAAAGAAGGTCTTGAATCCGCTTGGTGGATTTAAAACTTTATTGCACGCGCCTTTTGCGATTAAACTCACCCGAACTCGCGTACCCTTGTACGCTTCGGGGTTTGTAAATCACGAAATCCACGCACACAAAAGTTTTAAATAACAAAAGTTTTGAATAATAGAATAAAAATCACGCACTAAAGGTGTTAAATAACAAAAGTTATAAATAGCTAAATAAAAGTTGCACACTAAAGCATTAGATTACATAACGGCTTTTAATGTTTTTAAAACAATCAAACAATCACAAAAATCAAATTAAACCCAAAGAGAGAATGATATTATGGAAAAAATCAATGTTGTTGTAGTAGGTTACGGCGGAATGGGCGGCTATCATGCCGACAAAATTAACGGCTTTGAAAATTTCAATCTTGCAGGTATCTATGATATAAAACCCGAAAGATGTGAATATGCCGAAAGTAAGGGTTATTATGTGTATCCCTCCTTTGAAGCTGTTCTTGAGGATGAAAGCATAGAACTTATTGTTTGTGCGGCGTATAACGATGTTCACAAGGACATAGCCGTAGCGGCTATGAGAGCGGGGAAGGCGGTTATAAGCGAAAAACCCGTTACTCTGTGTTCAGAGGATTTGGAGGAAATGATTGCTGTTTCCGAAGAAACCGGAATGCTTTTCACCGTACATCAAAACAGACGTTGGGACAACGATTACCGTATGGTGAAAAAAATTATTGAAACAAATGAGTTGGGCAGAGTTTTCGCCATTGATTCAAAGGTTTACGGATCTCGGGGAATTCCCGGTGACTGGCGCCGTGAAAAACAGCACGGCGGAGGTATGGTTCTTGACTGGGGTGTTCACCTGCTTGACCAGATTTTAATGCTTAATGAGGGCAAAAAACTCCAAAGTGTTTATTCTACCTTGACCAACGTAACAAATGACGAGGTTGATGACGGTTTCAGAGCAATTCTCAAATTTGAAAACGGACCCGAATGTCTTGTTGAGGTTTTCACAAATAACTTTATTGATGCTCCCCGTTGGTATGTTTGCGGTGAAAACGGAACGGCTGTTATTGAAGATTGGGATTTAAACGGAGAAATTGTTAAAATCAAGGATTGGGAAACCATTGACGCAGTGCCTATTCAGGCAGGTGCCGGAATAACCAAGACCATGGCGCCCCGTACGGACGAAACTATAAAGAAATTCCCTCTCGAAAAGGTTTCCGTTGATTGGGCGGATTATTATAACAATATTTATGATGTATTGAGAAACGGTGCAAAGCCTCTTATAACTCACGATCAACAGAGAAGACTTATGAAACTTATGGAAGCGATTTTTGAGTCGGCTGAGAAGAATGAAGTTATTTATTTTGAATAAATTTATTGAATTTTTCTTAAACCCTTGCATTTTTTTTCTATAAATGGTAATATATAAAAAACTGTCTTTGAAAGGATGGAATAGAAATGAAAAAAAGAGTATTGGCTACAGTACTTACGGTATGCCTTCTTTTCAGTGCATTGACTTGCGTGGCAAGTGCGGCATCTGTTGAGGTTGGCGAAATCGTTTCAAGTGTTCGAATTTGTCCCGGTAAGGTTATCGACTCAGATGTAATTGATGAGCCCGTGGTTAAAGGCTATCCCAAGGGACGCGGTTGGGAAGTACAGAAAGACGACGGTTTGTGGGTTCCTTATGACGGTCAGCCCTTAACCGGTGAGGGAACTTCCTTTAATTTGAGATATTTTACAGTTGATTATTCCGACAACTATGTGTATTCCAACGTGTGTGTAGTAAGAGTTGCTCACAATCCCATCGGTGATTATCAGTACAGCGGTACTGACCATTGGAGAGTTTGTGACGATTGCGGCGGCCAGGCGGAAAAAGAAGGTCACACTCATCTTAAAGGTGACCCAACGGCAGCAGACAATGTTTGTAAGGTTTGCGGTCATGTGAGAACTCCTCAATATACCGGCATACTTTCATTTATTGAGTGGCTTATGGATCTCGTAAATGTTATTATAGGTATGTTTTAATTAACTTAAAAATTCTTTAAGAACTCCTTCGGGAGTTCTTTTTTTGCAATAATTATGGTTTTGCCTTGACAAAGTGTGTTGATTTGGTTTATATTTAAGTGTAAACTAAATATACTAAATATAAGGAGTGTGACAAAGTAATGGATTCAGGCAGTAGCGGGCATGGGCGAAGTTGCAACAGAATAAAAACAGCGATAAAACAGTCTGAAGAAATTACGGACTGTATCACACTATAACTGCGTCTGCAGTAATATGAGGACGGAAGAGCTTTGCTTTTTCGTCAAAAGTGTTTTTTATCGCCGAGTCTTAGACTCGGTTTTTTATTTGCGTTTCACCCTCCATTCTGCAAAACAGAAAAAGGAGGAAAAAAATGACAAAAGAAGTTTTTGAAAGATTATTGCTTGAAAAACAGTATAAAGCAATAAAAAGTATATTTGATACAATGAATCCGGTTGACACAGCTTTGCTCCTTCCGGAATTTGAAGAGAAGCAAATGGTTATGCTTTTCCGGCTTATTCCCAAAGAGAGCGCGTCAATGGTGTTCACCTATATGGAGCCCGAACAGGAGCAGGTGCTTGTTGAGGCTTTTACGGACAGCGAATTGAAGTTTATTATGGAAGATATGTTCATTGACGATGCAGTTGATGTTATCGAAGAAATGCCTGCAAATGTTGTGGAAAGAATGCTTTCGGTTGCAGGGGACAAAAGAACTGCTATAAACACTATTTTGAATTACCCCGAAGACAGTGCCGGCAGCATTATGACCCTTGAATATATCAGTTTGCATCCCACGATGACAATCGGAGATGCATTGAAAAAGATAAAATCCAGGGGAGAGTATTCGGAAACGGTTAATATCTGTTACGTTGTGGAAAAACACCGTCTTTTAGGTACGGTTACTGCAATGGATCTGTTGACCTGTGATGATGACGAACTTCTCACGGATGTTATGGATGAAAATCCTGTATTTGTTAAAACCATGAGCGACCAGGAAGAAGTTGCTCAGATGTTTAACAAATATGACCTGGTATCAATTCCCGTCCTTGATACAGAAAATTGTATGGTGGGTATTGTTACGTTCGACGATGCTATTGACGTTATTCAGGAAGAGGCGGAAGAAGACTTCCAGAAAATGGCGGCTATTGCCCCCAACACCGATACTCCCTATCTGAAAATATCAATTTGGGAACTTTGGAAGGGCAGAATTCCCTGGCTTATTCTTCTTATGCTTTCGGCAACCTTTACGGGAATGATAATATCTTCCTTTGAGGACTCTTTGTCAAAATTGGTGGTTTTGACCGCGTTTATTCCAATGATTATGGGTACCGGCGGTAACTCGGGCAGTCAGGCGTCTGTTACGGTAATCCGCGGACTTTCCTTGGGAGAAGTTGATGTTAAGGACATTTTCAAAGTTATGTGGAAGGAATTCCGCGTTTCGATCCTTTGCGGTGTGTCATTGGCAGTTGCTTGTTTTATAAAGATAGTTTTAATTGACGGACTTCTTCTCAAAACCCCAGGAGTTAACAATAATGTTGCCCTTGTGGTTGCGCTCACATTGTGCGTAACTGTTATTTGTGCAAAATTCATAGGTTGTGTTTTGCCCATTGTGGCGAAAAAACTCAAACTTGATCCTGCGGTTATGGCGAGTCCTTTCATAACTACCATAGTCGATGCCGTTTCACTTGTGGTATATTTCGTAATAGCCAAAGCAATTATACCCGAGTTGGGGTAAAAAGTATAATCCAAACCTATACTTAAAGAAACGCTTTACACCCTGATGTGAGGTTAATATGAAATTAAGATTCAAAAAAGGAAAAATAAGAATAATGCAGGTCAGCGATCCGCAGGATTTGCAGTTCGTAAGACCCACTATGATGCGTATGCTCAATAAGGCATACGATACCTTAAAACCCGACCTCATTGTTCTTACGGGGGATAATATTCTCGGTAACCATCTCTGTGATGCACGAATCGGTTCAAAAAAGGTTATACATGATAAAGAGGGTGAAGCCGAGGCAATGAAAATTGCTATCGACAAATTGGTTTCCCCCATTGAAAAAAGAAAAATTCCTTTTGCCATGATTTACGGTAATCATGATGACATGAACAGGCTCACCAAGGATGAGCAAGCCGATATGTACAGGGAATACACCTGCTGTCTCGGACTTGATGACGAAGAATCTCCCGATGTTGACACTTATAATCTGCCCATATATTCCGAGGACGGAAAGCATATCAAATTCAATTTATGGATGTTGGATTCTGCTTGGAAAGATAAAGAACTTGATAAATGCTTTTGTATGGTGAAACCGCAAGCGGTTGAGTGGTACAAAAAGAAAAGTTCTGAACTTAGAGAAATGAACGGCGGGAAACCTATACCCTCCTTGATGTTTCAGCATATTCCGATGGCTGAAATTCTTGAACTTGTTGAGGAATGTAGTGTATCGGACAACGGTGCGGTAAGGGGTCCCGAAAACAGATATTACAAACTCAAATCCCATTGCAAAGGCGAGTTGGGAGAATACCCCGGTGTTGTTACTGCTGAAAACGGTCAGTTCCTGGCAATGAAAGAATGCGGAGATATTAAAGCGGTTGTTTTCGGTCACGACCATCCGAATTGCTTTGAGGGTGTTGTTGACGGAATAAACTTCGTTCAAACATCCTGCGCCTCATTCCGTTGCTACGGCGGCAGAAACCGCGGAGTCAGAATTTTTGATATAGATGAAAAAACAGGGAATTACGAAACCCGATTCTATACATATAAGGACATCGTAGGCGGCGGTATTTTTAACGAATTGGCGTACATTTGGGACGCGGACGGAATGATAAAACAAAAAATCGCCCTTATTGCAGGCGGTGTTGCGGTTTTGACGGGTGCAATAGCTACCGGTTTGCTATTGTAGTTGACCAAAACATAAAAGTAATGTATAATTAACTGAGAAATAAATAAGTGGGGGATTACAATGTCTGAATGTAATGTTATAGCTCACAGAGGTGCAAATATCATAGCGCCGCAAAATACACTTGAAGCATTTAAAATGTCAATAGAAATCGGCTGCGACGGATTTGAAACCGATATTCATTTGACAAAGGACGGAATTCCGGTAGTTTGTCATAATTTTACTATTGATGAAACTTCAAACGGAACCGGCGCAATTAAAGATATGACCTTGGAAGAGTTGCGCGAATATGATTTCGGCAAATACAAGGGTCCTGAATATGAGGGCATTAAGATTCCCACGTTGGATGAGTTTTTGTCCCTTAGCGAGACCATGGGCGACAAAATGAAGGTCCTTGATATTGAACTTAAAAGCGAGCATTTCGGAGAAGCGGGCACTGAACTTGCGGAAAAAACAATTGCCGCAGTTAAGGAACACGGACTTTTTGATAAACTCCTTATTTCCAGTTTCGACCCTGCAATTCTTGTAGTTTGCAAAAAGGTTGATAAGGCGTGTAAAACAGGACTCCTCTATTCTCCCGACCAGTTGATTTCTTTAAAAATAGCCCCCCGTCCCGTTGCATTTGCAAAGGAAATCGGTGCGGACGCTTTACATCCTTTTCACATGTACGTAACACGTCTTTATGTTGAAAGGGCACACAGAGCCGGTATTCAGGTTAACCCATGGACTGTTAACAAAGAACACATTGCAAAGGAACTTATAAAATTAGGTGTCGATGGGCTTATTACAGATGATTCGGCACTTATGAATACATTGTTAGGAAAATAATATTTGTTTTATGAACGATATTTTTAACTCATTGCGCACTTGGGTGGAGATTGATCTTGACGCACTCGAGTGCAATTTTGACGCTGTCAGGAAAATGCTTCCCGAAAACACAAAAATATTAGCCGTGGTCAAAGCCAATGCTTACGGTCACGGTGCTGTGGGTGTAGCAAAATTTCTTGACGGTAAGGCGGATTACCTTGCGGTTGCCGCAACGGACGAAGCCATAGAATTAAAAAAGCATGGTGTTAGTTGTCCGATTCTTATATTGGGGCATATTCCCTGTGGGGACTATGACAACATTGTCAAATATCAAATCACTCCTGCGGTATCGGATTATGACGAGGCGAGGCTCCTCTCTCAAGCGGCACGGAAAGCGGGAAGAGTTGCGAAATTTCATATTGCCGTTGATACGGGAATGTCCCGTATAGGTTTTGCCTGTGACGAGACATCCGTTGAAGAAATCAAAAGAATTAAAGAACTCCCCAATATTGAAGCTGAGGGGATTTTCAGTCATCTTGCCGTGGCGGATGAACTTGATAAGACTTATACAAAAATGCAAGTGGCAAAGTTTGACGGATTCGTTTCACAGTTGGAGAAAGCGGGAATCAACATTCCCTTGAAACATCTATACAACAGCGCCGCTATTGCGGATTTGGAACAGAATTACAATATGGTTCGTGAGGGGATCATCCTTTACGGCTTAAGACCATCAAATGAAGTGGAATTTAAGAACATAGTTGTTCCAAAACCCGTCATGTCTATGAAAACCCGTGTTGTTCAGGTAAAAACCTTGCCGGCGGGAGTGTGCGTAAGTTATGGTTGTACCTACACTACCCAAAGAGAAACCCGTGTTGCAACCCTTTGCGCGGGCTATGCAGACGGCGTTACAAGAATTCTTTCCAATAACGGCGAGGTTCTCATAAAGGGGAAACGGGCTAAAATAATCGGCAGAGTGTGTATGGATCAGTTTATGGTGGATGTAACCCATATTCCGCAAGTGAAAGTGGGAGATGCCGCAACAATTTTCGGAACGGACGGAAAAGAAACGATTTCCGTTGATGAAATTGCCGAGAAAGCAAATACCATAAATTACGAGATAATATGTAACATTAACAGCAGAGTTACAAGAGTTTATATGAAAAACGGCAGAGTCGAGAGTGCGTTCGGATACTTGCTGAATGAAGAATAAAATCAAATAAAAAATCACCTTTGGCAATCTGACTGCCAAAGGTGATTTTGTTGTATCAATTTTTACATTTCGCTGAATCCGGCACCGTTAAAGAAAAGATAGAGGATATCACTTAATGCCTGCATAATCTGTTTGAGTGCATCGCTGAAATCCATATAGGCTCCGTTGCCCTTATTTTCGGTTTCAGTATTGTCTCTGTTGAGAATTTGGTCGCGAACCTCATAGAAGTCGGCTTTTGCTTCTTCAAATTCGTCAATGTTTACATTTGTTTGAGCCAATGCGGCATCCGCTTCTGCGATTGCATTTTGGAGCAATACTTTTTCTTCTTCGGTAAGATTGCTTGTATCATAATTTTTCATTTCCTCAAGGTCCCTCATAAATGACTTTGAGTTTCTTCCGACATTGAATTGGGGGAATCTGTCGGGGTATGAGAAAACGCTTGTGAAGTTGCTGTCTGTAAGAAGTTCTGTAACGAGCTTCATTATAACATCATTTGAAGCGGTTTGTTCATGGTTCTGATTGTAGAAATAGAATGTTGTTTCGGGGAGAAGACCTGTGCAGGAATCAACAATACCGTTGGGATCCGCATGGTTGTGGTTTGCAGGATCAGTACAGTTTGAGTGAGTGGGAACATAGTCAGCAGGGAGGGGAATGTCAACTCCGTAACTGAAAGCACCCATGGAAGTGGAG
This sequence comes from Acutalibacteraceae bacterium, assembly GCA_051892415.1. GTDB lineage: Bacteria > Bacillota > Clostridia > Oscillospirales > Acutalibacteraceae > DTU089. Next base: position 3,319 of record JBJFGF010000010.1, on the reverse strand, counting down.
TCGAGCTGAATGATACCGTCGGCATTAACATCGTCCCAGGAATCAACAAGTTGATAGAGGGGCTCGTTGTAGTCAACAATATCAAAAATTTCAACACCGTCGGCAACTGCGTCAAGAATGTTGCTGTCGGAATGTAACTGTGCGTTGTAGTACCAATCTGCCTGGGAAAGAATGTTTTCAAGTCCTTCGTCAAGAAGGTATTTATCGCGACAGGCAGGGTAATTGCCGGAGGGGCAAAGTCCCCAAAGAAGTGTTGAGTATCTCATATAGTCTTCAATGAGAGTATCAACCGCCATATCAAGAATGTTGTTCAAATCCGCATTGGGCATAATACGGATGATGACATTTACAAGATAACTCATCATTTCTTCCTCACCCATAAGGGAGGGGAACATTGTATTGTAAAGTTCGTAACTGTCATCAAGGAAGCCGTACTGATAAATCTCGCCGATAAGAGTTGAACCGTCGAGAGCAGGGACAACATAGACAATTCTGTTAACATCATCTGCGATGGAGCGTGTGCCGTTGTCCTTGTAAAGCTGCATAAGCGCATTTGCAATGGAACCACCCTGACTGATGGGTACAAGGTTAACCTTGTCAGAGCCGGAATCCTCTTTTACAAACTGAATAAAGTCGTAAAGCTCCGTAGCCGTGCCCAACATATTACCCAATGATGCATATGAGAAAACGTAGAGATTTTCTCCGCCTGCAATATCAACATAGTTCTGCAAGGGGATGCGGTCAAAAATATATTCTTGATCGTATGTGGGGAGGTTGGCAAAACTTGTATTGTACTTGGTTGCACGGATATCGTGAACGAAGTCACCGTTTTCGTCGCAACGAACTTTTTCCATAAGTACTTCGCCGAGAACATCCGCAAAAGCCTTGGCTGCTTTGCTGTCCTTGTCCTCTTGACTGATGAGGAGTTTTGATATGGGAACAAGCGCCTCTGATAAAGCTTTTCCTACGATTTCAACGGTGGAATCCATAAAGAAGGGCGCTTCGTAAGGCTGACCCATTGCGTTAGTGGCAACCCTGCCATCCTCATAATATTTTGTTTCGCATTGGAAAAGTCCGGGGATTACGATTGTGGGAACGAAATCATTATCAACAGCAAAAGCAACTGATGACAAACAACCCATCAACATAACAACCGAAAGAATCAAAGCGAGAACTTTCTTCGTCGTTTTCATTTCTACCAATCCTTTCAAAATCGGAAATATATACATTATAAGTATAACATAAAATAATTTTTTGTAAATATTTTCTATAAAAATGTTTACAAAGATTTTCGGGTTGAAAACATAACCGAGCCGCAAAGTATAAAATACGCAAACAAGGAGCGGGCTGTGTCACCATGATTAACGACCACTTGTATGAAGGACCGTACACGCCGACGAATGCTTACGGCAAGCGGGAAAGCCATAACATCTACGCAAAAACACGGGAAGAATGTGAAGAAAAACTTGCGGAAATGATTGTGCAGGTCAAGGTGCAAATCAAGGCGGAAAAAGAGAAAATAACAGGGTGACCGAAACAGTCACCCTGTCAACATTTGCGTCGCTGTAGACAAAGAATAGGATGCTTGTGATATTAAGTCATGTCCCGTGTTGTATAACCGTATGCACTGATTCTCTTTTGCAGTTCATAAAAACGATGGTATGCGGAATGCTTCGCAAAAAACTCCGCAATACGGTTTCGCTTCAAAAACTGAACATCGGTCGTTAACGGAGCGGTGTAAAATGTGAAGGAAAGCGATGTGCTGTCCCTTTCCCCGATGCACCTTCCGCTTCCGCCGTTCACCTTGTGATAATGATAGGCGCATTCTTTAAAATTGATAAACTGTCCGTTCTTCAGAGAAATTCCGCTCGCCGAAATGCCGGATATGTCATTCTCAGAAATAGAAACGCAGTATGAAAAACTGATTTCAAGAGTTTTATATTCCGGATGATCCAGCGCGGCAATTCTTTCTTTCAGGGAAAACCATTCTGTTTTAAAGGCTTCATAGCCTTTTTTATCAAACGAATCATCAAAAATCCTTGTTGGAGCATCACGCATAAACTTCTCAATTTGTTCCGCATAAGATAAAACCGCAGTTTTGTATTCAGAAAAGTTAACCGAAAAGGAGCGACCGTCCACAGTTTTTATTATTACGCGGTTCTCTTCATGAATAAGGTCAAAGTCTATGCCTTTTGAGCATCCGCTGATATGCACAGATTTCCCATCGTCAGCAGGAATCATAAAGTGTCCGCAGCAAGGTACCATATGCTCTTCTGCACCGGAGAAATGATTGCTTAAAACCGAACGCATAAAACGTAGAGCAGAAGCACTTGTGCACCACTCATCACCATCTTCGATAACGGTATCGTCAATCATAAACAAAACATGACCGTGTACGCAATAATCGCGTCTTTTGTCGGAATCTGTATCACCGATATAGTATAGGTTCGTTGCAGACAATTGAATCACACAATCACATCCTTTATGCAAAAAAATGAGCCGCAAAACAATATTGTTCAGCGGCTTTTTGTGCGGTCAAGCCGCATTTTTGGTCGGAGTAGGGAGACTCGAACTCCCGGCCTCAACATCCCAAATGTCGCGCGCTACCAACTGCGCTATACCCCGATAACTATTTAATTGTGGTCGTGTAGGTGGTCAAATCTGTGGTCAAACACATTTTTGACCGCTTTTTTTCATTTTCCGAACCGCCCGAAATCCGCACGGTTGAAGGGTTTTCGGCGGTTGTCGTTGTCATATGGTGCGAACACCGTCTATGCTCCCAAATGTCGCGCGCTACCAACTGCGCCACACCCCGATAGTTATTTAATTGTGGTCGTGTAAGTGGTCAAATCTGTGGTCAAACACATTTTTGACTGCCTTTTTCATTTTTCAAATCGCCCGAAATCCGCACGGTTAAAGGGTTTTCGGCGGTTTTCGTTGTCAGGCGGCGCTCGGAAACGTCCCCTGTTGCAACATAGTCGTCTCGCTCACTGTCGTTTCGCGATACTCCTTGTTGCGCCACTCCTTATTCCTCGCTGTATCCGCCACCGGCGGCGCTCGGAAACGTCCCCTGTTGCAACATAGTCGTCTCGCTCACTGTCGTTTCGCGATACTCCTTGTTGCGCCACTCCTTATTCCTCGCTGTATCCGCCACCGGCGGCGCTCGGAAACGTCCCCAACTGCGCTACACCCCGGTATAAAATTGCGGTTTAGTATCTAAAACCGTTGAAGTCAAAAAAGACTTCAACGGTTTTGGTGCCGGAAGCGGGACTTGAACCCGCACGGTATCGCTACCAACGGATTTTGAGTCCGTCACGTC
>JBJFGF010000009.1:0-179760 GCA_051892415.1 Acutalibacteraceae bacterium | reverse complement strand
TGAAACAAAGGAAAACGGTGCAGCCCTCACGGGCTACACCGCATCCTACATAGCGTCTGTCCTTTAGAGTACGACTCTAAACAGCCTCGTTTTTTTATTTACCGCATCCGCAACTTCCGCCGCAGTTAAAGTTGGGAGAGCAGTCATTATCTTTTGAGTTGGGTGGGAAAAATTCGTCAATGGGGAAGCTGATTCTCTTAAATGTGTCACATGGGTCTTCCGTATCACAACAGCACTCCTTTGTTGGAACGCAGAAATCATAAGCGGGAATAAGCATCTGAACATCTCTTTCGAGTTGAACGATGGTGAAAACTCCCAATGTAACTTTAATTGCCTTTTCACTGTCACAGTTACAGAAATTGCCCTCAAAGCAACGGCAGATTGTGTTGGGTACGGAGTCACAGCAGTCTCCCATGGTGTTGCAGCAATCACAAACTCTGCAAACATTTGCATCCAGAATAATGGGGTCAACGCATTGAACCTTTGCTCTGGGGTTGGTATTGCCGACAGGATTTTGATCATCAAATCCGTCGCAAACATAGCTTGATGAGAAAATCTTTACATTGCCCTCACTGCCGAAAAGGATGCATTTCTTACTGAAAGTTACAAGACCCTCAAGCATGGTGGGTGAAGCGGTGGGACAGGTGAACGCGTCGAGGCAAACTTTAACAAAAAAGGTTAAGTCAACGGAATAGCATCCTTTGTTGAAAGGAACTCTTTCAACTTCAACAAGACAGTTAAGTATTTGTGCGGCTCTCGGACGCACCGTAGAAGCATTTTCAAGAATGCATTGACCTCTGTCGGTTAAGTAAACACGTAAATCCGTCAGGCAGTCTTTGTCGGCACAGGAGTCATAAACTCTGTTTGTGTCTATGCAAATTGCTTCTTTGATATGGTGAAGGTCGGTGAAATTTTTGTTATCAGCCATATCTCTTCCTCCTAATATAAGTATTGAAGTCAAAGCCTGAACTTCATTACATAATATGAAGAAAAGGGTGCAATGTTACAAAAAATTATACGCCCTCTAAATTAAAGGGAGGTATATATTCCTCTTTAGCCGAAGAAAGTTCTTGCATAAATCCGTCCTCTATTCCCGAGTTAAAAAGGTAATTTTCAATTTCATTATATTCTTCTAAAGTAAGTCTGCGTGAAAGTTCGGGGATTTTACAACTTTTGTTTGGGGTGAATTGGCTCATAAGACTGAAAAGAACTTCACCGCTGTCGAAATTGTTCTTTACCCAATCAATAACTTTTTTTGTGTTTTCCGTATTATTCGGGAGAATCAAATGGCGGATTATAACACCTTTTTTCATAATGCCTTTTTCGTCAAATTCACATTTTCCTACCTGGCGGTACATTTCCTTTATGGCGGCTGTGGCTGTTTCAAAGTAGTTTGGTGCTTCGGAATATTCCTCGGCTAAGGAGTTGTCGGAATATTTAAGGTCAGGTAAATAAATCTGCACCTTATTTTCCAAAAGTTTAAGGGATTCCACATCCTCATAACCGCCGCAGTTATATACAACGGGGACGGGCAGGGGGACATTTAAAGATTTTGCGATAGCGTTGATGAAATGTGTTCCGGTAACAAGATTTATATTGTGGGCACCTTGTTCTATCAGTTCAAAATATATTTCTCTGAGTCGGTCAACGGATATTTCCTTACCAAAGCCATCCCTGCTGATAGCTTCATTTTGACAGAATTTACATTTTAAATTGCAACCGGAAAAGAAAACAGTGCCGCTGCCCCTTGTACCGCTTATGGGCGGTTCTTCCCAAAAATGCAGGGCAGCTCTTGCAATAACGGGATTTTCTCCCATATGGCAAAAGCCCTTACCGTTGTCGGTAAGAGCTTTTCTTTTTGCGTTACATTTTCTCGGGCAAAGATTACAAACAAACATCTTATTGCTCCGTGGGAGTTGTTGTTGTCGCAGATACCCCCGTGTTACCTGAAATAAGTTCAAGGTAATTCATTGAGAGCCATCCGCCTGTTTTTTCATATACAACATATCCCCAATCTTCCCAGACCGCAATGACTTCAACGGTTTCTCCCTTGGGAATATAGATGATTCTGTCGGAAGTTGTGTTGGGTTCAAGCCTGAGTCCCAGAGGGTCATCCTTTGTAGCAACTTTATATTTACCGGGCTCAAAGGAGTAAGAAGTCTGTTGTTGGGATTCTTTTGTTGTGGAGGCATTGTTCAAATCAGCGATTGACGCAAGATCAATTGCAACGCTCTCCTGGGGTGTTGTTGTATCTTTTTCCTTTTTGTCCTTGCCGGAGGAAGCGGTGGCAACCACGGAAACGATAATTGCAATTAAAATAAGAATTGCGGAAATAATTAAAACTATTGTGTTTTTGTTTTTTAATTTATCCATAACTATTCTCCTTATTAGCGGCATTTTTCAACCGATTCTCTGTAAGATGGACATATTATAGCATTTTTCTTTGTGAAAATCAATAGTTGGCGACGAACAGAAAATGTATAAAAAGATTGTTAACAAACTGAAAAAATAACTCAAAAATATTGCTATTTACGGCACTGATATGGTATAATATTCTGAATTGTAATGCTGTGTTTTTAAGGCGGTGGAAATATGGTTATATTCGGTATTGACCCGGGGTACGCAATTGTCGGTTGCGGCGTAGTGAGATACGAAAGAAACAATTTTTCACTTATGGGCTACGGCGCAGTTACCACACATAAGGATATGCCCTTCAATGAGCGCCTTATGGAAATATATAACGGCATTACTGAACTTTTGGAAAAGTTTAAGCCCGACGCGGTTAGTATCGAACGGCTTTACTTTAACACTAACCAAAAAACCGCTATTGATGTTGCTCAGGCAAGGGGTGTAATAGTACTTGCTGTTGAAAAGGCGGGAGTTCCTATTTTTGAATACACACCCTTACAGGTTAAGCAGAGTATTGTTGGTTACGGCAGAGCCGAGAAACAACAGGTTCAGGAGATGACAAAGGTGTTTTTACATCTTGATAAAATTCCAAAACCCGACGATGCCGCCGATGCTCTTGCTCTGGCAATATGCCATGGTCATGCAAGCGATTCGATTATTACGAGAACTTAAATTCAAGGAGTTAAATATGTTCTATTGTTTAACAGGGAAAATTATATATAAAGATGAGCAAAGTTTCGCAATTTCTTGTGGCGGAGTGGGGTTTAAATGCTTTACAACACGCAATACTCTTGCAAGACTTTCTTCAGGAAGCGGCGAGGTTACGGTTTTTACCCATTTGAATGTCCGCGAGGATGCTCTTGACTTGTTTGGATTTATATCAAACGATGAACTTGATGCTTTTAAACTCTTAATCAGCGTTTCAGGTGTGGGTCCGAAAGCCGCTCTTGCCATTTTGTCCGAACTCACTCCCGATGCTTTTGCAGTTGCAGTTGCGTCAGGCGATGCCAAAGCCATTACCGCCGCTAACGGTGTCGGTCCCAAACTTGCCCAAAGGGTGATAATGGAACTGAAAGATAAAATAGCAAATGTCAGCTTTATTTCCGAGGAGAGCAGTTCGGTTTCAAGTGCGGTGAATATCGCTAATACTATGAGCAACACCTCGGAGGCTATTGCAGCTTTGACTGCATTGGGCTATTCTCAAACCGAAGCATCCGTTGCCGTAAGCAAACTTTCTCCGGAACTTTCCGTTGAAGAACTTATCAAGGGTGCATTGAAAAACTTGACTTTGAGATTTTAAGGCTTAGGGGTGAATAAAAACAAATGAATGATTTTTTTGTTGCTGATGAAGAAAGAGTAATTGCACCGGAATTTATTTCCGATGATAACGATATTGAAGCATCCTTGAGACCCCGTACTCTAGATGAATATATAGGCCAAGAGAAAGCGAAAGAAAATTTAAAAATATATATCGAAGCGGCAAAGAACAGACGCGAATCTTTGGACCACGTTTTGCTTTACGGCCCTCCCGGATTGGGAAAAACAACCCTTGCGGGTATTGTGGCAAATGAGATGGGTGTGCAAATCCGTGTAACTTCGGGTCCCGCCATTGAAAAACCGGGAGATCTTGCGGCGCTTCTTACCAGTCTTAATGACGGCGATATTCTTTTTATTGATGAGATTCACCGTCTTTCAAGAAGTATTGAAGAAGTTCTTTATCCCGCCATGGAGGATTTTGCGCTTGACATCATAATCGGCAAAGGTCCTTCGGCACGCTCCATAAGACTTGATTTAAAGAAGTTTACCCTTATCGGTGCTACAACCCGGGCAGGTCAACTTTCCGCCCCCTTGCGCGACCGCTTCGGTGTTATTTTAAGACTTGAACTTTATTCTCCCAAGGAACTTGCGCGTATAGTAAAACGAAGTGCAGGGATTTTAAACATTGAGGCGGAAGAAAACGGCGCTTTGGAAATTGCGTCCCGTTCCCGCGGAACGCCCCGTATTGCCAATCGTTTACTTAAACGTGCAAGGGATTATGCACAGGTTATGGGGAACGGAATAATTGATGTTGAATCGGCACAGAATGCCCTTGAAAGAATGGAAATTGACAAATTAGGGCTCGACCTTGTTGACAGAAATCTTTTGAGAGCCATGATAGAAAATTATAACGGGGGTCCTGTGGGGCTTGATACCATTGCCGCTATGATAGGGGAGGAAGCAGTTACTATTGAAGATGTATATGAACCGTACCTTATGCAGTTGGGATTCCTTACAAGAACTCCTCGCGGAAGAAAGGTTACTCCCTTAGGTTACAGGCATTTGGGATTGAATCCCGTTTCGGACGAAGCACAATCAACTTTTGAATCTTATTAAATTTTTGGAGTGATATAATGGGCAGATTATTTGGAACTGACGGCGCACGCGGCGTAGCAAATACAGAGCTTTCCTGCGAACTTGCAATGCAAATAGGCAGGGCGGCGGCAATGGTTTTAACCGAACATTCAAGTAAAAGACCTAAAGTGCTTATAGGTATGGACACAAGAGCATCTTCCCAAATGCTTGAATCTGCAATTTCCGCAGGTCTTTGTTCAGTTGGGGCAGATGTAATGCTTTTGGGAGAAATTCCCACTCCCGCTACGGCATATCTTGTAAAAAAATATGAATATGACGCGGCAGTAATGATTTCGGCTTCTCATAACCCATGCGAGTACAACGGAATTAAAATCTTCCAAGGCAACGGCTATAAACTTCCCGATGCACTTGAAGAAGAAATCGAAAGTATCATACTTGATAAAACCCAGGTTCCTCCAGTGAAAGTCGGCGGTGATGTGGGCAGAATAACCCGTTCAAAAACCGCACGTACCGACTATATAAATTATCTTGTTGGCATTGCGGAATCCGATTTGCAGGATTATAACATTGCAGATTTAAAGGGTCTTAAAATTGCGGTTGACTGCTCAAACGGCGCGTCTTCCGTAACCGCACCTCAGATATTTATGAACCTTTGCGACGAGTGCTATTTCATTGCATCCCACCCCAACGGCACTAACATCAACGAAAACTGCGGTTCAACACATCTTGAAATTTTGCAGGATTTTGTTGTTCGCAATAAATGCGATGCAGGTCTTGCTTTTGACGGCGACGCCGACCGATTCCTTGCGGTTGATGAGAACGGTAACGTAGTTGACGGCGATAAACTTATAGCAATTTTCGCAAAGTTTATGAAAGAAAAGGGTTGCCTTAAAAACAATGCCGCGGTTGTTACCGTAATGAGTAATATGGGCTTTTTCAAGTTCTGTAAGGAGAACGGTATCAACTGCGAAAAAACTAAGGTGGGCGACAGATACGTTCTTGAGAATATGCTTGAAAACGATTTTATAATCGGCGGCGAACAGTCCGGACATATTATTTTCCGCGAGCATGCCACAACGGGCGACGGGGAACTTTCTGCACTGAAACTTCTGTGTATTATGAAAGATACAGGAAAGAAACTTTCGGAATTGGCAGATGTTATGGAGGTGTTCCCCCAGATTCTTGTTAACGTGCGTGTTTCCGACTTCGGTAAAGCAAGATTTCCACGTGATAAGGAAATTAAAAATGCCATTACGGCGGCGGAAAAAGAACTGGGTGATGACGGCAGAGTGCTTGTTCGCGTATCGGGTACCGAGCCACTTGTGAGAGTTATGCTTGAAGGCAAGGATGAGGAAAAAATTAACATTCTTGCTCAGGAAATTGCACAGGTTGTTAAGGAGAGATTACTTTAATGCGAGTTTCTGACTTCTGGAAAGATTATGAACTTGTTGATTGTTCCGACGGCGAACGTCTGGAGCGTTGGGGTGATATCTTTCTTATAAGACCGGATCCACAGGCAATATGGAATACTAAAAGAACAAATCCAATGTGGAAAAATGCTCATGCCCGTTACCACCGTTCAAATCAAGGAGGCGGCTCCTGGGAGTTTTATAAAACAATTCCGGAAGTGTGGCAAATCGGTTACAGGGATTTAAAATTTAATCTCAAACCAATGGGCTTTAAGCACACGGGAGTCTTTCCCGAACAGGCATGCAACTGGGATTTGGTAGGGGAAATAATTGAGAAAAGCGGCAGAAAAGATGTGCGTGTTCTCAACCTCTTTGCATATACAGGCGCCGCAACGGTGTCCGCCCTTTTAAAAGGCGCTTCCGTTGTCCATGTTGACGCATCAAAAGGTATGGTACAATGGGCAAAGGAAAATGCGGCTTCTTCGGGAGTTGCCGATAAAAATGTCCGTTGGATTGTTGATGACTGTATGAAATTTGTTGCCCGTGAAATAAGGCGGGGCAATAAGTACGATATTATAATTATGGACCCTCCCTCATACGGTAGAGGACCGGGGGGCGAGGTTTGGAAACTTGAAAATGAAATATACGGTTTCGTAAACAGTTGTTGCGAATTGTTGACGGAAAATTCGCTTGCGGTACTGATTAACTCTTACACCGCCGGTATTTCTCCGGCAGTAATGAGTTACATATTGAATACAACAGTGGCGAAACGCTTCGGCGGTTGTGCCGCCGCTGACGAAATCGGGCTTAAAGTTACTGATAGCGGTTTGACACTACCTTGCGGTTCTACTGCGGTTTGGACAAAATGAATATGAATAAGATTATTGAATTTAAAAATGTGGATTTCCGCTATGCGGATGAAGAAAACTACGCTTTAAAAGATTTGAACCTGGAGTTTTACGAGGGTCAGTTCACTTGTGTTCTCGGTCACAACGGTTCAGGAAAATCCACCATGGCAAAACTTATAAATGCTTTGGAAATTCCCACAAAGGGAACGGTTACAACATTCGGTTACGATACCTCCGATGAGAATAATGAAATTCCCATAAGGCGAAAAGTGGGTATGGTTTTCCAAAACCCCGATAATCAGATTGTTGCAACTATCGTAGAGGATGACGTTGCTTTCGGTCCCGAAAATCTCGGGGTGGAGTGTAATGAAATAAGGAGACGTGTTGACGAAGCCTTAAAACTTGTTAATATGTATGATTACAGAAGACACGAACCCCACCGTCTTTCCGGCGGACAAAAGCAAAGAGTTGCGATTGCAGGTGTAATTGCAATGCAGACAAACTGCATTGTTCTTGATGAACCCACCGCAATGCTTGATCCCATAGGCAGACGGGATGTTATGAACGCTTTGCTGAAACTGAAAAATGAATTAGGTATCTCCGTCATACTTGTTACTCATTTTATGGATGAGGCAGTCAAGGCTGACAGGGTAGTGGTGATGAATGACGGCAAAGTTCGTCTTGACGGTACACCCTTGGAAGTGTTTTCAAATACCGACCTTTTGAAATCAATAGGTCTTGCGGTTCCGAAACCCATGGAACTTGCACTGACCCTTAAAGAAAGCGGCGTCGATTTGAAAGAAATTCCGCTAACTGCGGAGGATTTTGTCAGAATATTTAAAGAATATACAAACAACAGAGGTTAAAATATGGCTGTGCTTACGGTGCACAATTTAATATACGGCTATTCAAAAGGAACCCCTTTTGAAACAGGTGCGTTAAAGGGCGTTTCTCTTGATTTTCTACAGGGGGAAATTGTTGCTCTCATCGGTCATACGGGCTCGGGTAAAAGTACGCTTTTACAGCATTTAAACGGGCTTTTGAAAGCGGATTCGGGAGAGGTTTTGTTTGAGGGAACGGATATACACTCCTCAAAAGAAACTTTGCATAATAGCCGATTCAATATCGGTCTTTGTTTCCAGTATCCCGAACAGCAACTTTTTGAATCCACGGTTTATAAGGATGTTGCTTTCGGCCCAAAGAATATGGGTCTTTCCGATGATGAAATCAAGAACAGAGTATATAGTGCGATTTCCTATGTGGGTGTTCCCGAGGAATATCTTGATAAATCTCCCTTTGACCTTTCCGGTGGGGAAAAAAGAAGGGTTGCCATTGCAGGTGTAATTGCCATGGAGCCAAAGGTGCTCATACTTGACGAGCCCACCGCAGGACTTGACCCCAAGGGCAAAAACAGTCTTTTAAAATTTATTAAAGATTACAATGCTACCACGGGCAGTACGGTGATTTTTGTTTCACATAATATGGATGATGTTGCCGCAGTCGCCCATAGGGTTATTGTTATGAATAAAGGACTTGTTGCTCTTTCGGGTACTGTTGATGAGGTGTATTCAAAGGGCGAACTTCTTTTCGAGTTGGGACTTGATGTTCCGGAAATCACAAGCGTATTCCTTGAAATGAAAAGAAACGGTTTTGATTTGGGCGATACGGCTTATACCGTTGACGGAGCAAAGAAGGCAATTCTGGAATATCTGGCTAAGGGGGAAGACGTATGATTAAAGATATCACAATCGGACAGTTTTTCCCCGGCAAGTCACCGATTCATAAATTGGATGCAAGGACAAAAATAGTTCTAACCTTTGTTTTTATAATTTTTATTTTTGTATGTAAAAACTTTTGGGCATTGGGACTTTTAAGCGGATTTTCAGTTGTTGTTTACTTGCTTTCAAAACTTTCCCCAAAATTGATTTTGAAAAGTTTTAAACCGATTTTGCCCATAATTTTGCTTACAACCCTGTTACAACTCTATTATATTAAAGACGGTAATGTGCTTTTTAAATGGAAGTTTATCACGATTACCGACGACGGTATATTTACGGCAATTTTTATAATTGTACGTATTCTGTCATTGCTTTTAATGAGTTCTCTGCTTACTTATACAACCTCGCCCACGGATTTAACGGATGCTATTGAAAAACTTTTGTCACCACTCAAAGTCTTTAAAGTGGATGTTCACACTTTCGCAATGATGATGACCATAGCACTAAGGTTTATTCCCACCCTTATTGATGAAATCGACCGTATTATGTCCGCACAAAAGGCGAGGGGAGCAGATTTTGAAAGCGGGAATTTAATCAGCAGAATTAAGGCTTTGTTTCCCATATTTATTCCGCTTTTTATTTCGGCATTCAAGCGGGCAATAGAACTTACGGATGCAATGTCCTGTCGCTGTTATACCGGCGGCGACGGCAGAACACGTTTGAGAAAAATGAAAACCACATACAGAGATGCCATAGCGTATGTTGTTACGGCGGGTGTATGTGTATGTATAATCGCCTTGAATATATATGTAAAAAACAGTTTTATATTATGAGAAATTTATTATTTAAAATAGCCTTTGACGGCTCATCCTTTCACGGCTGGCAGCAGCAGGCTAATGCAACAAGCGTTCAGGGGGAACTGAAAAACGCGTGGGAAAGATTAACGGGAGAAAAACCGAACATCATCGGTTGCAGCCGAACGGATGCGGGTGTTCATGCAAACGAATATTATTTCAGTGTCAGAACTCAGTCCGATATTCCCGTAACAAGTTTTCCCGTGGCTCTTGTTTCCGCAAAATTGCCCGGGGAAATATCGGTTTATTCTTGCGAAGAAGTGGATTATGATTTTAATGCACGCTTTGACTGTGTAAAAAAAGAATATGAATATGTTATTGAAAACTCTCTTGTTCCGTCCCCGTTCATGTACAAAAGAGCCTTCAATTATAAGTATAAAATTGATGTGGATTTAATGAACAAAGCCGCTCAATACTTTGTGGGAACCTATGATTTCTCCGCTTTTTGTGCCGCGGATGCACAGGTGAACTCAAAGGTTAGAACAATATACAGCGCAAGGGTTTTTCGCGATGGCGAATTGGTTAAATTTCGGGTGTGCGGAAACGGGTTTCTGTATAATATGGTAAGGATTATGGTTGGCACCTTGCTTTATGTAAACAACGGCAAAATCAATGCTGAGGACATACCTGATATTATTAAACAGGGGGATCGCACAAAGGCAGGAATCACGGCGGTACCCGACGGGCTTTATCTGAATAAAGTGTATTACGGAGGTGAATCGGTTGAAGGTTAAATTTACGGAGTTAAACAGCGGTTTCAGCGGTTATGGAAAAGTCTCACGTTTTTCTCCGAAAACAAGAAGTAAAATGATTATTTGCGGTGTTTTGGCGGCGGTTTTCCTTTTCGTTTATACTCTGTCCTCCGTAGGAATTATTCCTTTTGATGCCGTAAGCGGAAGATTTTCTGCATTTATTCATCATGACATTGAAAACTTTCCGATTTCCGTTAATACCGATTCAACTGTTAATACTGTTATTTTAGGTGATAGCATTTTGGTTCTGACCACGGAAAACTTTTCAGTATATACAGGGAGGGGAACACTCAAATATACACAACCCCATAGTTATGCATCACCTGCGGTTTCCGTAAACGGCGACAGAGCCGTGATATTTGACAGAGGATACAAAAATTATATGCTCATTAACGAAAAGAAGGTTGTACATACCGGTGAAGCCTCTGCAGGAATCATCTGCGCAGAGTACGGAGAAAGCGGAAATTATGCGCTTGGTACTTTTGGCGAGGATTCCACGAGCAAACTTACGGTTTACTCTGCAACAAATAAGGTGAAATTCCAATGGAATTGTGCGTACGAGCATGTTGTATCCATTGCTTTGGCTCCTAACGGAAAATTTGCGGGTGCGGCGGTAGTAGGCGCGAAAAACGGTGAAATATTTACGAGCGTTAAGTATTTCGGATTCGATTATCAAGAGCCCGTCAGTACCCAAATAATTTCCGGTACAGCCGCCTATGATTTGAAATTTACCGCTGTTAACACTTTGACTTTGTTTTCCGATACCGGAGTTTTTAAAATAACAAAAAAGGGCGAAAGTTATGAAACTGTAAAACAGTACTATTCATCCGAATTTAATTCCTTTGACTGTTCAGATAGCGGAAAATATATTATAGCCTTGGCAAAATACGGAAGTGAAAACGATTTTTCCGTTTCCGTTTTTTCTTCCGGCGGCAAAGAAAAGTGTACAATTTCCGTTAATTGTGCATTAAAAAGTGTAACAATGAGTGATAAATATATATTTGCTCTTGCCGAAAACGCTATAATGGTTTATAATTTAAATGGGAGAAAAATCAGTCAAATTGATATAAAGGGCGAGGCGGATAGTATTCTGACCACCGACCGATATATCTTTATAAATTCTCTCGACAAAATTTCCCGTTGCTTTTCATACGGTAATTCAACGGTAGAATTGAGTAATTGATGTTAGGAGGTTTTATTTATGGCATACATATTCGACATAATTATCATTGCGTTATTTGTATTTTTGGTAGTTAAGGCTTACAAAGCAGGTTTTGTTTCCACGGTAATTGATACATTTGCTCTTGCAATATCAGCAATACTGTCATATAAATTCTTTGAGCCCGTGGCTGAAAGTGCTTACAATTTATTTGTACGTGATTTGGTTGAAACACGTTTTACAAGAGTTTTGGACAGCGTTTCCTCAAGTTTGAGTGTTGCAGATAAAGTTTCGGCAATGATTGACGGACTTCCCAACGGTGCGGTTAAGTTTGCACAGGTATTGGGTATTAACTTTAAAGAATTGGTGAATTCCGTTTCTGCATCCGGAAACGTTTCTGACGATGAACTTATTAGCCTAGCAGTTGATAAAATCGGTCATACAATAATGATAAATGTTGTAGAGGTTGTTACCTTTGTTTTACTCTTTGTTGTTATTGTTCTTGTATTGAGATTCCTTGCAGGTTTTTTCAAAAATCTAAACAAAATCCCGCTTGTGGGCACATTGAATGCCGTTTTAGGCGGTGTAATCGGTGTTGCCAAGGCAGTTGCAATTGTTTTTATAGTATGTACAGTGTTCTACTTTATAGCAGGTATGTCCGGTGCAGCCCCCGTTATTGAGGCTATAAACAATTCAAAAATTTATATGTTAATCATAGAGAATAATCCGATTATCAATCTTGTAGGTTAAGAGCGAATTAGGAGTGTTAAACAATGAAAGATTTATTTAAAGGCTGTTGGACAATTCCGAATCTGCTAAGTTTTATAAGAATTCTTCTTATTCCTGTTTTTGCGGTTTTGTTCTACAACGGTGAGTACGGATGGGCTGTATTTACACTGGTCATTTCGGGAATTTCAGATTTCCTTGACGGTAAAATTGCCCGCAGATTTAATCAAATAAGTGCTTTGGGAAAAATTTTAGACCCGGTTGCAGATAAGTTAACACAAATAACTCTGGCAGCTCTTCTGTTTATTTCTTTTTATAAAGCAGAGGATACAAACCTTAAGGCATTCAGTTGGGTTTTCCTTGTATTTATTGTTAAAGAATTCCTTATGGTTGCAGGCGGTGCCGTAATGCTCGCTTGCGGAATTCGTCCCGGTGCTGCGGAGATATACGGCAAGGTTGCCACCTTTGCTTTCTATGCAATTATGATTATTGTAATTGCATTCGGCCCCGAGGTCGGCGTTTTCAGAGCAATATTTACACTTCCCGATGTTCTTATGATGATACTTGTTATTATTTCGGCAATACTAACTCTTGTAGCATTTGCAAGTTATCTTCCGGAGACGTTCCGACAGTTTAAAGAACGCTTCTCAAATAAATAATTTTATTCAATTACTTTTTCCAGGAGAACTAAATGAACAACAGAATGATATGCAGTAAATGTAAAAAGCGTCCCGCGGTAATTTTTGTGTCACGGGTTGACGGAGACAAGACAACACAGGAAGGCTTTTGCATTAAGTGTGCCACCGAACTAAATATCGGTCCCATTAAGCAGATGATGCAAAATATGGGCATTACCGAGGATGATATTGACGCGGTAAGTGAACAGTTTGGAGATATGATGGAAAATCTGGAAGATTTTCAACCCGGCGGTGCAGGCACAATGCCTTTTATGCAGAATTTCTTTAACGGTATTTCATCGGATGAAACACCCACGTTATCCGAAGAACAAACAGAGGATGAAACCGATAAAGAGGAAACTGACAAAAAAGGAAAAAAGAAAAGAAATAAACATAAAACCAAACGCAAGTTTTTGAATTCCTATTGTACTGACCTTACAGCAAGGGCAAGGGAAGGTAAAATTGACAGAATTATCGGCAGGGAAACAGAAATTTACAGAATTACGCAAATTCTTTGCAGAAGAACTAAGAATAATCCCTGCCTTATCGGTGAACCCGGTGTGGGTAAAACAGCAATTGCAGAGGGTCTTGCGTTAAAAATTGCTTCGGGAGAAGTTCCTGCAAGAATAGCCGATAAAGAAATACATCTTCTTGACCTTACTTCTCTTGTTGCAGGCACTCAGTTCAGGGGTCAGTTTGAAAGCAGAATCAAAGGGCTTGTTGATGAAGTAAAAGAAGAAGGAAATATAATCCTCTTTATTGACGAAGTTCATAACCTTGTAGGTACGGGCGATGCAGAGGGTTCAATGAACGCTGCAAACATTCTAAAACCCGCACTTTCCCGCGGACAGATACAAGTTATAGGCGCAACAACCTTTAACGAATACCGCAAACATATTGAAAAAGATGCCGCCCTTGAAAGACGTTTTCAGCCCGTTAAGGTTGAAGAGCCGTCGGAGGAGGAGTGCTTCAAAATGCTTGTGGGAATCAAAGAATATTATGAAGATTTCCACAAGGTTAAAATATCAGACGCTCTTGTATATAGAGCGGTTCACCTTTCCGAGAGATATATCAATGACAGGTTTTTACCTGATAAAGCAATAGACCTTCTTGACGAGGCTTGCACATGTGCAAATTTGAGAAATGTTGCAATAAGTGATTATCAAAAAATTATGGCTAAAATTGAAGATATAGCCGAACGGGAAGAAGAATTGCTTGATACAACCGCTGAAGAAGGTCCCGATTACGAAGCAATTTCCAATTTGAAAGCGGAAAAAATGGCTCTGGAAAAAGAGGCGGCTCAAGTAAAAATCAAAGCCGATGATAATGACGTTACCGAGGAAGATATCGCAAAGGTAATAAACCTTTGGACAGGTATTCCCACATCAAAAATCATCGAAAACGATATGCGTAAACTTTCGGGTCTCGAAAGTAAACTTAAACAGAGAATTATAGGTCAGGACGAGGCTATTGAGGTTCTGGCGGCGGCTATAAGAAGAAGCAGAGTTCAGATATCCGCAGTAAGAAAACCGGCGTCATTTATATTTGTCGGACCCACCGGTGTGGGTAAAACCGAATTAGTAAAACAACTTGCAAACGAACTCTTTGAAACACCGGAAACCCTTATCCGTCTTGATATGTCCGAGTTTATGGAAAAACACAGTGTTTCCCGCCTTATAGGTTCTCCTCCCGGATATGTCGGTTATGATGAGGCAGGACAACTTACGGAAAAAGTCAGAAGAAAACCCTATTCTGTTGTCCTTTTTGACGAAATTGAAAAAGCACACCCCGATGTTCTTAACATTCTTCTTCAAATACTTGACGAAGGAAAAACCAACGATGCACAGGGTAGAACCGTTAACTTTGAGAATACGGTTATTATCATGACCTCAAATGCCGGAAGTCATATCAGCGAGAATGCATTGGGCTTCAACCGCGATAAGAATCAGGCATCAAAGGACAAAACAATGAAGGCATTAAAAGAGTTCCTGCGTCCCGAGTTTTTAGGCAGAGTTGATGAGATTGTTACATTTAATACTCTCGGAAAAGAAGAACTTGTAAAAATTGCAGAGGTTCTTTTGGATGAACTGAAATCGCCCCTTAAAGACAAAGGTATTAACCTTACGGTTGAAAAAGGCGTATATGAAATAATAGCCGATATGTCCGAGGACGGCGGCAGAGGTGCCCGTGATTTAAGAAGAACAATAAGAAAAGAAGTTGAAGATAAAATCGCCAATATTCTTATTAATAATGCGGGTACACTTATAGATGAAATTTCCGTTAAAATTGTTGACGGAGCAATTGCAGTTGATTTTAAATCATAAGAAAAATACCGACAGAGCGTTTACTTGTTCTGTCGGTATTTTAGAACAGGATAGTATCAATGAAAAAAGTTGTTGTGGGTATCACTGCCCATGTTGATGCGGGGAAGACCACACTTGCGGAAACCCTGCTTTATAAAACGGGCAAAATAAGGAAATTGGGTCGTGTTGATAAGGGTGACACGACTTTGGATACCCATACCCTTGAGCGCGAAAGAGGTATCACGATTTTTGCAGGGCAGTCGGTTTTTAATATAGGTGATTTGGAAATAAATCTGCTTGATACACCCGGACACGTAGATTTTTCCGCGGAAACCGAGCGTATGCTCAAAATACTTGATTATGCAATACTTGTTATAAGCGGAACCGACGGTGTTCAGGCACATACCGAAACCTTGTGGAAACTGCTTTGCGCCTATAATATTCCAACATTTGTTTTCGTAACAAAAATGGATTATGCGAGGCTTTCAAAGGAAGAAATACTCGATTCTTTAAAGGAACTTTGCACCGATACCTTTGTTGATTTTTCCAATGACAATACCGACGATTTTTTTGAAAATGTTTCAATGTGCGACGAGTCTGTTTTGGAAACTTATTTGGAAAAGGGAACAGTTGAAAAAGGAAAAATTCAAGAACTAATACTCAACAGAAAATGTGTGCCTTGTTATTTCGGGTCGGGTCTGAAAGGTGACGGAGTCGATTATTTTATCTCCGGTTTGAGTAAATACATTTCAGCGAAAAAGTACCCCGAGGAATTCGGTGCTAAGGTGTATAAAATAACCCACGACAGTAAAGGGGAGAGAATAACCCATTTAAAAATAACCGGCGGTTCTTTAAAGGCTAAAGATGTAGTAAACATTAACGGAACAAATGAAAAGATCAACGGTATTCGAGTGTATTCGGGGGAGAAATATGAAACCGTGCAGGAAGGGCACAGCGGCGGAATATATGCGGTCACAGGTCTTAACGGTGCAAATACGGGCGATGGCTTAGGATTTGAAAAATCCTTCGGCAAAGCATTTCTTGAACCCGTAATGAATTACAGAATTGTTTTACCGAAAGATTGCGATCCAAAATCATTATTTAATAAATTGAAACAACTTGAGGCAGAGGAGCCCCAACTCAATATTACATGGAATTCATTTTTACAGGAAATTTATGTTTCCCTTATGGGTGATGTCCAAATGGAAATACTTAAAAGCATAATATCCTCCCGATTTAATGTTGACGTTGAAATTGACAACGGAAAGGTTTTGTATAAAGAAACTATAAAGGAAAAGGTTGAAGGTGTCGGACATTATGAGCCTTTAAAACATTATGCGGAAGTCCATTTAATTCTCGAACCTTTGCCGAGAGGAAGCGGTCTTGTATTTTCTTCCGGGTGCAACGAGGATTGTTTGAGTCGAAATTGGCAAAATCTTATTCTATTGCATCTAAGGGAAAAAGAGCATCTGGGAGTGCTTACGGGATCACCCATAACCGATATGAAAATCACTCTCGCCGCGGGTAGAGCACACTTAAAGCACACGGAGGGCGGCGATTTCAGACAGGCTACATACAGAGCGGTAAGGCAGGGTCTTATGCAGGCGCAATCCGTTCTTTTGGAACCATATTACAGTTTCCGCTTTGAGATTCCGTCGGAACAAATAGGCAGGGCGATAAACGATATTAGAATGAAGCACGGTGCATTTGATTCTCCGAAGGATTTAAACGGCATTAGCATCCTAACAGGTAAAGCGCCCGTAACTACCTTGAACGGCTATGCTACTGAAGTGGCGGCATATAGCGGCGGTAGGGGAAAGTTAATTTGCGAAGTCAGCGGTTACGATATTTGTCACAATGAAGAATCAATTATTGAAAGCGTGAATTACTCTCCCGAAAGTGATTTGGACAACACACCCGATTCGGTATTTTGCGCTCACGGAGCAGGATTTAATGTTAAGTGGGACAAGGTGTTCGAATATATGCATATTGATCCATGCATACAGCAGAACAAAACACCTTATGAAACAAACCTCAATAAAAGAAATTTTCATATTGACGACAAAGAATTAGAAGAAATAATGAAAAGGGAGTTCGGTGAAGATAAACATCCCTTTTACAGATACAGTCACAGTAAAACTCCCGCAAAGCCCGTTGCTTATGAATACAACGGCGAGGTCCGTAAAAAGCATGTTATTGTTGACGGTTACAATGTGATTTTCGCTTGGGATGAGTTAAAGGAAGTTGCAAAAGATAATTTGAGTATTGCCCGTGAAAAGTTATTGGACTGCCTTTGCAATTACTCCGCATTCACCAAAAGCGAAACAATAGTTGTTTTTGATGCCTATAAAGTCCCCGGGAATAACGGACAAAAATTCAACTATAACAATATTCACGTAGTATATACAAAGGAACGTGAGTTGGGTGACAATTATATTGAAAAACTCATTAGTGATATCGGAAAAAATGATAGTGTTCGCGTTGTAACATCGGACAATCTCATACAACTTTCCGCCGTACGTTTCGGTGTTCTCAGAGTTTCGGCACAGGATTTTAAACGGGAAGTTGATGCAGTCGAAAAGAACATTGACGACTTGCTTTTTAAAATCAACAAGCAAAGACCCCGTAAAGTTGGGGAGTTAGTTGATTTGTTACTTGAAACTGAAAATACATAAAAAGTTCCCTCGGTTGTTTACCGAGGGAACTGATATTATTTGCAGATTAATTAAACTCTGACAATTTCGTCATTCAATTCGCTGAGACCGTTCATAAGAGCGGATGCAACGTTTTTACCGAGAGAAATAAGTTCATGGTAATGGTTAACGGGATCGCCCATTGTGTAGTCATTGTCGGGAACAACATAACCGATTGCATCGTTCATAAGACCGAAGCATTTAACGTCGTTACCGAAGATAGCACATGCAGGAGAAGCAGAGAAAGCAGTAGCGGTAACTGAGTTTGAAGCTTCCAAAGATGCGCCTTTGGGAGCAATAAGATCCTGGCAAATTTCACCGGGTAAGAAAACAGTTTTGAACTGGTTACCCATTTCCATATAACCGATCTCTGTGATTGTAGCGTATGAGCCGTCCGCCTTTTGAATAACAACATAGTTTGCAAGGTTGAGTTTGCCAACTGCTTCAATAAGTGCATTGGAAACGGGAACTTCAACCTGTTTAATGTAGAGATTGAGGAAGGCTTCAACATCCTTTTCCTCGGGTATTACATCATTACCTTCGGCATCCTTGTTCCAATTTTCATACCAAATTGTATATTGGTCATTATCAACATTTGCAGCAATTTCATCTGCGCAGTTAAGCATTGGATCGGCTTCAACTTCTTCCTCTGTAAGAGTAAGAGCGAGAGCCATTCTTGCAAGTTCAAAACCGTATCTCATGGACTGTTCAACTCTCTGTTCTGTGGGAATGCCGTCGCCTGTGGCAGATCTGTTCATATATATACCGGCAATAGCACCCTGGAAGAACATGAAGTTATAACCTGCGTCTTCAAGGAATTTACCGCAGTAGAAAAGGTAGTCGCCGCTAATCTCTCTACCGGAGTTTGTATCTGTGGGAAGACCTGCAACGTCGGGATGAGCGGCAATATTGAGCATCATTGTAGGTGTTGCTTCTGCATCATCGGGGATGAAGATAAATCTTGAAATATCGGTCATAGCAACCTTGTTTTCACCGGTGTAAACTTCTTTTCCTTTTTCGTTGATTTCATAAATCATTTCACCGGCAGAAGGACGGTTTTTGTTGTTGAAATAATCCTCTCCGATATCTTTTTCCGTGTAAGTAAGCACACCGGGTTTCATATCCGCGTAAGCTGCCATAAGAGCATCGGCAACTTTTTCTTTAAGGAAAGCCATATAAGCGGGGTTTGTACCCTGAACAAGTTCTTCCTCAGCGCCTGTACCGTTTACAACACCGTTGTGTGCGAGTTTATAAAGAAGTTTTGTCCAAAGTCCCTCTGTGTCGATACAACTATGGGTATGGGTTGAAGAAACGTTGATTGCTTTGATATTGTTTGCTGCTGCAAAGTCAGCAAGAAGTGCACGGATATCTTTAATATCTGCGTTTGTAATACCGATACAGTCGATAGTTGCAAATAAAGCCGTACCTGCATCGGTACCGTCGTTAATAGCAATGCAACGAACTTTCATATCGTCTTTGCCGATACCGGGAATTTCTGCGATACCCTCAACAACGTTTGAGAATCCGTTTTCAATAGCGATATAACCGCCTATGTAATATGTACCGTTGCTGTAATCGTTGGGTATAAGGCTTGCGTTTGAATAACCGAGATTCCACTGTGCATCCGCTTTTGCGGTGGTACGGAATTCGTTACCCATACCCTCATAGAAGTTTTCTGCGGCTTTAGCATCCGCATCATCCTGGGGAACAAAACCGGGTCCGTCATCAAAAAGACCTGAGAAAAGATTGAGAATAAAGTTCATCAAGGTCTCAAGAATGTCAGAAAAAATAACACCGATCGGATCTTCGCTGTCGTTGCTTATAATCGGGTAAGCACTACTGGCGCTCGCTGTTACCGCGCCGAAAGATGCAAATGCAAGAGTCAACGAAAGAATAACAGCAATGATTTTTGTTAATCTGCTTTTTTTCATGTTTAGTAATCTCCTTCTATACTGCCTGAATTTAGGCAATATTATTTATACTATATTCTATAATAACTTTTCTCTTTTTTCAATCATCATTTTTGCTAAATTAAACCGGTTTTATTAAGTGTTTTGCACAAAAATGCATGAGTGAGCGGTTAAATTAAGAGTTGCTTGCTTTTTTGTATTGACTTTTACCCAAACTTTGTGTAAAATAGACAGGAAGTAATAGGTATCAAGGGGGATACTTTAAGATGAATGGTTTAGACGTATCTAACAGCAGATTGAAAAAAATCATTGCGATAGTTCTTGCAACAACTGTTGTTGTAGGTATTGTTTCGAGTTCTGCTATAAAACTCGTTGCCGCTACATATTACATGCAGACAAAACGCAAATTAACAACTAACAGTAGTGTTGTTAATAAGATTATTGACGCTGTTGTTGATGATGATAATATTGCGGGTCCCGTTACTCCCGTGCCGGACACAACTGCTCCCGCAACAACGGAGGCTCCCGCAACAACGGAGGCTTCCGCAACTACGGAAGCACCCGCAACGGAGCCCGATGCTACTGAGGTTCCCTCGGACGAAACGGATACAACTGTTTCAACGACTGCCGGTAGCGGTTCAAGCGACGGTTCAAGTGATATTTTGGGAACAATTACGGGCATACTCGGCGGAATTGATATCGGCGGGATAGTAGGAGGTATCGGTGATGTAATCGGCAGTATTTCGACCCCCGATTCCACCACCACAACCGAATCCACAACCGAATCAGCAGAATCCATAGCACAGAAAAAAGAGGTTCTCACAAAGTACAATTCAGTCGTTCAGTATGCAAAGAAAGTGGGTAAACCCGCTTTCACAAAGGTGACGTACAGAACATTTGATAAAGGCTTTACCGATTCTTTCCTTTTGCACAGCGTTCAGTCAGCTAACCCCGACTATTTTGTTTCCAAAGAAAATGCGGAAGCAGCACCCATTGTTGTTGCCGGAGGAACGGCTACAACCGAACTTCTTATCAACAATGAAAACTATGCCGGTATGCTTGCAACGGCAGATGCAGGGGATGCAATTAAATCAGCTACAAGTGTTAAACTTGAAGACGGTACGCAGAAAATTACAATTACATTACGCGATGAAGTTGATCCCGCTGTTACGGCACCGGATGCTAAAAAAGCGGCAAGTTTCACAAGTGCAATGTTCCCCGTAATTACAAGTGATGATTTTGCCGGTATGGTAAGTTCCGGACTTTCGGTTGCAACAGTAAATTCCGCAAGTTTAACCTATAAGGATTGCACCGTTGAACTTATCTTCAATCCTGTTCTTAACAGAATTGTCTCAATAAAACAAACAACTACCTATGTCGGCTCTGTAAAGGCTTCGATTCTTTCTGCAAAGGGAACTGTTACTGAAGTTTCCGAGTACAGGGACTTTGATTACGGCATTATATAAAATTTAATGAATTTTGGAGAACAGGTGAAAACTTGTTCTCCTTTTTTTATATTCACTTGATAAATAAAAGTACTTGTGATATAATTTTAAATTGATAAATTCTAATCTAAGGGTGGTACTTATGACAAGACGCGAGGCAAGAGAGCAGGCTTTTATTATATTGTTTGAAAAGATTTTTAATTCCGAAACACCGATTTTTGAAATTGTTGAGTCTGCCAAAGAAGCGGATTTAATAAAAATCAACGGTTTTGCAGAAAATATTTTGAAAGCCGTTGAGGCAAATGCGGAAGAAATTGACATTTCAATTCAAAATAATTCTCCGGATTGGACAATTTCAAGATTACCCAAAGTATCCCTTGCCATATTACGCCTCGCGGTTGCCGAAATTAAATATATCGATGAGGTTCCCAACGGCGTTGCGGTGAACGAAGCGGTTGAACTTGCAAAAAAATACGGCACAAACGAAGATGCCGCTTTTATAAACGGTATTCTCGGTACTATCGTTAAAACAGCATGAGTGGATTTTTAGGCTTTGATACAAGCAATTATACAACCTCCGTTGCGATTTTTGACAATGGAAGCGTTATACAGGAGAAACGTCTTTTACCCGTAAAAGAAGGGGAAAGGGGAATACGGCAAAGCGACGCAGTCTTTCATCATACTAAAGCGTATTCGGAACTTTTTGAAAAACTTTTGTCACGTTTTTCGGGAGAAATTTCTGCGGTTGGCGCTTCTGTAACCCCCACAACTCAAGAGGGCTCGTATATGCCTTGTTTTCTGGTCGGAGAAAATGCCGCCAAAGCAGTTGCAACGGCATTAAACGTGCCTTTTTACCGATTTTCCCATCAGCAAGGACATATAGCCGCCGCATTGTATTCGTCGGGACGTACTGACTTAATTTATAATAGATTTTTGGCTTTCCATGTATCCGGCGGAACAACTGATTTGGTACTGTGTGAACCGGATGAAAGTGAAATATTGAAAATAACTCCGATTTCCTGTTCAATGGATTTAAAAGCCGGACAGGCGGTTGACCGTATCGGTGTAAAAATGGGAATACCTTTTCCCGCCGGTGCAGGCTTGGAGGTTTTGGCACAGAAATCCGAGAAAAATTTTAAAAATAAAATCAAACTTCAAGACGGAAATTGCTCCTTGTCAGGGTTGGAAAATAAATGTCTTAAAATGTTTTCACAGGGAGAATCAAAGGAAGATATCGCTAAATTTTTGCTGACCTACATTGCGGACACGGTTTCTGCCATGACTGAATATGCATTGCAAAAATACGGCGATTTACCCGTAGTATTTGCAGGAGGAGTAATGTCCGATAAAATTATAAAAGATATTATTACTTCGCGGTTTGATGCCGCGTTTGCACAACCGGAATATTCCTGTGACAATGCCGCGGGAATTGCTTACCTTACATCATTGAAATAATACGGAGAGATATATGTACACACCCCAACCAACTGTTTACAGTGTCTCACAATTAAATAATTACGTCAAGGGACTTCTTGATAGGGATGAAAATCTTGTACACGTTTTTGTTACGGGGGAGATTTCAAACTTTAAAGCCCATTACAGCGGTCATATGTATATGACAGTAAAAGATGAAACATCTTCAATTAAGGCGGTTATGTTTGCGGGCAATGCAAGTAAGTTGAGATTTATGCCCGAAAACGGTATGAAAATACTTGCTTTAGGTACGGTTTCCCTGTTTACCCGTGACGGCTCTTATCAACTTTACATTAACGATATGCAACCCGATGGTGTTGGTGCGTTGAATATAGCCTTTGAGCAGTTGAAAAAGAAACTTGAGGCTGAGGGCTTGTTCAAAAAGGAACATAAAAAGCCCATTCCCCGTTTTCCCGAAAGAGTGGGGGTTGTTACATCTGCAACGGGAGCCGCCGTTCAAGATATTTTTAATGTTTTGAAAAGACGCTTTCCTGCCGCAGAGGTTGTTTTAAGACCTTGTCAGGTTCAGGGTGACGGTGCGGCGGAAGATATTGCAAAAGCAATTTATGAATTTAACTGCTTAAATGGCGCCGATGTCCTTATTGTAGGACGTGGCGGAGGTTCTGTTGAGGATTTGTGGGCATTTAACGAAGAAGTGCTCGCACGCGCGGTTTTTGCATCGAAAATCCCCGTAATTTCAGCAGTCGGTCATGAAACCGATTACACAATATGCGACTTTGTTGCAGATTTGAGAGCGCCCACACCGTCTGCGGCGGCGGAATGTGCCGTGCCCGATAAATTTGAACTTGAAGCCCGTTTAATATCTGCAAAACAGCACATTTATTCCCTTATTAGAAACAGGGTTGATATGGAACGGGAAAAACTTAATATGATAGGGAAAAACGCTGCTTTATACGACCCGTTATACAGTATCAACGAAAAGAAACGTGAACTTGTATATATTGCCGACAAACTATCGTCCTTGGTGACTTCGGAACTTGATAAAAATAAATCCTGTGTTTCGGCAATGGCGGGAAAACTTGATGCTTTAAGTCCCCTGAGGGTTATTTCCCGTGGGTATGCTCTTGTTGAAAAAAACGGCAAGCCCATTACTAAAACTGCTGATTTACAAAAAGATGACTGTATTTGCGTTAAACTTTCCGATGGCTCGTTTAGTGCAAATGTTAAGGAGATCGGAGATTGAATATGAAATTTGATTATGAAAAATCCATAAAAAGATTGGATGAAATAGTGGCATTATTAGAGGAGGGCGGGCAGCCTCTTGAAAAAACACTTGAACTTTTTTCGGAGGGAACAACCCTTTTATCCGCTTGTACAAAATATCTTGATAACGCGGAACAAAAAATAATTACACTTATGGGAAACGGTGATGGCAATGCATAACAAAATAACGGAATTTTCAAGCATTTTTGAAAAATGTCTTTATGAATATTTCGGAGAGTATTTGTCGGAGTATAAACTGCTTTTTGAATCAATGGAATACAGTGTGAAAAATGGCGGAAAAAGGGTTAGACCTATTCTGACAATGCTTTTTTGCGATGCTTGCGGCGGTGATGTAAAATCCGCACTTCCCTTTGCACAGGCGGTTGAATTTGTTCACACCTATTCTTTAATACACGATGATTTACCCTGTATGGATAATGATGACTACCGCAGAGGAAAACTTTCCAACCACAAGGTTTACGGAGAAGCCTTTGCTCTTTTGGCGGGGGACGGTCTGTTGACTGCGGCTTTTGAACTAATTTCAAAGGGTTGTCTTGACGGACTTTATGACAGTGAAACAGCAGTTAGCGGAGTTTCCGCCCTTTCTTCTTTGGCGGGAAGCCGAGGAATGATTGGCGGACAGGTTGTTGATTTGCTAAATGAAAACAATCCCGATGCCGATTTTGAGGTTTTGCAGTTAATGGATTCCCTGAAAACCGGTGCGTTGATAGAGGCGGCTTGCGTCCTCGGGTGTATTGTCGCAGGTGCGGGCGAGGAGGAAATAAATGCCGCAAGAACCTTTGCGCAGAACATCGGTCTCGCTTTCCAAATTAAAGATGATATTTTAGACGTTACAAGTTCCTTGGAAAAGTTGGGTAAACTTACGGGAAGCGATACGGAAAACAATAAATCAACCTATGTTACTCTTTTGGGTATTGAAAAATGTCAGGAATTAGTTGAAAAACTGACAGATGAGGCAATGGAAAGCCTTGGTACATTTCCCGAAAACGAGGCACTCAAAGAATACGCAGAATATCTGGCACACAGAGAGAAATGATTTGATGGAACACAATATACTTTCAAAAATTGAAACACCCGCCGATTTAAAAAATTTGGATGAAAAACAACTTCCTTTGCTTGCAGAGGAGGTCAGGGACACCATTATCTCAACAGTTTCTCAAAACGGCGGTCATCTCGCGTCCAACTTAGGTGTTGTTGAACTCACCATTGCTCTGCACAGAGTTTTTGATTCACCCAAAGATAAGATTATTTGGGATGTTGGTCATCAGGTTTATACCCATAAACTTCTCACGGGAAGATATAAGGATTTCTCCACACTTCGCAGAGAGGACGGGCTTTCCGGATTTTCGCGACCCGCTGAAAGTGAACACGATATTGTTTTCAGCGGACACAGCAGTGTTTCCGTTTCAACGGCTTTGGGTATTGCCACCGCCAATAAAATCAACGGAAAAAAAGATTATGCCATTGCAGTTTTGGGTGACGGCGCCCTAACCGGAGGACTGATTTACGAAGCCTTCAATAATGCGGGGCACATGAAAGATACCCGACTGATTATTATTCTCAATGATAACGGTATGTCCATTTCAAAGAATGTGGGACATCTTGCAAAAAGACTTGCGGTTATGCGTTCAAACAGGGGCTATTTCAAATTGAAGGCGATTACCGAAAGAGCGATTTCTAAAATACCTTTTATAGGAAAATCTTTAGCGGATGCTTTGTTCAAGGTTAAAACCGATTTTAAAAATATGATTTATCAAAGCAATTTCTTTGAAGATTTGGGTATAAGGTACATGGGACCCATTGACGGACACAATATTTCCCAACTTTGCGATGCCCTCGAGGGTGCGAAATTGGTAAATTCACCGGTTTTGGTTCATATAAATACTGTGAAAGGAAAGGGGTACGCCCCCGCAGAGCAAAGACCTTCGGAGTTTCACGGCGTTGCTCCCTTTGACAGAGAAACCGGAAATCTTTCTGCTTCATCGGAAAACTTTTCCGAAAAATTCGGAGAATTTCTCTATAATCAAGCCCCAAAGGACAAACGTATTTGTGCTATTACTGCCGCAATGTCTTTGGGTACGGGCTTGAAAAAATTTTCCGAGGAATTTCCGGACAGAGTTTATGATGTGGGTATTGCAGAAGAACACGCAGTTCCCTTTGCGTTGGGGCTTTCAAAAAACGGTATGTTGCCCGTTTTTGTTGTGTATTCCACCTTTTTACAACGCTGCTATGACCAACTTATGCACGATTGTGCACTTCAAAACAGCAGGATGATAATTGCCGTTGACAGAGCGGGTATTGTCGGCGATGACGGAGAAACCCATAACGGTATATATGATACCGCTTTTTTCAACGGTATTCCCAATATGACGGTGTATTCACCAAGTTATTATTGCGAACTCAACAATGCTCTTGTGAATTCACTTTATCACAGTGACGGTCCGTGTGTTATAAGATATCCGAGAGGCTCCGAGCCTGAAAAACCCGAAAACTACGTATGCAGCGGAAATGCCTTTGACGTTTTCGGCGATGATGAGGCGGATGTTGTTTTAGTTACCTACGGCAGAATTTTTGCAGAGTGTTATAAAGCCTATGTTCACCTGAAGGAAGACGGAATAAAGGCTAAAATAATTAAACTCAATATCATTGTTCCCGTTCCCTCGGAAAGCGTTGATTTTATCGGGAATTCCAATGGGGTATTCTTTTTTGAAGAAGGTGTTAAAAGCGGCGGTGTCGGTGAAAGTTTTGCCACTGCAATGCTTGAAAAGGGAGTAAAATCCGAATTTAAACTTACCGCATTTCCCGATTGCTTCGTAAAGCAAGGCAAGACCGACAGCATTTTACACAAATACCATCTTGATCGCGAGGGTGTGTACAATACGGTAAAAGAAAGCATTGGAGACAGATGATGAGCAATAAAAAAAGACTTGATATAGTTCTTTTTGAACGGGGATTTGCAGAAAGCCGGGAAAAAGCAAAAGCCTTAATTATGTCGGGTATTGTCTATGTAAACGACCAAAAGGAAATCAAAGCCGGCAGAGATATCAAATCCGACGATTTAATTGAGGTGCGGGGAAGTACGCTTAAATATGTGAGCCGGGGCGGTTTGAAACTTGAAAAAGCCATGGAGTCCTTTCCCATTGACCTTAAAGGAAAACTATGTATGGACATAGGCGCTTCCACGGGCGGTTTTACGGACTGTATGTTGCAAAACGGAGCCCTAAAGGTTTATTCCATTGATGTGGGCTACGGTCAACTTGCATGGAAACTTCGCAGTGATGACAGAGTGGTTAATATGGAAAGAACGAATTTCCGTTATGTAACACACGAGCAAATTCCCGAAGAAATTGATTTTGCATCCGTGGACGTTTCTTTTATCTCATTAAAACTGATTTTGCCTGTAATGTATAACCTTTTAAAAGAAAACGGTGAAGCAGTTTGTCTCATAAAACCGCAGTTTGAGGCGGGGCGGGAGAATGTCGGGAAAAAAGGTGTGGTACGCGACCCGTCCGTCCATGAAAATGTTATCAAAACAATTTCAGAGTTTGCAAATACGCAAAATTTTGAGGTTTTGGGGCTTGAACATTCGCCGGTAAAAGGTCCCGAAGGCAATATTGAGTATCTTATGTATATAAGAAAATGCCTTGAACCGCAGAATTCGGACTCCGTTATTTCCGCAGCAGGGGAACTTGTTGAACGTTCCCACCAAGTGTTAGATAAATAAGGTGATATTATGAAATTTTTTATAATTCCCAATATGACAAGAGAGAATGCCTTTTCGGTTACAACGGCACTTCTCGAAGAAATAGAAAGTCTTGATTGTATTGCGTTTTTGGATTCGTCCTTGGCACCGGACTTTAAAAACAGCGGCAATGCGGTTTTTGGGACTCGTGAGGAGTTAATTTCGCAGTGTGATATAGTTATTTCCGTAGGCGGCGACGGCTCATTTATAAATGCGGCAAAAATCGCAATGGAATATGACAAACCTTTACTCTGTATCAATGCAGGCAAACTTGCATATCTCGCTTGTCTTGAAAGTGATGAATTGCATCTTCTTTCAAATGTTATTGACGGAAAATTTGTAACGGAAAAAAGAATGACCCTTGAAGCCTCAATCCTTGACAAAAGCGGCAGAATAATATATCATTCAAATTGCATAAATGATGCAGTTGTGTCAAGAAGCGGCGCTATAAGAATAATGGAATTGTCGGTTTCCTGTAACGGTGCCCCGCTCATTCACTACACGGCGGACGGCGCAATTGTATCAACGCCCACGGGCTCAACGGCTTACTCACTTTCCGCAGGCGGTCCCGTAATCGACCCCTGTGTTGAAAGTATTTTGTTAACTGCCGTCTGTCCCCACAGTGTTTTTTCCCGTTCGGTTGTTTTGGGCGGTAATTCCGCTCTTGAAATAACTCACGACAATAGCGGCGAAGCAATACTCTCCTGTGACGGACAGTCCGCTGTGGCTATTCCCGAGGGTTCAGTCGTAAGCGTAAAACGGTCTGAAAAATGCGCGTTGTTTGTTAAGGTAAAATCTGATACATTCATAGATGTTTTAAATAAAAAAATATCGGGTTAGGGTGGAAATAATGAAAAAAAGAAGACATAAACTTATACTTGATTTAATATCTCAGTATGATATCGGCACCCAGGAAGAACTGCTTTCACTTTTGCGTGATAAGGGCTTTGATGTTACACAGGCCACTGTTTCAAGGGATGTAAAAGAATTGCGCCTTTTGAAAACACTTGGTTCCAACGGCGTGTATAAATATACAGTTGAACGTTCAAATGATGCTGGTTATTCGGGAATGTTTGACGCTCTTTTCCAAAGCGCAATGACTAAGGTTGATTATGCGGGAAATATATGTGTTATTAAATGTTCCCCCGGACTTGCGGGCGCCGCATGTGCCACAATCGACTCAATGAACGTTCATGAGGTTGTTGGAACAATAGCGGGTGACGATACTATATTCATGCTTTGTCGTACTTCCGACGAAGCCCGCGGTGTTGCGGAAGCTCTTAACAGAATGATTGGCAGGTAAATTTTATGCTATCCGTTTTAAAAATCGAGAACATAGCAATAATAGAAAGCTCCGAGATCGAATTTTCAAGGGGTTTTAATGTGATGAGCGGTGAAACGGGAGCAGGCAAATCTATAATATTGGATTCAATTAACGCAGTGCTTGGTTTCAGAACCTCCCGTGAACTTATCAGAACGGGGGCTTCGGAAGCGGAAGTCACTGCGTTATTTTCGTCAGTCGGCAATAATGTTGAGGATAAATTAAGAGAACTTTCTCTGCCTTTAAATCCCGATAAGACATTATTGGTATCAAGAGTTATAAGCCCTGATAAAAATATTTGCAGAGTAAACAATGCTTTGACAAATGTTACGGCATTGAGAGAAATCGGTGCGGAACTTATTTCCATACACGGTCAGCAGGACAACAGAGAACTTTTGAATAATGAAACCCATATCACCTACATTGATTCCTTGTCGGATATCGCCGCTCTTTCCGCAGAATACAGAGCGGTGTATAACGAACTGTTGGATTTGAAAGCACAGATAAAGCGGCTTTCAGGCAACAAGGAGGAAAAGGCAAGAAAAATTGATATTCTTTCCTATCAAATTGATGAACTTGAAAAAGCCGAAATTAACCCGGGTGAGTGGGATGAACTGAAAAACAGAAGAACGGAACTTCAAAATTTTGAAAGAATTCAGGAAAGTCTGTCGGTTGCTCATGATGCACTTTCGGGCGGTGACTCCTACAAAGGTGCGGTGGAAATGGTTTCCGGAGCATTCAGAGAACTTTCTTCCATTGTAAAATTCTCTGCGGATGCAGAAAAACTTTCGGAAAAGTTAGGGGACTTGTATTATGAGTTGTCCGATATTGCGGACTCAATACGGGACAGCATTTCCGGGGACGGATTTTCTTATGCAGAACTTGAAGAAATCGAAAACCGTATCAATTTACTTTACAAATTAAGTAAAAAATACGGGGAAACGGAAGAAGAAATGTTGGCATTTCTCGAAAACGCCAAAAAAGAGTTAAGCGAAATTTCACTTTCGGATGATGTGCTGGATAAACTGAAAGTTCAGTTTTCAAAGAAACTTGAAGAAGCTGACGGTTTAGCGAAAAAACTTTCGGAAAAAAGAAAAAAGGAAGCGGGAATATTCAGTCAAAAGGTGTGTGATGAGTTGCGCTTCCTTGATATGCCCTATGTTGAATTCCTTGTGGATTTCAAAGAGACAGATTTATGTGAAAACGGTATTGACAGTGTGGAATTCTTGATTTCTGCCAATGTGGGTGAAATTCCGAAACCCATAGCGAAGATTGCAAGCGGCGGTGAACTTTCGAGAATTATGCTTGCACTAAAGACGGTTTTGGCAGATAAAGATAAAATTCCCACAATGATTTTCGATGAAATTGATTCGGGTGTCAGCGGTAGAGCGGCGCTTAAAGTTGCATCCAAACTTAAAGCCGTTTCGGAGGGGAAACAAGTAATTTGCGTCACTCATTTGGCACAACTTATGTCCTATGCTGACAGCCATTACCTCATAGAGAAATCGGTGCGTGAAGGTAAAACCTATACGGGTGTAACACTTTTGGACTTAGAGGGAAGAAAAAAGGAAATTGCCAGAATTACCGGTGGGGGAGAAATTACACAAACCCAGCTTGATAATGCTCTGGAAATGATAAATAACGCTTTAAAGCAGGTGAATGTATGAAAATCGGTGTTTGCAGAGGTCTTGATGACTTTGAAGGTATGAAAGCCGCCGCTTCGGTAGGTGTTGACTATTGGGAATGCGGTTTCGGTAATCTTGTGAGATTTGATGATGAAAAATTCAAATCTTGCCTTGAAAATCTTGAAAAGAATTCACTGAAATGTATCGCAGCCAACGGCTTTATTCCCGGTGAAATGAAAGTGGTAGGGGATACCGTTGACTATGTTGCATTAAGTGAATATCTTGACAAAGGCTTTGAGAGAGCAAAAATAATGGGGCTTAAAAAGGTTGTTTTCGGCTCCGGCGGTGCCAGGAGTTTTCCCAACGGTTATTCTTTGGAAAAGGCGAAGGAGCAGGTAGCGTTCTTTTTGAGCGAGTATGCCGCACCCAAAGCGGAGAAGGCGGGATGTGTTATAGCAATGGAGCCTTTGCGTTTTTGTGAATCCACAATGATTCACACCGTTGCGGACGGTGTTGAAATAGCCCGAATGAGCGGTAACAAAAGTGTGGGGGGACTTGCAGACCTTTATCATGTTTACGGAAACAGCGACAGCGTGGACGGAATCGGAGACTTCAAAGGCGAAATTTTCCATTCACATATAGCGGAGCCTGTTAACAGAACTTACCCCTCTGCAAAGGATAGTGAGGAAATATTGGCAATGTATAAGAATTTCTTTGCCTCTCTCAAAAAAGCAGGTTGTGATACCTGTTCCGTTGAAGCGAGAACAGAAGATTTTTCAAATGATATTGCCGACGCTATTGCAATTCTTAAAACTTTGGTATAAAATAATTGCATAAAAACCGAAAGGATGTTAATTATGGGAAAGATTATTATTATGGACCACCCGCTTATTCAGCATAAACTCTCAATTCTCAGAGATGTAAACACTCCCTCAAAAGAATTCAGAGCACTTATTTCTGAAATTGCGACCCTTATTTGCTACGATGCAACAAGGGATTTGCCTCTTGAAGAAGTTGATGTTGAAACGCCTATTTGTGTTACAAAGGCAAAGGTACTTTCCGGAAAAAAGGTTGCAGTTGTTCCGATTTTGAGAGCCGGTCTCGGTATGGTTGACGGTATGCTTGCACTTCTTCCGTCCGCAAAGGTAGGACACATCGGTTTGTACCGTGACCCCAACACGCTTCAGCCCGTTGAGTATTACTGTAAATTGCCCGCAGATATTGAGCAGAGAGAAGTTTTTGTTGTTGACCCAATGCTTGCGACAGGCGGATCAGCCATTGACGCTATTTCACAGATAAAGAAACGCGGTCCCAAGCACATTAAATTCTTGGGAATTATTGCGGCACCCGAGGGACTTAAAGCCCTTTCCGAAGCTCATCCCGATGTTGATATAATCGTTGCTTCCCTTGACGAAAAACTTAATGACCACGGCTATATCGTTCCCGGCTTAGGCGATGCAGGCGACCGTATATTCGGCACAAAATAATATTAGATATTGTAAAAACCGAGGCTTACTTATTTGTAAACCTCGGTTTTTTGTCGGCTTTGAGAATATTTTTCTTATTCAGTCTTGTCATTTACCATATCGTTAGTTGAATCAAGCATCTC
Organism: Acutalibacteraceae bacterium; assembly: GCA_051892415.1. Lineage (GTDB taxonomy): Bacteria > Bacillota > Clostridia > Oscillospirales > Acutalibacteraceae > DTU089. Next base: position 147,490 of record JBJFGF010000009.1, on the reverse strand, counting down.
GTTTTCTCTAAAGAGAAGAGAAATGCACCAAATACCCGCAAGAGCAACAAGGACATAAACAATTCTTGATAAAACTGCCGCCTGACCGCCGAAAAGCCATGCTACAACATCAAATTTGAAAAGACCGATGCTTCCCCAGTTAAGTGCACCAATGGTAACAAGAATTAAAGCAATTCTGTCCAACATATTTAAAACCCCTTTCGGCAAATCGCCGTTTATTTGCTTCGAGGTTAGTTTGTGCAAATATGTTTAAGATATTCCGATATCAAATTCCAAATTTTACATTTTTATTTACCAAACCGTGTATTCGTCATATTCAGCGTATTTTTCGTAATAAATATTATAAAACTCTTCGTAATCGAAATCCGGATTTTTTTCTGTAAACTCATTCAGGGCTTTTTCACCTTGAATCCAAGCATAGTTCTTTTCAAAAATATTCGTTTTTGTAATATTTTCTTCGGTACACTCGTCGAGGTTTTCAATTCCGCAAGCGTAAATATCATAGGCAGTATATACGATGGCGTCAATAGCATCGTACCGGACTTTTTCTTCCTTTTCCTCGGAAAGTTTAACGAGTACGGGGAGAGCGCTCACACCCAAGGAATTTAATTGTTCTACATCAATTTCAATGTTGCCTTGCTTGTATTGATTGTAGTTATAGTTCGCTATAAGGGTGTTGATATCCGTTACGCTAACAGATATCATTGTAAGAGTACAAACGAGAATTATTGCTTTTATATATTTGAGTTTTGTGAAAATAAGCCTTAACAGTATTATTATAAAAATAACTCCTAACATAATCATAAAAATACTGGTCAGAACTCTTAATCTTGTAAGTCCGTAAAGTGATATATATTTCATCATTTTAATAAAAGCGGTTGAAATATAAAAAACAGTAAAAACACAGAGAAAAATAAGCAGGCTTTTCGTGAAAGCGGGAAGTTTTTTGTTTTCGTTTTTCTTAACAAGTGCCGAGCATAAAAACAGAATAGCAAAGTTTATAAAGGCAATAACTGCCATTTGGAAAAATCCGCTTCTTGCAAATTCTGCGGCGCTGTAACCGTCGGGCAATAAAAAGGCAAAGGCTTTTGAAATGTACGCAAGTTGGGAGAAAAGATAAACAATGTAAACAACAGTAAGCGTACTTAAAATTGTGTTAATAACAACTGTCGGGGTTTTATCGGGGATTGTGGGTGCGCTCATATCTTTTAAATCTTTTTTCTTCATGGAAAAAAGAAATGCGTAGGCAAAAGGAGTTACGATTACTGTTAGAACAATGGCGCATATAAATGCAAAAAGATTGCTGAAAATCTTTGAAATTAAGATACCGAAAGCAATGTCGGAGGTTGCTAAGAGAGGAAGAACAACACAAATTACGGGAATAGAGATCCCGACACCCACTAACAGATATAAAATATTTTTCGATTTACTTTCTTTAGAAGATTCTTTCGCACTTCTCATCGGAAGCATCAGGTTATCCAATACTGCGTCAAAGGTTTTATTTACTGTATCAAAAATAAATGAGTAAGTTCCGCCACGGGCGCTTGTGTTACCGGAAAGGGTAACAAATAGGGTTGCGCATATAAATACTATATACACAAAAGTCAAAAACTTAATAAGAAAATCGTTTGTAACAGAGAAACTTGCGGAAAGCACCAATGCTCCCGAAAACAGTAAAAAGCAGAAAATTTTGTCCGTGCAATCTTTTGTGAAAAGATAAATTGTGCTTGTAACTATTACCGAACAAATACCAATGGAAAAACCTAAATTGAATCCGCCGAATAATATCAACCTTGCGGTTGTGAAAATAAAAACAACCGTAAATAAAAGTGCCGTAAGGTCACTTCTTTTAATAGGATAAGTCTTTTTTAACATTATGATTCCTCCTTGTCATCTTCAATGTATTCAAGAATATCACCGGGTTGGCAATCCAACTCGCGACAAATAGCCGAAAGGGTTGAAAACCGAACCGCCTTTGCCTTGCTTGTTTTTAATATGGAGAGATTTGCCTGGGTTAAGCCGATTTTATTTGCCAGTTCACCCGAGGACATTTTTCTTTTCGCTAACATTACATCAAGATTTACAATAATTCCCATTTTTCACACCGTCAAATCATTTTCATTTTTTATTTCGCTACCGTATTCAAATGCATTTTTGATTATTCGCAGAATAAGCCACATAAACCCTGCCGCCACGGGAATGGGGAATGCCCCGATAAAATAAAAGCACAAAGGCAGTGACAGTGGAACGGCGGATAAACAGGTGTATGACAGGATTCTCAAATATTTAACGGACTTGGCGGTGAAAACTTCGCCTTTTTCAAGGTTTTTCAGAAATTTGAAAACATAAATGAGCGTTATTGCGGCAGATGGGGAGCAACCGTAGAAAACGCCGATCAGGGCTTTGGTAGCAGTTTCTCCCTTGTGAGCCAATTCGCAGTACCAAGGGAAAATAATCGGCGCTGTAAACAGAAAGAAAGCGAAAAGCGCAGAAAGTAATATTACAATAGTTAAAGTCAGTTTTAAAGATTTTTCGGAATGTTTCATTTATATCAACTCCTTGCCGCCAATATAACCTCGGATTTATCGAAAGTCAATAAAAAATTATCGTTTGTAATAAAATTGTAACTATTGTAATTTTTAGTTTTTGAAAGAAAAAAGTTTCTAAATACCAATTATGACCCTTTGGGTTTTACGGCTATTGGCAAAAAAACAAAAGTATGGTATTATAAGTTCACTTAGGTTCGGAGGTGACTTTATGTTACATCTTATAAAAGGAAGAGCGGGAAGCGGTAAGACCGAAAAAATGCGCGATATCATTTCTCAAATGGCTAAAGAGGGGCGCGGAAAGCCATTGCTTCTTGTTCCCGAACAGTTCTCTTTTGAAACAGAAAGAGCGATGCTTAAAATTTCAGGTCCGAAAAATTTGAAGAATATAGATATATTCAGTTTTCCGAGAATGGCTTTTTCCCAATTAAAAAAAGAGGGAAAGGCTAAACTTCAAACCGCTGATAACGGTGTTAAAGCGGCAATAATGAGCGAGGCCCTCTTGCAGTTGGAGGGACGTCTTGATGTTTTCGCTAATGTGAGGAACAATTCCGCCGCCTTAAATCCATTGGTGGAGTTTTGCAAAGAGTTAAAATATTGTTGTATAGACAGCGACACTTTAACTGAAAAACTCGGTAATTCAACCAATGACCTTTTAAAAAAGAAAATGACCGAGTTGGACTTAATCAGAAATACTTATGAAGCACTTTTGACCCAAAGTTATTTTAATGATACGGATGCGTTAACCGTATTTACAAGTCTTGCAACAGAAAACGGTTATTTTAAAAACAGAACATTGTTTCTAGACGGATTCAGAAACTTTTCAAAGCAGGAACTTGAATGCCTGACAGTTGCCGTTTCCCAAAGCGATGATGTATATATTACTCTCTGTGTTGACGATGAAACAAGAAAGTTTTCGGCTCTTTATTATATGAGAGAACTTGAAAGCAAACTCAGAACCATTGCTTCAAAAACCAACACAGCGGTGGACTCCGTAATCTGCATTCAGTCGGTAAACGCATTTTCACCCGACATTTCCGTGTTGGAAAAGTCACTTTTTTCCACGGATAAAAAAGAGAAAAAGGGTTGTAACGGAGATATTGTTGTTGCAAAATGCTCTGATAGTGAAGACGAGGCATTATTCGTTGCAAATACAGTAAGGAAACTTTTACGGTCGAGACAGTACAGATGCCGGGATATTGCGGTCATTGAGCGTACAAACGGCACTTATAAATCAAGTGTTATTGATGCTTTGAAGCGTTTGTCCGTCCCCGTTTTCGATGACAGCAGACATCCTCTTGTAAAGGAAAATCTTTTTGTCAGCATTTGCTCCGCCTTAGAGTGCGCGGCAGAGGGACTGTCCACACAGAATTTAATGTGTTATTTGAAAACGGGTCTTACGAATTTGTCGCTGACTGATATTTCACGACTCGAAAAATATGCGTTAATTTGGAATATCGGTGCAAAGGGTTGGGAAAAGGATTTTACAATGCATCCTGACGGCTTTGGAAGCGCATTTGACGAAAAAGCCGAAAAAGAACTTGAAGAACTTAATCAAATACGGAAAAAAGCGGTGTTGCCGATTCTTTCATTTAAGAAAAAATGCAAAGATTGCGACGGTAAGACCGTTGCAAAGGCATTGTATGAGTTTATAACCGATACACATATTAAGGACAATTTATATAAATTTACCCTTGCCCTTGATGAACAGGGCTTTTCCGCGGAAGCCAATAATCAGGAGTATTCATGGAATTATCTCATGAATATTCTTGATACTGTTGCCATTGTTACGGAGAATAAGTTTTATTCTCTGAAACGGTGGTACGAACTCTTTATGATTCTTGTTGAATCCGGGGACATGGGAGAAATTCCCCAGGGACTTGACGAGGTTACCGTGGGGTGCGCGGACAGAATCCGGCTTGAAAAGGCGAAGGTTGTATTCCTTGTGGGTGTTAATAAGGATGAATTCCCCCTGGTAAATGTGGGTAGCGGCGTCTTAACCAATGCAGACAGAGCCGTTTTGACAGACCTGGGCATAGAAGTGCGGCCGCCTTTTGAAGATACAGTGGATGAGGAACGGTTTATTGCCTATTGTGCCGTTACTGCCGCATCGGAGAAACTTTATCTCACATACAAATGCACGGGTAATGATGGGGGTACGGCATTTAAATCGGAAATTATTGACTGTATTGAAGATTCTTTTACGGATTTCAAGGCTTTAACAACAAGCGAATTGCCCGTTGATTATTATATTGAAAATGAAGATTCGGCATTTTCCGTATATGCGAAAAATTATCTTTATAACAATGAAATAAAATCAACCCTTGATGAATTTTTTGCAGATAAAGGGGAGTATTCGGGTAAGATTAAAGCCCTTGATATTTTAAGCGGAAATAAGCCGTTCAATTTTGAAGACAGTAGTATTTCAAAACGGCTTTTCGGTGATGATATATACATTTCCGCAAGCAAGATTGAAAGCTTTTATAATTGTTCTTTTGCTTATTTTATGCGGTACGGTCTCGGCGCAGAGCCTTTGGAAGAAGCCGGTCTTGATCCCGCTCAAAGCGGTACAATAATACATCTTGTTATGGAGAAAATTCTAAAAAAATATCCGCGTGCACAATTTGTTGATGCATCGGATGAGGAACTGTCGGAAACCGTTTCGTCGGTTTTAAAGAAGTACCTTGAAGAAAAAATGGGCGGTGTTGAAGAAAAGAACGAAAGATTTATGAAACTTTTCAATCGCTTAGTAGACGTTTCAATGGCGGTAATCCGACGTTTGAAGATGGAATTCGGTGTGGGAAGTTTCAATCCCTGCGATTTTGAGTTGAAAATCGGAGGAGAGTGTATTCCTGCCTATGAGTTGCCCTTGGAAGAAGGGAAGGTTAAGGTTACCGGCTCCATTGACCGAGTTGATTTGTTGGAAAAAGACGGAATAAAATATATACGCATTATAGACTATAAAACAGGTCAAAAGGAATTTAAACTTTCGGAACTTTTTGACGGTCTGAATATTCAAATGGTTCTTTATCTTATGGCATTGGAGAAAAACGGCAAGTCTTATTTCGGAGATATTGTGCCGTCGGGGGTTCTGTATCTTCCGTCCCGTATAGGATTTAAAGACTATCTTGAGCAACGCTCTCCAACGGCTGAAAGTATTGAAAAGCAGAAACGTATCAGCGGCAAACTTTCAGGTATGGTCCTTGACAGTCCCGTTGTTCTCAACGGTATGGGTGTGGATATCTACCCCGATTATTTCCCCGTATCCTATAAAAAGGACGGCTCTACGAAAGGAAATTATTACACTTTGCCACAGTTTAAAAACCTATCAAAGTTAATAGATGAAAAAATAATTTCCATGGGAAATGCCCTTCATAACGGCGAAGTTGCTGCAGTTCCCGCAGGTGAAGACGGAAAGCAGGACGGAAAAATGTGCGAGTATTGCTCGTACAAGCCTGTTTGCTCCCGTGAAAAAGGTACTGATTTTAAAAAAATTACAAAGCTTAGCCATTTAAAAGCATTGGAAAGATTGGACGGTGAAGAAATTGAGCAGGGAATGGACTCCCAATCAGATAAAGGCGATTGAGGCACGAAATATGCAAATACTCGTTTCTGCCGCCGCAGGTTCAGGTAAAACCTCAGTTCTTACGGAACGCGTCAAAAGAATACTATGCGATACGGAAAATCCTTGCTCCGTGTCGGAAATACTTGTTGTTACTTTTACACGTGCCGCCGCCGCAGAAATGCGCGACAGAATATATAAGGCGATTTCAGAGGAAATTGAAAGCAATAAGGGAAATGCCGATTATCTTCGCCGCCAAATGACTCTTTTGCCTACGGCTGATATTTGCACCATTGACTCTTTTTGTGCCAAAATAGTCAGAGAGAATTTTCACCTTGCCAATGTTGGCGCTGATTTCAGAATTCTTGACGAAAAAGACGAAAAGGAATTGATGAAATATGCGGTGAAGCAGGTGGTTGATGAACTTTACGAGGAGGGTGACGATGCATTTATCGCCCTGACTCAAATGTTTTTGGATGAACGGGGAGATGTACGTCTTGAAGATGTAATCGAAACTCTGTATAAGTATTCCCGTTCCTATCCGTCACCGTTTGGGTGGCTAAACGAAATAGCAGAGAAGTTTTCTCCCCATAATTCCCTTGACGATACCGGTTGGACAGAAGTTTTGTGTCAATATCTTTCGATGTTTTCTGACTACTTTGCATCGAGAATGGACAGATGTGCTGAGCTTCTTGAGGATTCCGGAAACTTTGACGCCAATTATATACGGCGTTTTTCAGGTACGGCAGAGAATTTAAAACTGCTGAAAGAACTTTCGGACAACCGCAGTTGGGATGCTCTTGTCAGTTTTCTTCGTGACGGAATTACCGTTAAACCGGCATCACGAAACAAAAATGTCGATAAGGATTTGCAGAGCATAACCGATAGAGTATTCAAAGAATTTGAAACGACACTTGCGGGTATAGAAAAGCGAACTTTACCGACAGTCAGGGAAAATACGGCGGATTGCGAGATTTTGTATCCCATTGTTAATAAGTTGTGTTCGGCGGTAAAAAGACTTTCAAGGGTTCTTGATGAAGCAAAATTCGAGAAAAATGCCTACGGTTTTGACGATATTCTTCACAAAGCGATTGATTTGTTGGTGGATTTCTCCGATAACGAAAAAAAGAAAACTCCTCTTGCCGAGGAGTTGACCTTAAAATATAAGGAAATACTCATTGATGAGTATCAGGACACAAACAATGCCCAGAATATTATATTTGAGATTATTTCAAGGAATAAAACCAATATTTATACCGTCGGTGATGTAAAACAAAGTATTTACGGCTTCCGTCTTGCAAGTCCTGATTTGTTTATGAATTTAAAAAATACACTTGCAGAGTATGACGGACAGGAAAAACCCTCGCAGATTACACTTGAAAACAATTTCCGAAGCCGCGAAGGAATTACCAAGGCGGTTAACTCAATATTTTCGGGCATAATGTCCCGTGAAATTGGGGAGATGGAGTACGGGGAAAAAGAATTTCTGAACTATAGTGCAAAATTTCCCGAACATCATACACCGGATACGGAACTTATTTGTGTAAATGCCGATAAAAAAGACGAAAACGCTCCTACGGAAGCGAAAAAGGTTGCAGAATATATTAAGTCGGTTGTTGATTCCGGTGTTACGGTTTCCGACTCAAAGGGTCAGCGTAAGGTGTGCTGGGGTGACTTTTGTATTCTCCTGAGAAGTGCAAAAGGAAAAGCATCAAAATATGCAGAAGAATTGAAAAAACTTTCAATACCCGTTACCGTATCGGTGGAAAACGGGGCGTCGGAGTCAAAGGAGATAATGTTTTTAACTTCTTTGATAAAGGTAATAAACAATCCTTTGATGGACATTCCTCTTATAGCCACCCTGAGTTCTGCCGTTTTCGGATTTACTCCGGATGAACTCTCGGAAATCAGAATGTCGGATAGAAAATCTGATTTCTATGTCTGCCTTGTAAAATATGCTCAAACCAATAACAAGGCAAAAATTTTTCTTGACAAACTCAAACTTTACCGCAATATTTCCGTAGCATTACCCATTGATGAATTTGTGGAATTTGTAATAAGTGATTTAGCAGTATCGGATATATACTATGCGGCAGGGGAAGGCGTTCAAAGAAATTCTAATATCAGGGGCTTTGTAAAACTCTCCAAAGATTTTACGGAGAGCGGAAGAAAGGGTCTTAACGACTTTGTCCGTTATATTGACCTTGCCGCCGAAAAAGGCGGTTTGAAAAGCGTTGATAACAATTTTGTGGACGGTAACAGCGTTAAGATTATGTCCATTCACAAAAGCAAGGGTCTCGAATTTCCCTATGTTTTGATTGCTGACTGTTCAAAGGATTTTAACAGACAGGATGCTTATAAGCAGTTGACTTTTTCAAGAAAAACAGGTCTGGGAATGCGGATTCGCAATGACGAAATGTTTTCACGCTATCACACGCTTTCCTCGGCGGCAACGGAAAAATCAGTGCTTTTCAGTATGCTCTCCGAAGAACTGAGAGTTCTCTATGTTGCAATGACAAGAGCAAAGGAGCATTTAACTTTTTTCTTCAATGTTTCGGAGGAATCTTTGAAAAACAGAGTGAAGCTTAACCACATTCTTTCTTGCGAAAACGGAGAAAAATTACATCCCTTTGCCGTTTACAGGGCGGGAAGTATGGCTGAGTGGATTCTCAGCAGTCTTTCAAACCACCGTGACGGTGAAGTAATCAGAAAAATATGCGGTATTCCGCAAGAGAGTTTTAAAGAAGAAGCCGATTTTAGTTTTGATTGCACGTATATTGAATCGGATGATGCTACATTCAGCATAGAAACAGAACCTCAAGGGAAAGTATCTGCAAATGAAGAATTGCTCGAAAGAATTAAGAATAATATTGAATACGTTTACCCCTTTGATTATTCGGGTATTCTTGCCAAAAGAACTGCGTCGTCAACGGAATCACCAAAGAAGAAAAGGGAGTATTTCGGCACGGCAAAGCCGAGTTTCCTCAATGAAAGTTTCAGCGGTGCGGACAGAGGTACAGCAGTCCACAAATTTCTTGAACTCTGTGATTTTAAACTTGCATTTGAAGATGTAGAAAAAGAAAAATCCAGACTTTTGGAAAAGGGATTATTAGCGGATAAAGAGTTGGCGGTACTTGATAGCGGATCGGTCAAATGCTTCTTTAACAGCGACATCGGCATACGTCTTTTGGCGTCGGAGGAAGTTCTCAAAGAGTATGAATTTTCCATTTTGAAAAATGCAGAGGAACTCTACGGGGATTTGCCGGAAAGTGCAAATAAAGAGCAAATCGTTGTTCAAGGTAAGTTGGACTGTGCTTTCAAGGAAGATGACGGCTATGTACTGATTGATTATAAAACCGATAACGTGTCGGATGAAAGCCATTATATTTCAACTTACAAAAATCAACTTGAAATTTACGGTTCCGCACTTTCTCAATGTACGGGATGTTCGGTAAAGGAAATGTACATTTATTCATTTAAAATCAAAAAATTTATAAAGATATGAGGTGGTCTTGTGGATAAAAAATACGGAGGAATAGCTTTATGTGTTGTTTTGATTTCTCTTGTGTTTACGCTTGTTACGGCAAAATTTACGGATATTGATAGAAAAACGGAAACTCCGGATATTGCGGTAACTGATGAAGCCACCTTGATAGCACAGGAAGGAAGTTATTCCTTGAAAATCACAACTGTGTTTGACGCGGAGCCGGATCCCAAGGAATCGGATGCGCCCGAGGCAGAAAGAGTTGTCGTAGTTGTTTATGAATACACAAATGACGATATCGCTCACGGATTGGCAATCAGCAATGCTCATTTCAAGGCATACGATGCTGACGGAAAGAAACTTGAACAGTACCCGCAAAACAACCTTTTTGAGACGGGAGAAGTAGGAACATCGGGTACATTTACAGCAAGTGTGGCTTTTGCTCTGAACAATGATAAAAATTATCTTAAAATTGAATTTTATAACGATATTTCCGGCGAAAAAGCCGATGCGGTATTTGAGCAGAATTGGTAGGCAAAAAGAATTCCTCCGTGTAAATAGGTGCGTTTTTGCACTTAAGTACACGGAGGAGTTTTTATAAACTGTTTAACTATGTAGGAATCATTCAATATTAGCGTTGAATGCAGTGTCCGTGGGATATTTTCCGCGGTGATTTCTGTATTTTGAGGCACCGGATTCAAATATGAGCAGTATGCCTTTTTCTGCACGGGTTATTCCTTCTGCCATAGGGGGTGCGGTAACTGTTTGTTTCAATAAATCGTTACTGCAAGCAATAAGGTCTATTTGTGTTTCATCAATTTTGTATGTACCGACTCTTTCGGATAACATAACATCGTCATAAACGTATATTTTTGAATCAGATCTTCTTCCGTAACTTGCGGAGAAAACAATCTTGCCGCTATTGGTGAATGTCATACCCTGTACCTGCTCGGGAATAGCTAACATATAGTCGGGAATATAACCGTTTGTTTGGGAATTTATTTTTTTTACATCTGGCAAGCCTTCGTTTAAAATGTAACCCTCGCAGTAGGCATAGAAGGTTTCTCCGCTGGAAAGTGTTGTAATTTTCCGGGCATTTTTTCTCGCGGAGTCACTGCTTTCTATGAAATCGCCGGTCCACAAAATGCCATCGTTAAAACATGCAAAAGCACCGCCGGTATTTAACTTAAAATTACTTTCAAATTTTAAGGTTTCACCGTTTTTCAGAGATTTCAGACCGTCAACAGAGAATACGTTGCAGGTTTCTTCACTCGTAAGATAAATGTAGTCATCCGACGCGGCAAGTCCGCCGGCATGACCGTAGTAATCGTTTCCGTCAACATCCTGAAGAGAAAATGCCTTTGAAAACTTATTGGTCTTTGCATCAACAAGCATTATCATGGATGGAAATTCGGCATCCTTGAAATAACCGCTTACGGCATATAAACTTAATTTTTCAATATAGCAAACGCCTTGGGGGATTATTCCCTCCAGAAGTCCGGGTATTGTAAAGCCCGATGAAAACTCTTTAAAGAAATTTACGTAATTCTCGTTGGCTTTAATATCCGATTCCGTAACAACCGCAGTCTGCGTAAGTTTGTTCGTTATTTCCTTTGTTTTCAAAACTTTAGTGTTACCGCAGGAACAGAAGAAAACAAGAACGAGCAGCAACGCTGATATTTTTAAAAATATTTGTTTCATATACACCACCTCTGCAAGTATATCATAATTATGCATAAATGGCAAATGGTATAGCCGAAAAGAGCCGAACCCTATATGCCTATTAAATAAATTTTCGGCACATTCGACTGCTTTTCGGCTTGCCATACGTCAGTATTACGAGAGGTTTTAACGCAGATAGGGCGAAAATATCGCTTTATAAACCATATTGTGTTCGACTCTTTTCGGCTGTAAAACAAAAATAACAGAAATTCCCTTTTTCCTATTGATAGATTCAATAAACTGTGATATAATCCTTTAAGTTTAAAACATAAATGTGTGATGGAGGTCTTTGAAGTGAAAACAATCGGTGTACTTACAAGCGGCGGAGACGCCCCCGGAATGAACGCTGCCATTCGTGCGGTAGTAAGAACTGCTTGCGAAAGCGGTATGAGGGTTATGGGTATTCGCCGTGGTTATAAAGGTCTTATTGAAGGCGATATGTATGAGATGAATCTGCGTTCCGTTTCCGATATTATTCATCGCGGCGGTACAATGCTTTATTCCGCACGTTGCCCTGAGTTTGCAGAGTCCGATGTGCAGGACAGAGCAGTTGATGTTTGCCGTGAATTCGGACTTGAGGGTATTGTTACAATCGGTGGCGACGGTACTTTTAAGGGCGCACGCGCTCTAACTTTAAAGGGTGTTCCCTGTATAGGTATTCCCGGTACAATCGACAATGATATTGCGTCCTGTGATTATACAATCGGTTACGATACTGCTCTTAATACGGTTATGGCAATGGTTGACCGTATCCGTGATACAACTGAGTCCCACGACAGATGCTCCGTTGTTGAGGTAATGGGTAGAAATGCAGGTTATCTTGCGCTTAATGCAGGCCTTGCGGTCGGTGCAACTTGCATACTCATTCCCGAGGTTGATTATGATATTGATTCCTATATCATTGAGAGAATGAAACGCACACAAAAAACAGGCAAACAGCATTTTGTTATAATTGTTGCCGAGGGTGTTAAGGGTATCGAAGCAAATTCTCTTGCAAAATATATTCAGGAAAAGACAGGCGTTGAAAGCCGTGCAACAATTCTCGGTCATGTTCAGCGCGGCGGTTCTCCTTCGGTTCGTGACAGGGTTCTTGCAAGCCAGATGGGTAACTATGCAGTTCAACTTCTGAAAAACGACATCGGCAACAGAGTAGTCGTTTCCTGCAAGGACAAAATTGTTGATTACGATATTATTGAGGCACTCAATATGAAGAAAACAATTGACCTTGAACTTTACAGAATAGCAAACGAAATTTCCATTTAATTTTCCAAAAAATACTATTTATAACAGTCTCGGCTTTTTCGGGACTGTTTTGTTTTTTCTAAAAATTTTAATTTATATTAACCTCGTTTTTACGCAAATTAAATTGTGCGAAGCGAGGTGTTTTTATGAAAAAAAGTAAGCTGATGCTTTCAATGTTTTCCATTGTTTTGTCAGCAATTATGATGTTTTCCGTGTTTTCTTCCGATATATTTAAAAACTCTGCAACTGCGGATGTTAAGTTGGGCAACGTGAGTGGAAAAATTGCGGAATTCAAAGACGGATTATTTAACATATTTTATAATACAGAAGAAACGACGCAAACGAAAAATAAGAATTCAGAACTCCCTTTGGTATATTTGGGCGGTTATCCGATAGGACTTAAACTTTATGCAGACGGCGTTGTTATTGTGGGAACGGAAGCGGTTGATACCGCTACAGGACCCGTTAACACGGCGGAAAAGGCGGGACTGAGGCTTGGCGACATCATAAAAAAGGTTAACGGTGTTCTTGTTAAAAGCAATACAGAAGTTTCCGAAATTATTGAAAGAAACGCAGAAGAACCGATTGTTTTTGAGGTGGAACGTAACGGAAAGAGTTTTGAAGTTACATTTAGTGCAGAATTTTCTGTAAGTGAGCAAAAATACAAGGCGGGAATATGGATTAGGGATAGTTCTGCCGGTATCGGAACTGTAACATTTTGTATGCAGGACGGCACTTTTGCCTCCCTCGGTCATGCGGTTTGTGATATAGATACAAAGACCGCTTTACCAATATCTCAGGGAGAGTGCACTAATGCTCAGATAACGGGATTTATCAAAGGTCAAAACGGGTCAGCGGGCGAACTGTGCGGTTATCTTGACAGTGAGAGAATCGGAGTGATTTACAGTAACGGAGATCTCGGGGTTTACGGTTGTTTTGACTCGTTGCCGGAAGGAGCACAGTTATATGAGATTGCTGAAAAAACGGAAGTAAAAGAGGGGGAGGCGGAAATTGTTTCAACCGTGGAAAACGGAATTACCGAAAGGTATTCTGTTATAATTGAAAAGATAAATGATAATTCAACCGACAACAAAAATCTTATTATAAAAATAACGGACAGAGAGTTGATTGAAAAAACCGGCGGCATCATCCAGGGAATGTCGGGTTCACCCATAATACAGAACGGAAAAATTGTAGGAGCTGTCACTCACGTCTTTCTCAATGATTCAACAAGCGGTTTTGGAATTTTCGCGGAAACTATGCTAAATAACTTAGAAAGTATAAAATAGTAACAAACTTCACCGCTAACATTTGGGTATTATGACAAAATAACTAAAGAATTCGATAAAATTCGACAAATATTAAAATTTTCGGGGATTTTTCTCTCAGAAAAATAAATGGTATTTTGTTAATAATAACGATATTTGTTGAACCCTCTTGATTTGGGTTGATTTCAGGGGTATAATCTAAATATTCTTAAGGAGGTGCTCAAATGGTTGGTAATATAACAGTTTTATTAACCGATGAAAAAGACGATTCGACACTACAACTTGCGGCTACGCTTCGTTCAAACAGAATGGAAGTTAAACTTTGTGCAAAGAACGGAGCGGAGGTTCTGAATATCATTGAGGAAACAACTCCCGATGTGGTTGTTATGGACGCGTTTTTACAACACATTGATGCGGCGGGCGTTATTTCAAGAATAAATATGAAGGATCCGTCCAAAAGGCCGTTGATTATTGTAATGTCAGGTATCGACAATTCAAATTTTGAAAGAGAAATGTTGCGCAACGGCGTGGATTACTATTTTCTCAAACCCATTGACGCTCAAATGGTTGCTCAAAGAATTGTACAGCTTACCAGTTGGAAAGATGTGGGAGTTACAGCTCATTATGAAGAACCGCAGGATTTAACCGTAACAATTACGGAAATTCTTCACCAAATCGGTGTTCCCGCTCATATTAAGGGTTACAGATATGTTCGTGAGGCAATTAAACTTACCGTGGAAAATCCCGAGATGTTGAATTCTGTTACAAAGATTCTCTACCCGACGGTTGCAAAGAATTTCAAAAGCACCTCATCGAGAGTTGAGAGGGCTATTCGCCACGGTATTGAAACCGCATGGGACAGAGGGGATGTTGATGTGCTCAATTCCTATTTCGGATACACCATTCAAAACGAGAGGGGAAAGCCCACAAACTCCGAATTTATTGCAATGATAGCAGACGATATAAGACTCAAAAGACGAGTTTCATAAATTACAGGACTGTCACCTTTTCGGTGGCGGTCCTCTATATTTTATGCAATATAATGTAATTTAAAATACAACTTATGTAATATAAATAAAAATATGCTTTAAATTTGAGCAATTAAACACTTTACAACGGCTATGGTTTGTTGTAAAATATAGTGGTACAATTAGGAATAAACCGCTCTTTTGCGGTGAAAGGGGCTATTTTATGAAACCTGTTTACAACAGATTATTATTAAAATTAAGCGGTGAGGTTCTTGCCGGTGCGGCAGGTCACGGCTTTGATTTTAGTGTTATTGAAGATGTTTGTACCGCTATTAAGGAGGTCACGGACAAAGGGGTTCAGGTGGGCATCGTTGTAGGCGGCGGCAACTTCTGGCGCGGACGTTCAAGCGGTGCAATGGACAGAACAAGGGCGGATTCCATCGGAATGCTTGCAACTGTTATGAATTCACTTGCACTCCAGCAGGGCTTTCTTGATTTGGGTGTTGAAGCCCGTGTTCAGTCAGCCGTTCAAATTGCCGGTGTTGTCGAAACATTTAACAGGGACAAAGCAGTAAGTCATCTTGAAAAGGGAAGAGTAGTTATTTTTGCAGGCGGAACCGGAAATCCGTTCTTTTCAACCGACTCCGGTGCGGCATTGAGAGCGGCGCAGATAAATGCGGACGTTCTTCTTAAGGCAACCAATGTTGACGGTATTTATGATAAGGATCCCAACAAGTTCAGCGATGCGGTTAAATTTGACAAAATAACTCATAACGAGCTTCTTGAGAGACATCTTGCAGTAATGGACACCGCGGCAGCGGCCATCTGTCAGGAAAACAATATTCCCATTCTTGTATTCAATCTTAACGACACCTCCAACATTCTTAAAGCGGTTTGCGGTGAGAATGCGGGTACCGTTGTTACAAACTCATAAAATAACTTATAAAAATTTTCGGAGGTACGATTTATGGAATCAGTATTTAATTTAGCAAAGGAAAAAATGGAAAAATCAGTAAACTCTCTTAAATATGAGTACAATTCAATCAGAGCCGGCAGAGCAAATGCCGCAATTCTTGACAAAATTACCGTTGACTATTACGGAAGCCCCACACCCATTAACCAGATGGCTGCAATTTCCGTTCCCGAAGCACGTGTTCTTGCCATTCAACCCTGGGATATGTCTGCATTAGGTCTTATCGAAAAAGCAATTCTTGCATCCGATATAGGCATCAATCCCTCCAATGACGGCAGAATAATCCGTCTTGTTTTCCCCGCCCTTACAGAGGAGAGAAGAAAACAACTTTCAAAGGATGTTTCAAAATTCGGCGAAGAAGCAAAGGTTGCAGTTCGTCAAATCAGACGTGATTGCATTGAAAAAATCAAAACAATGAAGAAGAATTCCGAAATCACCGAGGATGATCAAAAGTACGGTGAAGAAAAACTTCAAAAAATTACTGACGAATTTGTTAAGAAAATCGACGAAATCGCTGATGCAAAAACTAAGGAAATAATGGAAATCTGATTATGTACGATAATATTCCTAAATTTGATGTTTTGCCCCAACATATCGCCTTTATAATGGATGGTAACGGCAGATGGGCAAAAAAACGCGGACTTGAACGCAGTGAAGGTCACAGAGAGGGCGCAAAAACCTTTCGCAAAATCGGTGAGTACTGTGCCGATGTGGGCATAAAATATATGACATTTTATGCTTTTTCAACAGAAAATTGGAATAGACCCAAGTCAGAGGTTATGGCTCTTATGAAACTCTTTAAAGAGTATCTTAACGAGGGTGACGAGCGTATTGCCGAAAACGATATACGCCAAATGCGACTTAAGTTTATCGGCGAACGAGAGGGGCTTCCCAAAGATTTACTGAAACTGATTGATAAGGCTGAGCGAGAGTCGGCAAAATATAATAAAGTTACTGTTAACATTGCCCTCAATTACGGCGGTAGGGCAGAAATTACCCATGCGGTGAAGGAAATTGCCGCAAAGGTTAAGGCGGGTGAACTATCCGTTGATGAAATTACGGAGAGTGTTGTTGGAGACAATATTTATACAGCGGGTCAACCCGACCCCGATATTATTGTAAGACCCAGCGGTGAATACCGCCTATCAAATTTTATGACCTGGCAGTCCGCCTATTCGGAATTTTGGTATTCGGATGTACTGTGGCCGGATTTCACCGAGGAAGATGTTAATAAGATGCTTTTCGACTATCAAAAACGTAACCGTCGATTCGGCGGTGTGTAATTTTCAGTGTTTGGGGAGAATTTTGTGAAACAGAGAGTAATAACCGGAATTTTATCCGGAATAATATTTATCGGTGCACTTTTTTTAATGAATACCGTTGTGTTCCCGGTTTTTATAGCACTGCTTAGCGGTATTGCAGTTTGGGAAATTGAAAAAGCAGTCGGATTGAAGAATAAAATGATTATGGTTTTCAGTCTGATTCTTTCGGTTGCAATTCCCTTTATTGTTCATTTTGAAATCAATATGCCCGTTGCGGCTTTTGGCGGAGTTTATGTTGTTTTAATTTTCATTTTTATGCTTTTGAAATTTGAAACAACAAAGTTTGAACAGGCGGTGACCGCGATTTTTTCTTCTGTGTGTGTACCGTTTTCGTTTTCTTTAATGATTGTGTTCCGTGATATCCATAAGCATTTTGACGGTTATACAAAGGTTGACGGAGTGTATCTTATCCTTTTTGCTTTCTTTGCAAGCTGGATGACGGATATTTTTGCATATTTTGTAGGCAGTAAGTTTGGAAAACACAAACTTTGTCCCAAAATCAGCCCCAAAAAGTCCGTTGAAGGTGCAATAGGCGGTGTTGTAGGTGCGATTATTCTCAATGAACTTCTTCTTTTTGTTTTTAAAAGATTCTTCTTTGAGGCTGATTCAATCCTTTCCTACATAACCGTTGCGCTGTTAAGTGTGGTGCTTTCCGTTGTGAGTATATTCGGAGACCTTGCCGCATCCACAATTAAACGTAATTTCGGTATTAAAGATTTCGGCAAACTTCTTCCCGGGCACGGCGGTATTATGGATCGTTTTGACAGCGCTCTGTTTGTAATGCCGGTTCTTTATTCTGCAATATATTTCATCAATGCATTTTAATTTATTATGAAAACTATCAATTTATTAGGTTCAACAGGATCAATAGGTGTTCAAACATTGGATGTAGCAAGGGCCCACGGTTATAAAATCGAGGCTCTTGCGGCATTTTCCGATGTAGATGGCATGGAAGCACAGATACGTGAATTCAAGCCCAAATACGCGGCTTTGGTGGATGAAAAAGCGGCAAATGACCTTAAAATCAAGGTTAGGGACTTGGATGTAACCGTTCTAAGCGGTATGGAGGGTGTGTCTTTTTGCGGTGCAGAGGCATCCGGGGAAATAACCCTCAATTCCGTTGTGGGTATGGCAGGATTAAAGCCAACCCTTGATGCGGTAAATGCAGGTAAAACCATTGCCCTTGCTAACAAGGAAACCCTTGTTGCAGGCGGTCATCTTGTGACGGAAGCCGCCAAAAAGAACAATGTTTCCATCCTGCCCGTTGACAGTGAACACTCCGCAATATTCCAATGCCTTTTGGGCGCTCCGTCAAACAAAGCATTGAAGCGGATAATTCTTACGGCTTCCGGCGGCCCTTTTTTTCAAAAAACAAAGGAAGAACTGGAAAATGTTACTCTTGCAGATGCTTTAAAGCATCCGAGTTGGAGCATGGGACAAAAAATTACCGTGGATAGCGCTACAATGTTCAATAAAGGGTTGGAACTTATTGAGGCGGTCTGGCTTTTTGAAGTCAGTCCCGATATGATTGATATCGTGGTCCACAGGGAAAGCATTGTTCATTCTTTGATTGAATATGACGACAATTCCGTTATTGCTCAGTTGGGTCATCCCGATATGAGATTACCCATTCAGTTCGCCATAACATATCCCGAACGCTTGCCGTCTCCCGAGAAGCAGTTGGATTTGTGGGATGTGGGTAATTTAAGTTTTTATAAACCCGATTATGAAAACTTCCCATGTATGAATATTTGCAAAGATGCAATCAGAAAAGGCGGACTTTTTCCTGCGGCTGTTAACTGTGCTAATGAGGAAGCAAACCTCCTTTTCAGACAAGGGAAAATTAAATTCAATCAAATTCCGGAGTTAATTCAACTTGCTTCCGGATTTGCTTTGAAAAAACAGGATTTTACTCTTGAGGATGTTTTTGATACCGATGCTTTGATGCGTGAAAAAGTTCGGGCATTAGCGAAAGTATGATTTAATATTTTAAACTGTGAGGTGTTTTCCATAGTAGCTTCTAATATCGGCGCAATCTGGAGTAGTGTTTGGCCTTTCTTACTTGCAATTTTTCTTTTCGGCATAATTATCGCCATACATGAATTCGGACATTTTTCCTTTGCAAAACTTTTTGATGTTAAGGTTAACGAGTTTTCCTTGGGTATGGGCCCCAAATTATTACAAAAGAAAAAGGGTGAAACTACCTACGCATTGCGTCTTTTCCCAATCGGCGGTTTTGTAAGTATGGAGGGAGAGGACGAGGATAGTGATAATCCCCGAGCCTTTAATAATAAACCCGCGTGGCAAAGGTTTATTATCGTTGCAGCCGGTGCTGTGCTCAACTTGATTTTAGGTGTTATAGTTGTGGGAATCTGTCTTTCCTGCGGCGACCTTGTGGGTACTCGCCAGGTTCATAGCTTTATGGAGGGTTCCGTAAGCGATAAAAGCGGACTTCAGGCGGGAGATGTTATTGTTAAAATCAACAATACAAATGTTTATTCCTCCCAAGGCATCGCTTTTAATATGGTGCGTGATGTTGATAACAAACTTGATATAACAGTTGTTCGTGATGGTAAAAAGGTACTGTTAGAGGATGTGGAATTTAAGCAGTTTACCTATGAGGGCAGAAGCTATATTGAACAGGATTTCTATATTGTGGGTGAAAATCCGACTCCGTTGAATGTTATCAAAAATTCGATTCTTGATTCGGCATCAATTGTACAGATGGTACGGTTGAGCCTTGTGGATATGGTGACCGGTAAATACGGAATGAAAGATGTTTCCGGACCCATTGGTACAATTTCCGCCATTGCCGAATCCACGGCAGAGCCCGAAAAATTCAGCGATAAAATCCTTACGGCGCTCAACTTTCTTTCAATGATAACAATCAATGTGGGTATGTTTAATCTTCTTCCCATTCCCGCTCTTGACGGCGGAAGATTGTTCTTTATTTTCTTGGAGATTATCAGAAGAAAACCCATACCTGCAAAAAAAGAGGGCATTGTTCATACAGTTGGACTTGTGCTTTTGCTTTTATTGATGGTTGTTATTTCAATCAATGATGTTATAAAACAGTTTTAGGTGAATTCTTATGATTAGACGAGTTTCAAGACAAGTTAGTGTAGGCAACATAAAAATCGGAGGTAACGCCCCCGTTGCAATTCAGTCCATGCTCAATGCTCCTGCAAACGATTTTGAGGGAAATTTAAATCAAATTAAAGCCCTTGAAGCCGCGGGATGCGAGATTGTACGTATGGCTGTGCCGGATATGGATGCGGTTAAGGTTTTGGGCAAACTTAAGGAACAAAGCAATATTCCTCTTGTTGCAGATATACATTTTGATTACAGACTTGCCCTTGAAAGCCTTGAAGCAGGGGTTGACAAAATAAGAATCAATCCCGGTAATATCGGTTCCCCGAAACGTGTTGCCGCAGTTGCCGATGCTTGCGCTCTCAAAAAAGTTCCCATCAGAATCGGTGTAAATTCCGGTTCTGTTGAAAAGGATTTATTGGAAAAATTCGGAGGCGCTACTCCGGAAGCCATGGTTGAAAGCGCTTTCCGCCATGTTAAACTTCTTGAAGATTGCGGTTTTTATGATACTGTTATTTCTATAAAATCCTCCCATGTGGGTAATATGGTTCAAGCATATTCCCTTGTTGCCGAAAGATGTGATTACCCCTTGCATTTGGGCGTTACGGAGGCCGGAACCGAGAGAAGTTCCCTGATTAAATCCTCCGTAGGTATCGGATCGCTTTTGTTAAAAGGTATAGGCGATACCGTAAGAGTTTCCATTACGGATGATCCTGTTAAAGAAATATATGCCGCAAAGGACATTTTGAAAGCTGTGAATATAAGGGTTGAAACACCGCAAATTGTTTCCTGTCCCACGTGCGGAAGAACAAAAATTGACCTTGTTTCCCTTGCTAATGAAGTGGAGGAGGCAGTCAAAAACATCAAAAAGCCCATTAAAATTGCCGTTATGGGTTGCGTGGTAAACGGACCCGGTGAGGCAAAAGAGGCAGATGTGGGTATAGCAGGCGGTGACGGATGCGCCGTTCTCTTTAAAAAAGGAGAAATATTACGAAAAATTCATGAGAAAGATATTGTCAAGGAACTTCTTGACGAAATTGATAAGATATGATGTATAGTTTTTTAGATATATTCGGTGAATACATACACACGGAAAAATACCGTGATATGCTGAAGCAAACAACATTTACCGATTTAGCAATAAATAAAGAAGAAATGACTATGAGCGCTCTTTTGCACGTGGATGCTTTTTCAAACATAATGTGCCTTAAAGCCGTTGCAAATGAGATAAAATCCGCTCTCCGTTTCAAAAAAGTTGAATTTGAATATATTTTACCTCCTGAGGCTTTGGAGGAAAACTGTTTTCCCATGCTTCTAAAGGTGGTAAAGGTAAATATACCGCAAACAAACGGATTCTTTGATGAGATTGAAACTTCCTTTTCGGATAATGTTTTTACCGTTAATTTCTTAAAAAGCGGCAGAGATATATGTGTAAATGCCGGTGCGGATGAATTTTTAAAGGGATACATAAAATCTCATTTCAACAGAGAAGTTGAGGTTGTATTTACGGGTAAAGATTCCGATGAAAAAGAGTTTTTAAGAAAACAACAGGAAATAGATACATCAAATAAAACCCTGCGTCCTTCCACACAGTATGAAAATTTTGACGATGTGCCTATTGATTTTAATACGGTAAAGACTGTCATCGGTAACTTCAAGTACAAAAAGCCGAAAAAAATGTCTGAAGTTACATTTGAGGACGGTGAAGTTAATGTTTGGGGGGACGTTTTCAAGTACGAAAAACGTGAGACCAAGGACGGAAAACGCTATATTATTGATTTTAATATTACGGATAATACAGGTTCATTCGGTTGTAAATTCTTTGATACAAAAGAGAATTTAGAGTATCTGGACTCAAAAATCAATGACGGAGTGACTGTTCTTGTACGCGGTGTACTTGCTTATGATGATTATAAAAAGGATTATATAATTCGTCCAAACTGCGTTGCCACGGTATCAAAACTTGAATTCGTTGACGAGGCGGAAGAAAAACGCGTGGAGTTGCATCTGCATACCAATATGTCTGCAATGGATGGAATGAGCAGCGCAAAATCCATTGTGAAAAGGGCTATGAGTTGGGGGCACAAGGCTGTTGCAATTACAGACCACGGCTGTGTTCAGGCATTTCCTGAGGCTTGCAATACTGCAAGGGGAAGTGATTTTAAAATCATTTACGGTTGTGAATGTTACCTTGTAAACGATTACAATGAAGACGGCTCCAAGAAAACTGTTGAAGAAATAAAAGCGGACAAATATTATCACTGCATTCTTTTGGTAAAGAACAAGGTGGGGTTGAAAAATCTGTATAAACTTGTTTCCGCTTCCAATATTGATTATTTCCACAGAAAACCCAGAATGCCCAAAAGTCTTATTGAAGAAAGGCGGGAGGGTCTTATAATCGGCAGCGCCTGTGAAGCGGGAGAATTGTACCGTGCCGTTTTAGCAGGTGAAAGCCACGATAAACTTCTTCAGATTGCTTCATTTTACGATTATCTTGAAATTCAACCCACGGGTAACAATGAATTTATGATAATGAAAAATGATGCCGAACACGAGAAAATCAATTCCTATGCCGATATTGAGAACATTAACCGAATGATTATCAGCCTCGGTGACGAGTTGGGAAAAAAGACGGTTGCAACCGGTGATGTTCATTTCCTTGACAAGAATGATGCTAAATACAGAGCGATTCTTCAAGCGGGTCAGGGATTTTCGGACGCGGACAATCAAGCCCCGCTCTATCTTAAAACTACAACCGAGATGCTTGAAGATTTTGCGTATTTGGGCGAAGAAACAGCAAAAGAGGTTGTTGTTACCAATACGAATTATATTGCCGATATGATAGAGCCCGGAATTTTGCCCATTCCCGACGGTACATTCAACCCGGTTATTCCCGGTGCCGAAGAAGATTTGACAAAGCATTGCTGGGAGAGAGCAAAAGAGTGGTACGGTGACCCGGTTCCAAAGGTTGTTGCCGACAGACTTGAAAAAGAGCTTAAATCCATTATTGAAAACGGATTTGCCGGTCTTTATATGATTGCAAGACTCTTGGTTAAGCACTCGGAGGAATGCGGTTATTACGTTGGCTCAAGAGGTTCCGTTGGCTCATCATTTGTTGCAATAATGGCGGGTATTTCCGAGGTTAACCCCTTACAACCCCATTATCGTTGCCCAAAGTGTAAATATTCTGAATTCTTCTTGCACAATGAGGTTGGCTCGGGCTTTGATTTGCCCGCAAAAAATTGTCCGGAATGCGGCACTCCGTTAGTGCGTGACGGACACGAGATTCCCTTTGAAACCTTCCTCGGTTTCTTTGGAGATAAATCTCCCGATATCGACCTTAACTTTGCCGGTGAATATCAAAGTCAGTCCCACAGATACACGGAAGAACTTTTCGGCAAAGCCTATGTTTTTAAGGCGGGTACAATTTCAGGTGTTGCGGAAAAAACCGCTTACGGCTTTGTTAAAAAATATATCGAAGAACGCGGTCTTAATGTAACAAAAGCGGAAATTGACCGTTTAACATTGGGATGTACCGGTGTTAAGAGAACTACCGGTCAGCATCCTGGCGGCATGGTTGTTGTGCCGAATACCTATGAGGTTGAGGATTTTACTCCCGTTCAAAGACCTGCCGATGATGCGTCAAAAGATATTATTACAACCCACTTTGACTTTAACTCAATGCACGATACTCTCTTAAAACTTGACGAACTGGGACACGATGTTCCCACCATTTACAAGCACCTTTATGATTTAACCGGCATTGACGTTATGGACATTGATATTAGTGACAGAAAACTGTATGAACTTTGCACTTCTCCGGAGCCTTTGGGTATTACGGCGGAAGAATTGGGATGGCCCACGGGTACTCTTTCCATTCCCGAAATGGGAACTGATTTCACAAAGGGAATGTTACTTGAAGCGAAGCCGCAGACCTTTGCGGACCTTATTCAGATTGCGGGGCTTTCTCACGGTACTGCCGTTTGGCTCGGTAATGCACAGGATTTAATAAAAGATGGAATTTGTACAATTTCCGAAGTTATCGGTACCCGTGACAGTATTATGGTTTACCTTCTTCATAAAGGACTGGAGCCAAAACAGGCGTTCGATATAATGGAGGATGTCCGTAAGAAGAACAAACAGTTGAAACCCGAACAGGAAGCCTTGATGAGAGAACACAATGTTCCCGAATGGTATATTGATTCCTGTAAAAAGATTCAGTATATGTTTCCGAAAGCGCACGCTGCGGCATATATTATTGCGTCCCTCCGTCTTGCCTGGTTCAAAGTTTACAAACCCTTGGAGTATTATTGTGCTTACCTTACGGTGCGCGGAGGAGATGTTGATGCGGAATCAATGTCAAAAGGTAAGGAAGCGGTTAAAACATTACTTCAAATGATAAAGAGCAAGGGCAAGGAAGCCTCCAATGCCGAAAAAGATAAAGAAACAATTATGATGATTGTTTATGAAGCAATGATACGCGGAATTGAATTTCTCCCCATAGATATTTATAAATCCACTGCAAACTCCTATGAGCCCGAGGACGGTAAAATCAGAATGCCTTTCTCAGCGCTTGCAGGTGTCGGTGAAAATGCGGCAGAGCAACTTGCACGTGCAAAAGACGACGGCGGTACGGAATTTTCTTCAGTAGAGGATTTTGAGGTGCGTTCCGGTGCAGGTAAATCTACGGTAGCATTGCTGAAAGCTTGCGGAGCCTTCGGTGACTTGCCGGACAGCGACCAAATTTCATTATTTGAATTTTAATTAGGAGAGATAAATATGAAAAAATCAAAAGTTTTTGCAACAGGTTTGGGTGTTGCAGCAGTGACGGGCGCGGCAGTAAGTATGGTGCGTGCCGCAACCACTTATAAGGCAAAGCCGGTTTCGGACGGTCAAAAATTGGATGTGGAAAAGGTTGATCTTGACAGATATATTAAACATCTTTCCGAAGCAATTCAAATACCCACCATTGCCAACCGTGACGAAAGTCTTGTTGACTGGTCAAAGTTTGATGAATTCCATGCTTTTTTAGAAGAAGCCTATCCTTTAATTCATGAAAAACTTGAAAAAGAAATAGTTTCGACTCGCAGTTTGATTTTCCGTTGGCAGAGCGAACACCCCGAGAGAGAGCCTATTTGTTTGCTTTCACATCAGGATGTTGTACCCGTTACACCGGGTACCGAGGATGATTGGAAATATCCGGCGTTCAGCGGACAGGTAGCCGAGGGCTTTGTTTGGGGCAGGGGCGCCATTGATATGAAAAACCATCTTATCGGAATTATGGAAGCGGTTGAAACACTTCTTGAGGAAGGTTTCGTTCCCGAAAGAGATGTTTACCTTTGCTTTGGTCATAACGAGGAAGTTATGGCAGAGGGCGACGATTGCGGCGCTACCTGCATTATGAAGTGGTTCAAGGAACGCGGTATCAAACTTGACAGCGTTATCGACGAGGGCGGAGCAATCCTTGAAGCAAAGGTTGATAAGGTAATTGACGGACATCTTGCAGGTGTGGGTATTGCAGAAAAAGGTCACGTAGATTTTGAAATATCCGTAAATGCCAAAGGCGGTCACTCTTCCCAGCCTCCCAAGCATAGCGCTTTGGGTGAACTTTCAAAAATTGTATGTAATCTTGAAAAGCATCAGTTCGATGCTGAAATTACAGACCAACTTTACTCTCTTTTTAATGAAATCGGCAAAAATACCACATATCCCGTAAGATGTGTTATGAGTAATTTGCCCATTTTAAAACCGCTTATCAAAGAAGTGTGTAAAAATATTCCTCCTGTTGCTTCAATGATGAGAACAACAACTGCGGTTACAATGGCAAACGGCAGTCCCGCTCCCAATGTTCTTCCTCAAAAGGCAAGCGTTATTGCGAATTTCCGCATTATGCCGGGACAGACTATGGAGGACGTTGAATCACATATCAGAAAATATGCAGGACCCAAAGCAGAGGTTAAACTTATCGGCGGATGCAACCCCTCAAAGATTTCTCCCACTGATTCAAGAGCATTTGATGCAATCAGCAAGATATGTAAATCAATGGATCCCAAAGCCATTGTTGCACCCTATCTTGTAATGGGCGGTACGGATGCCCGTCAGTACGAGGATGTTTGTGACAATATTTACCGTTATTCACCCTATCTTATGACAACTGAACTTCTTCTTACAACTCACGGTACAAATGAGAGAATTCCCGTTGACGCCCTGGAAGACGGCGTTGCATTTTTCAAAAGATATATAAGAACACTTACAAAAGATTGAGTGTAAGTAAATTACTGCTTTTACACTATGCAAAAATATTTTTGTACATATATCAATGTGTTGATTAACTTAAAAATGTATTAAGAAGTTATTTTTGTAAATTATAAATAAGAAATGTAAAAACGGAGTTTTTTATGAATATTCTACTATTTTTCAGAAAAATCAGAAAATTGCTGAAAAGAATCAAGACTATGATTGTTTCAAAGCCGCCAAAGTTAAAGTTCTTTTATGCTTATTTTTATAAATACTTTAAAATCAAGCCAAACACTATCCTGGTAGAGTCCTTTCACGGCTCCAATATCTCCGACTCCGGTCTTGCAATGGTAAGGGAGATTTTAAAATCTTACCCGGGCAAATACAAGATTTATTACGGGTCCATAGATAAAAAAACTCACCAAAAGTTCATTGATGACATAGGACTTGATGTTGAACTTGTAGATGTTAATACGTATTATTACACAAAAATCCTTGCAACAAGCGAGTACCTTATTAACAACAGTTCATTCCCCGTTTATTTCATCAAACGTGAAGGACAGAAGTATATTCAGACATGGCACGGAACACCCCTAAAGACTCTCGGCAAAGATATGCGGTTGGGAATAGAGTCCATGTATAATGTTCAGCACAACTTCTTGCAGGCGGATTACATTACATTTCCCAACGATTTTACAAGGGATGTAATGATGGATTGCTACAACCTTAACCCCTTGTATTCGGGTAAAGTTGTAATGGCGGGATATCCGAGAAACGAGATCTTCTTTGATGAGCAAAGCGGTAAAGATTTAAAGAAAAAACTGGGACTTGAAAATAAAACCGTCTATGGTTATATGCCTACATGGAGGGGTACAAGTAACCACGATATAAGCATCGATGTTTACGGTAAAACCGTGGCGGAAATATTCAAAAAACTCGATGAGAAGTTAAATGATGAACAGGTTCTTTTTGTAAATTTCCATCCCATATTGAAGAATGCAGTATCTTTGGATGATTATAAACATATTAAACCCTTTCCCCCGGGTGTTGATAACTATTCATTCCTTAATTGCTGTGACGCATTGATAACGGATTATTCATCCGTGTTCTTTGATTATTCATTGACAAAGAAACCCATCATTCTGTTTATGTATGACTATGATGAATATATGCACGACCGCGGAATGTATATGGATGTTGCGGAACTTCCGTTTAAAAAGATTTATGACGTTGACGAATTTGTTGACGTGCTTGCAGACGGAAATCTTGCATTTGATTCCTATGAAGATACCGAATATTTTAAAACATTCTTTAAGTATGACAGCCCCGATATAAGCAAAAAACTTCTCAAACTTTTGTTTGAGGGTGATGAATCCGACCTTTCTATAACAGATTATTCTGCTAACACAGAGAAACCATTAAAGGTTATTCACCCCAAAGTCATCAAAACCTTTGCTGATCTTAACACGATTTCAAAGGTGGCAGGGGATGATAATGTCGTTTATTTTGAAAGACGTTGGTTTAAAAGGGATGTTGGACCCACACTTCACGATTACTTTAACAATGATTATAAGTATGTAATTGTAACAAGAACAACGCCACGCACATATTTGGAAGAAATTCTTTGTAAGTTCAAAGTTAAAAGTGCTTTGAAAGCGGTTCAGTTGCGTGAAATTAAAAGAACTTTCCCGAATTTAAATATTGACCCTGTTTTTATAACAGAATATTCGGCATACGAAAAAGATTGTGTGATTGATTCCGGCAATTTCAGTGATGTTGCGGTAGAATCCGTTGAACAAGTCGGCAAGGATTTGAAGGTATCATTTACTAACGATGATTATGAACTTTTAAGCCTTGTTTTGATTGATAAAAAGACAATTACTAATGCACTTGAAATTCCCGAGGAAAGCAGAAATTCCCATTCTGTTATTATTCCTTTGCAGAGACTTATTGAAAACTATGAGGTCTATTATAAGGAAAAACGAAAAATCGGTATAGTTGCAGTTGAAAAATCTTCAGGGGAGAAACGCGTGCTTTTGCTTACGAAAATGAGTAACAGTACCGATATTGCTGAAAACTATGAAAAACCCATACTGGAGAATTATAACCTTGTAAAAGATTATTATAAGGATAATTTCAAAAAACTTTTTGCAAGCGATACCCAAAGAGCAAAAGAAATTTCCGAAATGTATGATTTAACCTTATCTGAAGTAAAGGTTGCCGTGTTTACGTACTATAAAAGCGGAAAACTTATGCTCAGTTTCTCGTCCGAGGAAGAGTTTTTGGCATCCACTTATCAAAGCGGAAAACTTAAAAATGTCAAGACAAGGGGTAACAAATGTAAGGTAACGGCATTGTTTCCGTTTGATTCATCTGCAAAAATTACCGATGTTGTTCTTCAATATCGCTCAAAAGTGGATGATATAACAATTCCTGTTGATTTTTCCGTGAAGCCGTTAAAGGATAAACTTTTGTTAAAAATCAATATTAATTTTACGGAAGATATGCCGTTAATCCCTATTTACTGGGATTTAAGAGTCATTGTTGAAAAATACGGTACAAAACAACCTGTCAAAATTTTGTATAGCAAGAATAAGATGTTTTTAAAATTAAAATTCCTTGCTTTAAATTGTATTTGCAAAATCAACAAAGAAAATCTTATTTTTCCGTATCTCGGGAAAAATAACGCACTTTGTTTCTGTTACAAGGCAATCAGCGAATATGATACCAACCTTATAAAACTTAAGGAAGTTTTGGTGTATGCTTTTTATAAAGTATTCGGTAGATTTTGGAGAAAAAAGAATATCTGGTTAGTTTATGAGAAGTTCTCAAACTATGCCCAGGATAACGGTTATTTCTTCTTTAAGTATTGTATGGAAAATCTTTCGGAGGAACAAAAAAAGAATATTTATTATGTAATTGACAGACGTTCCCCCGATTACAAAAATGTTGAGAAGTACGGCAGAAATGTGATTCAGTTTATGAGTATGAAGCACATGCTGTATTGTCTTGCAATGACGATTTGTATTGCTTCGGATTCCAAACCCCATCTTTATAAATGGCGTTCAACTCCGAGTTTCATAATGAATAGATTGCATAAGAAAAGAATTCTTTTCCTTCAACACGGTGTTACGGCTCTGAAACGTGTTCACACTCTGTTTGGTAAAAAGGGTTCTTCGCCTATGACATACTTTGTTACAACAGGTAAGGTTGAACAGGAAATTGCCGTCAACGAACTTTTATACACTCCCGAAACTGCACCCATAACAGGTTTTGCCCGTTGGGATGCCTTGGAAAACAAGGAGGACAAAAATGACAGATTTATTCTTGTTATGCCAACGTGGCGGTCCTGGCTTGAGGATGTTTCGGATGAGGAATTTATGAAAAGTGATTATTACGAGCGTTACACATCACTTCTTAAAAGTCCCGAACTTGCACAAATTCTAAAAGAAGGCAACACAAGATTAGTGTTCTATATTCACCCGAAATTTGCAAACTATATTGAAAATTTCAAGGATTTTGTCAGCGAACGAATTACTTATGTGCCTTTCGGTCAGGAGCCGCTAAATGAGCTTATGATGAAATGCTCAATGCTTATAACCGACTATTCAAGCGTTTGCTGGGATGTTTATTATTTGGACAAGCCCGTTCTTTTCTATCAGTTTGACTATGAAAAGTATGCTGTTGCTCACGGTTCATATATCAATATGGAAACAAGTCTTTTCGGGAATCGCTCTACGGAAGAAGCGGATTTAATAAAGGATATTGAGCATTTTGTCAACAACGGATTTGTTGAAAATGAAAAGGATAAACTTGATGCTGCAAAGTATTTTGAATACCGCGACAATAATAACAGTAAACGAATATACGAATTCTTAAAAAAGAAAAATTATTAAAAAAATCCTCGGAGTTTTCCGAGGATTTTTTTAGAAACTTTTTATATTTTTTTCATATTCCGTAAAGAATTTTTCAAGCAGTTCAGAATCTTTATCATTACCGCGTAAACAGATTGAAACACTTAAGTCACCGTTTATACTCAAAGCAGTCATAACCGCACAAGGTTTATTTTTTGCCGCACCTGCCACAAAAGCGGAAAAAGGTTTGTTTTCGGCAAGGGAGAAAGCACTTGTGTCAATGGCTCCCACGTTACTGACCGAAAGAGTGGGATTGCGGTAAAAGAGTTTGACAATGGGCTCCGCTTGTAAGTAAATCATTGTTTTGTAGCCGATGTTAAGAAGCGGTAAACCGTGAAGTCCCATGAACTCATCGTTTTTTAACTCTTTTGTCTTGTTTTTTACGATTTCTATGGTTTCCTTTAAGTTGTCGCCCATCATTTCAACGGCACAATGACTGAAAGACACGTGGTTTGTATAGCCGATTGCGGATTTGTCTTTAATATGCCGCCTTAAATCCGTTGCACAGGAAACACTTATACTTTCATTACTGTTAAAGTTCGCAATTTTTTTAAGAGCGTCAATATAAGATGCCACAAGTAAATCGTTAACTGACGCACCGACGGATTTAGCATAATTTACTGCTTTCCCAAAATACTCCTTGTCAATTTTTCGGGAAACTATTATAACATCATTTTCAATATTATCGTTTTCAAAAGGGAAACGGTGCTTGTCCCGCGGTGAAATATTGGCGAATTGGAGTTTTGCCTTTATTTTTTTAGCGCCTTCCATATCCCTGTAAACCTCAGTGTATTTCCTTGAGCCAACAGAGAAGCATAGCGGGGTGATACCTTTTAAAACGTAATCAGTGTAGCCTTTGCAAAAGTCGCTCCAGAATGTTTTGAAACCGCCACCATCCATACACATATGATTCCAAATAAACAGTATATATGTTTTGTCGCCGTGGTAGAAAAGACCGATATTCATTTGAACATTGCTGTTCAATGGGATTTCCCGGGAAAAGAACTCTTTTTTTGTCTTTTCCAAATCCTCAACCTCACGGCAGAACACCAGATCATTTATGTTATAATCCGCAACTTTCCAATAGGGTGTTATAGGATTCATTATAACTTTTGAATGTAGGCAGGGGGCACTTTCCATAGCACAAACGGCAACATTCTTGAAAGCGGTTTCATCAACTAGAAAATTGTAGTCAACCTCAAAGCGTGCCATTCTGTCCATGTATTTACGGCACATCAAATTCACCTTGTCGTACATTTCACAGGGCAAGGCTTTTTTTAGAAGTTTTGGGTTGTTTTCTTTGAATTTTATTAAATCGTTTATAATTTTTATATCGGTTAAGCCCTTGTTTTTTAAGGCTTGAATCTCTGTCTCGGGAAGTGTTTTCATAATTATTCCTCAATGATATGTGAGAAGAAAAAAGATTTCTTTTCTTCTGTATCGATAACTTTAATCGGTTTTACTTGGTTTAGGTTTGCACCGCGTTTTCTCAATACTTCGCGGTAATCATCATAAGTTCCGTGTTTCAGGAATTTAACCTCACAATGTCCCAATGCACCGCTTTTTATAAGTGGTCCAACGGAAACATTTCCCTTACAAAGCATTTTTTCGAACAAATCGTTATAATCCGCCTTGTTTTCTTCACTTACGGCTGTTGCGGTTTCAACAAGAAGAACGTAATGCCCGGGGGATGTGGTACGGTCGGGGTAAATACTGTAACCGATATACAAATCTCCTGTTTCTTCCGAAAGATTCTGAACAATTTCATCAAATGCCATCTGACTGATTTTTTCTCCGCTGATATTGGCAATCTGATTCAGTCTGTAACAGAAAGTCACTTTCGGAGATTGGTGATAGTAGCCTGTAACCTTAATAACATCTTCGATTCTGTAACGGTAAAAACCGCTCATATTCGTAATGATTATTTCGTATTCTTTGCCGACCTCAAGGTCTTTTATAGTAAGCAGATTATCGTAACTGTCGCAGTCAATGGGGCGGAATTCATAAAATCCGTTTTGAGGTAGCATAACATACTCAAAGGAGTTGAGTTCTATGGGGACTGCCATAAATGCTTCTGTGGCGGTATAGCCCAAATAATGTATCGGCATATCTTCCCCTATGTATCGGCGCAATTTCTTTGCATAAAGGGAAAGAGCACCTGTTCCCATACCGTACAGCCATTCAACCTTCGGCCAGATTCGCGGAATGATGGGTGAGCAATCAAAACCTTTGCGGAATTCTGCTCTCAATTCCTCTGCTCTTTTTGGGTTGGGTTTTAACCTTTTATTATATTTTGTTCTTAAATCTTCGGGGAGTTTGATACTGCTGTTGATAACACCTTTTTCAATGTCATCACAAAGCATTTCCCAATTTTCCTCCATATAGAAGAACATTGATTCAAGAGTCGTTATGAATATTGTACCCAAGTAACTGACCTTTTTGTTGGGGAGTGCAAATCTTAACTTCAGATAGTGCATGTCCATTTCGTTGTCAGCCACGGGGAAAAGTACTTCTTTGGGCGAGGTTGCAAAAAAAGGAACAAGGGGACGGAGATTTAAAAGGGGAACGGAAGAAAGACAACTGATTGTTCCGCCTTTGACTTTTCTTTTGCTTGTTTCTGCAGTTAGTAATCCCTTTTGTGGGGGTAAAGGTCTGCCCTGTTTCAAAAACCACTTAACAGCGCATCCCACAGGTGCGGAAAAACCGAAACATTGCGCAACCCATTCTGCCCAGAAAGAGAGGGGAACAAGTTTTTGTTTTCCCGTACTTCCCGAACTTTCCGTAAAACGTCGTACAGGGAAATTTGTAATAAGTCCCTTTTCACCCTCTGCCATTCTCCACACATATTCATCGTAATCGGCGTAAGTTGACAAAGGTACTGTTTTTTGATAGTCTTCAATGGATTTAACGTCCTTAAAATGATATTTTTTACCGTAAACCGTGGATTTGTTTATTCTCATAAGACGTTTTAAGGTCTTTTCCTGTAATTTGAAAGCACGTCTTGAATATATTGCTAATTTAGTGTGCTCGCATACACCCAGAAAACCGCCGAATCCCGCAAGAACATAACCTTTTATATCAATCATATTATCACCACGTGAATTATCAGAATTATATAAAATATACTATATTATCCGTGAAATGTAAATGGAAAACCTGAAATTTCGAGTTATCAAAAAACGACCTCTCCGTTTTTACGGAGAGGTCTCGGGACCTTTTTTATTTCATCAGTCCGTTTGCTACGCACCAATCATGGAATGATTTAAGTGAACGGAGCCTTGCACCGCTGAGATTGTGACTGCCTCTTGTGTACCAATTAAAGTTTTTGATACCCTGGAGTCTTATAAGTTCTTTTGCACTTGCACAGAAGCCGTTATCAATAGCATTGTCAAGAAGAATAATCTCATTGTAGCGTTGTTCTGCAAGAGCCGTATCGCCGCTGACAAATGCTTCATGGAATCTCTGAAAGAATGCACCGCCGCAAGATGTGGGAGTAGCCATAACACCTCTTGCACCCGCAACATAAGCGTCCCAAAGATAGGGCATATTGGCCTGAATTATTGTTGAATCGCCTTTATTGTCAATTTTGGATTGAATTCCGTCAAGGGTACAGGTTGTGTCCTTGATACCCCAGATAAGACCGTCTTTTGTAAGTTCACCGTAAGCCTTGCCGCTGATTATATGGGGCTGAAAGCCGGGGAACTCATAAAGGAAAACGGGGAGTTCGGTGCTGCTTGCAAGTTCACGGATGTATTCAACAATTTTATCATCATCGTCACCCATACCCTTTGTGGTAAGAACGATGCCGTCAACACCCGTCTGCTCCATTTTCTTGATTTCTTCAAGATTTTCTTCTTTGGTGGGTTCAATGTTAGCAGTTGCAACAACTGTTGTGTTACCTTTGTGCTTAACCGTGAGAGAGGCAAGTTTGATTCTTTCTTCAAGAGTAAGTTCTCTCATTTCGGAACTTCCGCAAACCGCAAAAAGATGTTCAACACCCTGTGAAACCTGCCAATCTGCATATTCCTCGTATGTATCGTAGTCGATGCTTCTGTCCTCAAAAAAAGGAGTAAGCATAAGAGAATAAATACCGTCTTTATTATCCCTTGTGAGTTTTGCCATTTTAAAACGACTTCTTTCTGTAATGTTATTTATAAAGTTTTTTAAAGAGTTTAAGGGCTATGCCGAAGCACAACCCTTAATTTAAAAATTATTGAACGTTCTTTTTAAGAGTAGCAAGTTCTTCTGCAAGTACGGGAGGAATCTTATCACCGAATTTAGCGTAGAATTCTTCAATTCCCTTTGCATCTTCCTGCCAAAGTTCTTTATCAACTTCAAGAATGCTTTCGAGAGATTCAAGAGAAACTTCACCCTCAAGACCTTCAATGTTGATGTCTTTTGCATAGGGGATGTAACCGATTTCTGTTTCTTTAGCATCTACTTTGCCTTCGCAACGGTTGATAATCCATTCAAGAACGCGAAGGTTATCACCGAATCCGGGCCACATAAAGTTGCCGTCCTCGTCCTTACGGAACCAGTTAACATTAAAGATTTTGGGAGCCTTATCGGGATCAAGAGTTTTACCGATATCAATCCAATGCTGCCAATAATCAGCCATATTGTAGCCGCAGAAGGGAAGCATTGCCATGGGGTCACGTCGAACAACACCGACCGCACCTG
Source organism: Acutalibacteraceae bacterium (assembly GCA_051892415.1). GTDB lineage: Bacteria > Bacillota > Clostridia > Oscillospirales > Acutalibacteraceae > DTU089. The sequence goes on along the minus strand of JBJFGF010000009.1, from coordinate 112,482 downwards.
ATGCAGCAGCAGTTGTTTCGGAAGCCATAATTGAACCAACGAATACACCGTGATTCCAGTCACGTGACTGATAAACAAGGGGAGCGAGTTTTGCACGTCTGCCGCCGAAAACGATTGCGGAAATCGGAACACCGTTGGGGTTCTCAAATTCGGGGCTTAAGCAAGGACAGTTAACTGCGGGAGCAGTGAAACGGCTGTTGGGATGTGCGCCCTTTTCTTCGCTTTCCTGACCGTTCCAATGATTGCCTTTCCATTCGATTGCATTTGTGGGAGGATTCTTGTCAAGACCTTCCCACCAAACTGTGTTGTTATCAAGGTTGAGAGCAACGTTAGTAAAAATTGTACCCTGCTTTGTGGACGCAAGAGCGTTGGGGTTTGATTTTTCATTTGTGCCGGGAGCAACACCGAAGAAACCGTTTTCGGGGTTGATAGCGTAAAGTCTTCCGTCGGGACCTTTGCGGATCCATGAAATATCGTCACCTACGCACCATACTTTGTAGCCTTTTTTCTTGTAGAGTTCCGGAGGAATAAGCATAGCAAGGTTTGTTTTACCGCAAGCAGAGGGGAATGCAGCGCAGATATATTTAACTTCACCTTGGGGATTTTCAATACCGAGGATGAGCATATGTTCAGCCTGCCAACCTTCTTTCCAACCTTGGTAAGAAGCAATACGCAGAGCGAAACATTTTTTACCGAGCAGAACGTTTCCGCCGTAACCGGAGTTAACGGAGATAATTGTGTTGTCCTGGGGGAACTGACAGATGTATCTCTTTTCTTCGTCGATGTCGCAACGGCAGTGAAGACCGCGAACCCAATCGTCGCTGTCACCCAGAACATCAAGAACATCTTTACCCACTCTTGTCATAATTACCATGTTGAGAACAACATAGATAGAGTCTGTAAGTTCAATACCGATTTTTGCAAAGGGAGAGCCAACGGGACCCATTGAGTAGGGGATAACATACATTGTTCTGCCCTTGTAACTGTCACGGGCGATATCATAAAGCATTTTATATGCTTCTGCGGGTTCCATCCAGTTGTTTGTGGGGCCTGCTTCTTCCTTTGTGTTTGCACAGATGAAAGTTCTGCCTTCTACACGTGCAACGTCGTTAACTGCTGTTCTGTGAAGATAGCAATCGGGAAGAAGTTCCTGATTAAGCTTAATGAGTTCGCCTGTTGAACAAGCAGTTGCTCTGAGTTCCTCGATTTGTTCTTTTGAGCCGTCAATCCAAACAATTTTGTCGGGTTTTACAAGGTCAACTTTTTCGTCAATCCAAGCAAGGACGCTCTTGTTATTTGTTAATGCTGACATATTACAACCTCCTGAAAAATAGTCCAAAATAACCTATTTTGTTATCTTAGACATAATACTATATTTTGCGAGCAATTTCAACATAAAATACTAAATATTCGAAATTTGTTAATTTTTTTACGTTTTGAACAAGGATTTTCATATATATTATATGTTTTTTTAGGTAAAAAAACTCTCCGAATTTACGGAGAGTTTTGAAATATTCAATATTTCTGATTATTTAACATATTTATCCACAAATTTGAATACTGCATCCCAATATATTTCAGGATGAACAAGGTGGGATTCGGCGTGTTCCGCATCGGGAACGGAAAGTTTTTCCTTTTCGCAGGCAGCCGCGTTGTAATTGAGATCCAACATTCTGTACGGAACAAATTCGTCCTTTTCACCATGGATAAATATTGTGGGAGTTTTCGATTTCTTTAATTGTTCAACAGAGGATGCTTTTTTAAAATCAAAGCCCGATACAATGTTTGTTGCAAGGTTTGAGGCATGGAGAACGGGGAAAGCAGGTAAGTGGTATGTATGCTTGATTTCGTTTTTGAATTCGTCCCAAACAGATGAATAACCGCAGTCAGCAACTGCACATTTAACATTGGCGGGTAAATCCTCTCCGGTTGTCATCATAACAGTTGCCGCACCCATGGAAACGCCGTGAAGAACAATTTGCGGGTCATCGTACGTATTTGATATGTATTGAATCCAATCAAGAATATCAAGCCTGTCAAGCCATCCCATTGTAATAGAACGGTGTTCGCTTATATCGTGACCGCGAAGGCAGGGGAACAGAACGTTGTAGCCTCTTGCATGATAGTGGAGGGCATAACTTCCCATGCCCTTGGGAGAACTTGTGTAGCCGTGAATGCAAATAAGCCATTTATCGCTTTCTTCTTCTGCTTTAACCACAAGCGCGTGGATGGGTTCGTTCTTTTTGTTTTTAATAACAATGTGGTCATATCCCTTTGAATCAACCCAAGCATCGCCCTCTGCTCTTAAAATCTCTTTCGGAGAATTCAAGTCGGTCGGGTTCTTTTTTTCTTCGATTTCATTCATTTTGTCACTGATCTTTTTTGAGTTTCTTGTAAGTACCAGTGAGTTCATAACGAGACCGCAACCGAAAAAAGCGCCGGCGCTACCCAATAAAGCTTTTGCAGATTTCTTCAAGTTGTTCACAACCTTTCGACTTTTTTCTTTATTATACAACATATATTTGAAAAAATAAATATAAATTTTTGTTGTTTTATATATTTTCTTCTGTTATAATTGTGCTTGTATAATAATATTCTATTTTGAATGAGGTTTTTTTATGTCAAACGACTTAATGTTCAGAACATCTGCTTTCGGCGGCTTCAAAAAAAATGAGGTAATGGACTTTATTGAAAATATCCTCAACGAAAAAAGCGCTTTGGAAAGACAACTTGCGGCATGTACTGCCAAAACAAGTCAGCTAAGCACTCAGGTTGCTTCCTTGCAAAGTGAACTTGAGGATGCCGGTAAGCTTCGTTCCGAGATTGCAGAACTTTCTGTTAAAATCAATGATTTTGAAACGGCAATCAGCGACAAGGATACCCTTATAAAAGAACTTACCGAAAGACTTTCAAAGTCCGAGGCGAATTCAGCCAATGAAAGTGAACTCAGTTTGCTAAAGGAAGAAAACGCTAAACTTCGAGATGAACTTGATAAGAAACGTGATATAGAGCGTCAGGTGGGTGCGGCAATGCTTGATGCCAGGGTTCACTCCGAAGAACTTGTTGAGCAGGCAAAGGAGAGAGCAAGTTCCGTTACAAAAGCAATTTATGCGGCAATAGGGGATACTGCAGTAAAGATTGATGACCTTTCTGCCGGTATTGGTGAAATTGCGCGCAATTTTACAAAATCCGTTGAAGAAGTCGAGTTGAGAATTAAAGCTCTCACGGGAGATATGAGTAAAACAGCTCAGGCTCTTATATCCGATAGTGTATTAGCCGAAGATTCAAAAAGAAATCCTGTTGAACCGGCGCAGGAGTATGACTTCTCGGTTTCCGTACAGGATGAACCAGGCTCTGTTGACGGCAATATCGGGGATGAGGATTACTGATGAGTGAATATTATTTAAACACAAGTAATATAAATGAATGGGCGGAAACTCTCGTTGCAGGAGACAGGGTACTTTTGTCCGGAACTGTATATACCGCGCGGGACGCCGCCCACAAAAGAATAAAAGAACTGTTTTCGTCAAATAATCCGTTACCGTTTGATATCAGGAATTCCATTGTTTATTACGCAGGGCCCACACCTGAAAAAGAAGGTCTTGCTATCGGTAGCATAGGCCCCACAACATCCTCAAGAATGGACGCTTTTGCTCCTTTAATGATATCATTGGGACAAAAAGCGATGATCGGCAAGGGTAACAGAAGTCAAAGCGTGGTTGATGCAATGACTGAGTACGGCGCCGTGTATTTTGCCGCAATCGGAGGAGCAGGAGCATTATATTCTAAATGCGTTGAAGAATGTAATGTTATTGCTTTTGAAGATTTGGGTTGTGAATCCGTAAAGGAACTGAAAATCAAAGATTTTCCTTTGGTAGTGGCTATTGACAGTAAGGGCGGCTCTTTGTACAAAACAAAATGACATAAGGTTTATTTTGATTTTTGCGGGGTGACTTTTGAAAAGGTCCTATGATTATTTCAAGACGTTAAAAAAAATGAACGAAGTTGTCTGCGGCGCCTTTTCTTCTGCTGTTGATTCAAAGGGCTGTGAATCTTACAGATTGTCCTTTTCGGCAGAAAAATCCGAACTTATAAATAACCTGAAAAATGAATTTATTACTCCGATTGAGCGGGGTGATATTTTCTTGTTAAGCGAATGCCTGTCCGGTGAGTTGGGAAATACGGAGCGGTTGTACGAATATTCCGTATTCTTTTTTGATGAATGTTTTGCTTTTTCAAAAGTATTGAAAAACTGTTTAATAAATCAGGGAGAGATTATAAATAAACTCGGCAATCAAAAAAATCTCATAAATTTAATAAACTCCTGCCATGACGGAACGATTGCCTGCGGCACCTTAATGCTAAAACTTCAAAAAAAAATTAAAAGTATAGTCCTGTGCAACGAGTCGCAGACTTTACTGAAATATGCGGTTTGCGTCGCATATTTGGATTTAACCAAAAGTGTATATAATACATTTTCTGAAATTGAAAGAATTATAATAGATAACAGTTAGGAGAATTATGGACTTTTACTCATTACGAAAAAAAATAATTGAAAAAGATTTTTCACGGATGAACGATATGCAGAGGGAGGCTGTTTTTACCGCTAACGGCGCCGTTCTTATTCTTGCGGGTGCAGGAAGCGGAAAGACAACGGTTCTTGTGAACAGAATCGCATATCTTATTAAATACGGAAATGCTTACCGGTCGGATTTCTCATACAGAATGCCAACGGCGGATGAAATTGACGTTTTAGAAAAGTATGCCGAGCAGGGGGGTGAACTTCCGGAAAATGTACAAGCACTTTTGAGTGTGGACGCTCCTCAACCCTGGCAAATTCTTGCAATTACTTTTACAAACAAAGCCGCAAATGAACTCAAAAACCGTCTTGAAACAATGCTTGGAGAAAAGGGAAATGATGTTTGGGCAAGTACCTTCCATTCCTGCTGCGTACGTATTCTTCGCCGTGACAGCGAAAGAATAGGCTTTTCAAAGAACTTCACGATTTATGATACGGATGACTCAAGACGTGTGATGAAAGAGGTTTTGAGAGTACTTGATATTGATGAAAAACGGCTTCCCGTAAAGTTCGTTTTGAATGAAATCAGCAGAGCCAAGGATTCCCTGCAAACTCCCGAGGACTACACCGCAGGCGCAGGTTTTGACGTTAACAGAAAACTAATAGGACAAGCCTTTGAAAAGTATGAGGAAATGCTGAAAAAGGCGGATGCTATGGATTTTGACGATATCATAGTAAATGCGGTAAAACTTTTGAAAGAAAATCCCGATGTTCTTGAATACTATCAGCGCAGATTTCGCTATGTTATGGTGGATGAGTATCAGGATACAAACCATGCCCAATATATACTTACGTCCTTGCTTGCTAACGGTTACAGAAATATCTGCGTTGTGGGTGACGATGACCAGAGTATATATAAATTCCGCGGTGCAACTATTGAAAATATTCTGTCCTTTGAAAATCAGTATGAGGATACCAAGGTTATCCGTCTTGAACAAAATTACCGTTCAACCTCAGTTATTCTTGATGCGGCAAATGCGGTTATTAAGAATAATAAGGGGAGAAAGGGTAAAACGCTCTGGACCGAAAAAGAGGGCGGAGATAAGATAAAAGTTAAGGTTCTTACGGATGAACGTGACGAGGGACGTTATGTTGCCGACGAAATTCTCAACGGGGTTGCGATGGGGAGGAAGTTCTCCGATTTTGCGGTCCTTTACAGAACAAATGCCCAGTCAAGCAGTATTGAACGAGCACTTGTATATAATGCCGTGCCGTATAAGGTTATAGGCGGTCACAGATTCTACGACCGCAAGGAAGTTAAAGATGTTCTTGCGTACCTTTCCGTTATCGCAAATCCCTCTGATACTGTTCGTTTGCGCAGAATAATTAACGAGCCCAAAAGAGGAATAGGGGAGACCACAATCAATAATGCCGCGTCAATAGCGGACGGTTTGGGTTTAACTTTCTATGATGTGATTTCCCATGCTGACGATTATCCAATGCTTTCAAGAGCGGCGGCAAAGTTAGTTGATTTCACCGCTTTAATAAATTCTCTTGCTCTTTCCCTTGAAGAAAAGAGTATTCAGGATTTTTTTGATGATGTGATAACCAAAACAGGCTACTACGCTTCTCTTGATTTGGACAAGGAAACTGCCGAAGAACGTAAAGCAAACGTTATGGAAGTTTTAGCAAACCTTGTGAGATATATGGAGGAGAACGAGGACGGAACTCTTGCGGGCTTCTTGGAAGAAGTTGCTTTGATGACCGACCTTGATAATTACAACTCCGAAACTGAATCAACGGTTATGATGACATTGCATTCTGCTAAAGGTCTTGAATTTCCGGTTGTGTTTATTGTGGGAATGGAGGAAGGACTTTTCCCGGGAAATCAGGTAATGTATGACCCGAGCGAACTTGAGGAAGAACGCAGACTGTGTTACGTAGGAATAACCAGGGCAAAGGAAAAACTTTATATTACCAACGCACGTTCAAGAATGTTGTTCGGAAATACCAGTTACACAAGACCCTCACGATTCCTTTCCGAAATACCTGAAGAACTTACTGATTTTGAGCGTAATGCGCCTCAACAGACGTTCTATGGCGGGTATTCGGGTGTTTCCTACGGCGGCAACTCTTTCGGCGGAACAAAGACCTTTTCTCAGTCGGGGAACAGTACAGGGAAACCCTCGGCACCTCAAACTAAAGCAAGCGGATTTGCAAAGGGCGGTTTCAGTTCCGCACCTAAAAGGCCGACAACGGATTCGGTTGTGCTTGATTTTAAAGTGGGTGATACCGTGGAACATAAAACTTTCGGTCAAGGACTGATTGTCAGCGCAAAAGCCGTGGGCGGAGATATGCTCCTTGAAATCGCTTTTGATACTTGCGGAACAAAAAAAGTTATGGCAAAAATGGCAAAACTGAAAAAAGTATAATGCTATAAAACTTCAACCCCGATATTTTGCTATCGGGGTTGAAGTTTTAATATTCTGAAAAAGGAGAGGCGATATGGGAAAGTCTGAAATTGACTGTTTCTCGGGAGCGGTTGTATCGGTATATACTGAAAACGAGACCGATACCGATATACAAACAAAGCGTACTTGTGCCACCGGCACTGAAAAAGGGTAGTGTGATACCTATAACAGGAAGTACCATAAGACACATACCAATATTTATGACTACCTGTGAGGCTATCATGGAAGCAATACCGTAGCATGCAAGTTGTGCGGAAAAGTCCCTTGCTTCCTTGCCGATTTTAATCATTTTAAAACAGATAAAGAAAAGCAGTAAAAGAGCAATCAAGCACCCTAAGAAACCTGTTTCTTCACCGATTGCGGTGAAAATAAAGTCGTTTTCACGTTCGGGAACAAGTCCTGCCTGAGTGTAGGTTCCTTTCATATAACCTTGACCGAAAAATCCGCCGGAGCCGAGAGCGTTCAGACCTAATCGTTGCTGATAACTTTCATCTGCGAATTCTTCCGGTCGGAACAGAGCCAGAAATCTGTTCCGCTGGTAATCGTCGAAAATATACATCCATATTAACGGCGACGCGGCTATTGCCAAAATACCGCCACCGCCGAAAAATCCAATGTGCAGTCCGGCGAAATACAGCATAGCGATTGTCATAAATATGAATACCAGAGCCGAACCCATGTCACCGGTCAGAACAACAAGTCCAATGGGTACGAGTGCGTGTATTCCCAAGAGTATTATGGATTTCACGCTGTTAATGTTGTCCTTGCACAATTCAAGATGCATTGCAAATGTTATTACGAAGCCTATTTTTACAAGTTCAGAGGATTGAAAATAAATGGAGCCGAATTTAAGCCATGACTTAGCATCCGGACGGGACTCGGGAGCGGCGCCGAAAAGAAGGGTAATAATCATAAGTCCCACGCAAAAAACAGCAATAATCGGCCATAGTTTCATAATTAGTTCGTAATCAATAGCCGAGATTATAAGAGTTATTATAATACCTGCAACCGCGGCGATGATCATAACGACGGCATCGCGGTGTATGAATTCACCCTCTTGCAACCGCCATTGAGTCGCACTGTGAACCATCATAACACCGAACACAGAAGCGGCAGTTATAAGTAAAAGAAGTATTTTGTCCGTTTCCGAAATAAATCTTCTTGTAAGAGAAAAAATTTTTTTCAAGTCCTGCACCTCTTGATTTTATCTGGTAATATTGTTATTATACATATAATAGAAGGTATTTTCAAGTGTTTTAAAATTTGAGGTTATTTATGATAGAAGTCTTTTCCTGTTCGCCCGAAGAAACTGAGGGATTGGGCGAAAAATTAGGTGCCGTTTTAAAGGGTGGCGAAGTTATAGCCTATTTCGGCGGTCTCGGTATGGGAAAAACCAGATTTACCGCAGGTCTGGCAAAGGGAATGGGTATTGAGGCAGATGTATCAAGTCCCACATTTGCCCTTGTCCACGAGTATGGCGGTGAAATCCCCCTGTGCCACTTTGATATGTACAGAATAAATACTTTTGAGGATTTGTGCTCGACGGCTTTTTACGATTATTTGGACAACGGCTCCGTACTTGCGGTTGAATGGAGCGAAAATATCGAAAACGCTCTTCCCGAAGATAAACTTATAAAAATTGAATTTTTGCGGGGAGAAAAAGACGATGACAGAGTATTGAGAATGTGTGGTGACAGTGTTTATGAAGATTCTTGGCGTTGACAGTACGGCTACTGCCGCTTCTGCCGCCGTGTATTCCGACGGAAAAATACTGGCAGTTAATTTTTCAAATACAGGACTTACCCACAGTCAGACGCTATTACCGATGATTGATAATACTCTGAAGACGGCACGTGTCAGCATAAACGATATTGACTGTTTTGCCGTATCGAACGGTCCCGGGTCTTTTACAGGGGTGCGTATCGGCGTTTCCGCGGTTAAAGGTCTTGCACAACCGCTTAATAGGATGTGTTTAGGGTTTTCAACTCTTGAGGTTATCGCAAAGCCTCTTGAAAACAGCGGCGCCTATGGAGTTGCGGTTATGGATGCCCGTTGTAATCAAGTTTATACGGCACAGTTTGATTGTAAAAAAGGATTTAAAAGAGTTACTCCCGACAGTGCAATTTCAATTGATGAATTGATTCAGCAGTTAAAAGACGTTAACAGAAATATTGTTTTAATCGGTGACGGTGCGGCTCTTTGTTACGGCAAGATGAAGGATGCTGTAAAGAATATCACTTTAGCCCCCTTGAACATAAGATTTCAAAGCGCGGCTTCCGTTGTGCTCCTTGCCGCTGAAACTCTTAAAAAAGATGAGAATTCGGGTTGCTCGGCAGACGAACTGCTTCCGCAGTATCTTAGACTGTCCCAAGCCGAAAGAGAATTGAAAAATAAAAACAAATAAATAAAAATAAACAAATATAAACCGAAAGGATGTTAAAAATGATTGCTGTTGCTTCTGACCATGCAGGATATCCCCTTAAAGAGGAAATTAAAAAATATCTAATGGAAAAAGGTGTGGATTTCATTGATTGCGGTACTGATTCCACAGCATCCGTTGATTATGCCGCTTTTGCGCAGAAAGCATGCCTGAAAGTTACCGCAGGTGAATGTGATAAGGCGGTTCTTTGCTGCGGAACAGGTATCGGTATTTCCATGGCGGCAAATAAAGTAAAAGGTATTCGTGCCGCTTGCTGTTCCGATTATTTCAGCGCAAAGTTTACAAGGCTTCATAACGATGCCAACGTGCTTTGTATGGGTGCAAGAGTTATCGGCGGCGGCTTGGCATGCGAGCTTGTTGACGTTTTCCTCAATACAGAATTTGAGGGTGGTAGGCATCAACGCCGTGTTGACCAAATCCATGCAATTGAAAACGGAGAAGTTCTTTAATTTCTTATCAGTCAACTAAGTTTAGGATGGTTTATATGGAGTCGGTTGAATCTAATGTTTCCGAAAACACAATGAATAAAGTGCTGTGGGCATTTGTTTTTCTTTCACCTTTTATTATAGGTGGATTTCACGTGGTTGTTTCGTGTGTGTATTCCCTGTTTTTAATGGTGTTTTTGTGCATTTATTCAGTTGTGAAAGGTTCAGTTTCCTTGAAATTTTCGCTGCCCCTGATTATGTCAACGGTTATTCTTTCGGGATATTTGCTTACAAGTTTTTGGGCGGTTGATTCAGGTTCGGCAATATTTGGATTCATTAAATATTTGCCCGTTGTACTGTTTGCGGTTTGTATAAGCGGTACAAGTAACTCGGAACGTGAATATTTGTTAAGTGCCGTTCCCGTAAGCGGCGCTGTTATGACCCTTGTGTCATATCCGCTGTCATTCATTGACAGTATCAGTAAATTCTTTTTGGTTTCGGGACGTTTGGGCGGCTTTTTTCAGTATCCCAATACATATGCGGTTTTCTGCCTTTTGGGAATAATTATTTTATTGACAAAACAACGAATAGGGCTTAAAGAAGTTGTGCTTTCACTTGTGCTTTTGGGGGGAGTGTTCCTTTCGGGAAGCCGTACTGTATTCGTTTTGCTTTTATTAACAGCCGCGGTTTTGGTGTTTAAAATTAAAAATAAAAAGCATAAATTTATAATAATCGGAGCCGTGGCAGTTGCATTGGTTTTATCCGTTATTACGGTTTTTGTGACGGACAGTGTGCAAAATGCAGGCAGATTTATTACAATTTCTTTAAATTCAAGTACATTTTTGGGACGTATTCTGTACTACATAGACGCGCTTCCTGTAATATTAAAGCACCCACTCGGTTTGGGTTACGGCGGTTATTACTATGCCCAACAGGAGTTTCAGACGGGTGTTTATTCCGTAATGTTTGCTCACAATGATGTTTTGCAGTATTTTCTTGACATCGGCTGGGTTCCTGCAATTGTTTTTGTAGCGGGTGTTGCAATGTCGTTCTTCTCAAAAAGGAAGAATTTTACACAAAAATTCCTTTTGTTCATTCTTTTTGCACACATTTTGTTTGACTTTGATATGCAGTTTATATCAATGAGTTTTGTGCTTCTTATGTTACTTGATTGGGATGCATTTACCGTAAAAAACTTTGAATTGAAAACTTTGCCCGTTGGTATAGTAAGCGGTGCTTTGGTTATACCCGTTATATTTTTCGGCATAGTAAATTTCTATAGTCTGACAAAAAATTACAGTGCCGTTGATAAGTTGTACCCATTCGATACAGAGGCACAAACCCACCTTATGATTGAAGAGGGTTACAGTGATACGGCAGTTGATTATGCAACCGCAATTGTAAAACGTAATGATTATTCTGCTATAGCCCATACGGTTCTGGCAAACAAAAAGTATTCACAAGGTGATATTGCCGGTTATATTGATGAAAAAAGCAGGGCAATCGAAATTTCAAAATACAGTATAGAGGAGTATAACGATTTTGCTTTCAAACTTGTTGCGGCTTCTCAACAGTACAGAGCATACGGCGATGTGCAAAGTGCAAGGTATTGCGAAAAAGAAATTATGAAACTTGAAGAAATATTGGCAAATGTTGAACAGGAAACAAACCCCCTTGCTTGGAGAATTGCCGATAAGCCCGAACTTGTTCTTGACGGACAGATCAGTGAATATATAAATCTTATAAAAGAACAGGAGGGGGAAGATGAGTAAATCAAAAAAAATCATTGCAGTTGTATGCGCTTTTGTAATTGTTGTGGGAACTGTGATGTTTGCAATGGTTTTCGCGGTTAATTCCGAAAAAACGGTTACATTGCTTGACTGCAACGGAGAGGTTTTTGCACAAGTTGTTGAACAAGGGTCATCAAAAGTCAATAAGCCCATCCACAACGCCTACAAGGAATACACTCAATATGCTTTTAATGAGGCAGTAAGCCTTTATGCAAAGGAAAAATCAATTTCCGAAAAATCAGCCGAAAAAATATTGTTAAGAAAGAACGCGGTTATTAAAACTGCATTTGATCCTGAAATTTGTAAGAAAATATTAAATGCTTTTGAAAAATCCGATTTAACGGAAGTCTATTCAAAATGCTGTGCGGTTACAGATAACAGAGGTTCGGTGGTGGCGGTTTACGGCTCGGGAGAGAGCGACTCCATTATTTATTCCACGGAAAAAAGATATGCCTGTTCAACTATCAAGCCCTTAAGTCTTTATGCACCTGCTTTAAATGCAGGGATTATTGATTGGAGCAAAACTTATGTTGACGAGCCCTATAAAGATATTATAAACGAATCAGGGGAAAAGGAGCCATGGCCAGCAAATTCCTGGGACGATTATTCATACAATCCCGTTACTGTCAATGAAGCATTGGTTAATTCCTACAATACGGTTGCTGTACAGGTTTTAAAGGATTTAACTGTCGAGCGTTCCCTTGATTTTTTAGATAAAGCCTTGGGATTTGATGTAACTTTTGAAAGGGAAAAAATGGAATCACAGGGTGAGGATGAAATTTTGAGTAATGTTGCTTTGGGTTATCTCTATAACGGAGTTTCTGCCGTGGATTTGGCGGGTGCATACTCTGTTTTTGCAAATGAGGGTAATTATTCAAAGCCCCATGCAGTAATTTCCGTTGAAAGCGATTCGGGAAAAGAGTTGCTTTCAGTTGAGGAACCCGTAAGTAAACCGATTTCAAAGCAGACGGCATTTGTTATGACAAAACTCCTGTCGGAGGTTGTTGAAATAGGTACCGGTAAAGGCGCAAGAGTAAACGGTGTTGAGGTTGCGGGAAAAACCGGTACATCAACGGGCAATGCGGATAATTGGTTTGTAGGTTATACAAATGAGTATTCCTGTGCCGTGTGGCATAATAACGGTAATAATCAGCAGGATTTTCAGGGGAATAAAAGTGCGGAAATATTTGCTGATGTTATAAAAGAAATCTCTACGGAAAAAACAAATTTTGATGACAGTTGCGAGGGCGTAAAAGACGCGGTTTATTGCTCAAGAAGCGGTGCATTAAAGGGAGAAAAATGCAACAGCTTCGGCGGTGGGTATTTTATTGAGCGTTTTGAAAAGCCAATTTGCAATTCCTGTCAATAAGTTTTTTATGCAGAGAAATTTTTTAGGAGGATAAAAATGAAAACAGAAACTTCATTCTTGGGAAAACTTTTTAAAAAAGTTCTGAGTACTGCGCTTTCTGTTCTGTTGGTATTCGGTACATTCGGCAGTACTGTTGCTTTTGCCATTGACGGCGGCAACATCTCCGCTCCGACTGTTACCATAGAAGCTGACGGAAACATAGACACTCCGGTAAATTTGGAAAGCGACGGTACGGTTACTTGCGGTATATGGTACACGGCGGAACCTGACACGAGTTTCAAAATTCTTAGTGCAGGTGAAGGTTACTATGTGGTCGAGTCCTATAACTGCGGCGACCCGAAAATTGCTTTCGGCGATTTCACTTCGGATGACTGCGGTGGTGTGACTTACCACGATAGTTTGGATTTCTTCGCGTATATGTATCTGACGGAGTATGATTTGGAATATGAAACAGGCACTGTTTTAAGTTACAGCGGTGATAATATTGTATTCCGAGTTATGTACATGGCGGATGTATGTCCCCAAAACACCAATGTTTCGGATGGTAATGAATACGATGTCAGCAAAATCCAAAACATCGAACTTTCCGTTGTAAGAGATATCTATGCAAACTTTGAGGGTGTATCAAATGCATTCCAAGCTCTCATAACATTTGAAAACGGCACAGAATTCGTTTATGATATGTGCTATTCATACGATTACGATATTTCTTATGAAAAAGCCAATATTTATAACGGATTATGCGATTGGTTTATTAATGATTGGTCTTTTGAATGTGCGGATTCAACTGCTGCTCCCGGCACCGTATCCGTAAATGTAACATGTACAAATGGTTTTGAGTATTCCGGAACCTTTGATGTTACGGTTGTTGAAACACCCGTTGACCGTATTGAAGTTAAGAATAATCTTACCCATTACGATTACGAAACAACTGAAATTTGGGCTTTAGACAAAGACGGGTATTCTATTGATAACCTGGATTTAGTCATTCATTATAAGGATGGCACTCAAATCGATGTAAAAGAATGGTTTCAAAACAATGATTATTCATATTCTTCTTACGATGGAAGAAGTATGGTTTATACATTCGGAGAGGCTCCGGAATACGGCTACGAAACTTATTTGAATCATAGACACAGTATTTGTTACTCCGCAGACCAAGTTGACACGGATTGGACCGTAGGTAACTCCTATCCTGTAACCGTTGAGTACCTGGGTGTTTCGGCTGAATATTATGTAGAAATTGTTGAGAACCCTGTTGAGTCAATCGAATTCATTCCCGCAAAGCCAATTGAATTGGTTTACGAGGTGGACGGCTATAATGAGTATGTCTACAACTATGAAACCGGTGAGGAATCTCAATTCTTCTATTACGATTACAGCATAGAACGCAACGGAAATGTTTTGAGAGTAAATTACACTGACGGCAGTAGTAAGGATTACACATTTTCAACTGATAATTGGGGCTTCCGTGATGAAAACGGAAACAGACTTGAGAGTTATTCTTTAAGGGATACCCAGTATTCAAATCATTGGAGTTCATTGGGCGAATACAGTGCGGAATTTTCCTGTATGGGAAGAACGTGCAATGTCCCCGTTTTTGTTATTGAAAATCCCGTTGAGTCCATAGAGTTTATTCCTGCAAAGCCCATTGAATTGATTTGCGGGGTTGACGGTTATGTTTCGGAAAGATATGACGAACAAAGCGATTCTTGGGTTGAGTTCTTTAGATACAGTTACAGCATAAGACAAGAAGGCAATATTTTCAGAGTTAATTACTCCGACGGTAGAACTGTTGATTACACCTATTATGAAGATTGCTGGGATTTCTGCGATAAGGACGGCAATATTCTTGAGGGCTTTTCTGTAGATGATAGTCAGTATAATGACCCTTGGGATTCTTTGGGACAGTATAATATTGAAATCGGTTATATAAGCAGAACGTGTAATGTAACTGTTTCTATTATTGAAAATCCCGTTGAGTCAATAGAATTTGTTTTACTTAATCCTATTGAGGTAATGTATGAAACCAATGGTTATTGGAATACCAAGTATGATTATGAAACCCATGCAGACGAATATTACTTTAGGTATAGTTACAGTTACAGAATTGATGAAGTCGGTAACATATTAAGAGTTAATTATACCGACGGTAGCACCGTTGACTATGTCTTTGATGAAAATGAAAGGGGCTTTTGTGACAGTAACGGTAATGAAATCCGTGGTTATTCAATAGACGATACACAGTACGAAAATCACTGGACAAATGTGGGTACGTATTATGCTACCGTTTCATATATGAGCAGGGAATGTCAGGTTCCTGTTACAGTTACGGAAAGTCCTGTTGCTTCAATAAACTATATTCCTGCCGAACCTTTCAGGGTTGTTTATGAGTATGACGGTTATATTGATTATATATATAATCATGAAACTGATGAATATGAAGAAATTTTCAAATACTCTTATTTCAATCAGTCTTCAGGTTCTGTTTTAGAAGTAACATACAAGGACGGAAGTGTTGATAGGTTCGTTTCCGAGTACGGTTATTTTGATTTTGATTATGAGAATGCTAATATTTTCAACTTTGATACACAGGAAACTTCACCTTGGACTGAAGTCGGAACCTATTATGCAACCGTAAAATTCATGGGTGCGTCCTGTCAGGTTCCTGTTGTTGTTTACGATTCGGCTTATCCTCATTTAAGATACAGCATTGTTGACGGAAAAGCCTATATTACAGGTGTAAAGGGTAGTTTTGAAGGAGAAACCCTTGAAATTCCCGATGAACTTGAGGGTTACACGGTAGTGGGATTGTCCGATAATGTAATTCCTTGGTTTATTAAAACAGTTAATCTTCCCGCTTCCCTTGTAAGCATTTCAAGTGAGGCTTTCAGTAATTGCGAAGAACTTGAAACAATTACTGTTGAAGAGGGCAATACCGCTTATGAATCTTATAACGGAGTTTTATATACAAAGGACAGAACCGAAATTGTAAAAATCCCCAATAAGTTCAGCGGTGAACTTTATATTCCTGCAACCTTTAAGGAACAGGATTTTGAAGATGCGGACCTTTCACAGGCAACATCAATTGTTGTTGACAGCAACAATCCTTACATTGTTTACGAAAACGGTGTGTTCTATAGCATTGATAAAACAAGAGTTATAAAAGCAACATTGGAAGTAAGTGCAAACTACACAATGCCCGCAACAGTAAACGAAATTCATTCAAGCGCATTCTTTAATAACAGTGTTCTTGAAAGTGTAAATATTTCTTCAAGTGTTGTAAGCATTTCCTACGCAACATTTGCAGGTTGTTCAGCACTTAAGAGTGTGACTCTCCCGAGCAAATTGGAATCAATTGAACACGAGGCCTTTGCAGGATGCACTTCTCTTGTGAGCATTTCGATGCCCGCTTCTCTTAGGAGCATAGGTTACCGTGCATTCGGTGATACAACTTCGCTCAAGACAGTTTCTCTTAATAACGGCTTACAGACTATTGAAACCGATGTATTTGCATACAGCGGACTTGAATCCGTAGTTATCCCCGGCAGTGTTGAAACAATTTGCTACAATGTGTTCAGAGGTTGTGGAAAATTAACCTCCGCAACAATAAGCAACGGTGTAAAAACTATAGATTATGCTGCTTTTAAAGATTGTACAAAATTGAGTTCAATATCAATTGCCGACAGTGTGACAAGTGTAGCAATATGCGCCTTTGAAAATACGGCATACTATAATGCCGAGTCCAATTGGGTTAACGGAGTCTTGTATATAGATAATATCCTGATTGAAGCAGACGAAAATATTTCCGGAAGTTATAGTATAAAACAGGGTGCGGTAACCGTAGCAGATGATGCCTTCTGTAACTGTGGTAAAATTACTGCTGTAACTATCCCCGAAAGTGTTGCAACTATAGGAAACAGTGCATTTTGCGGATGCTCAAATTTGCAATCCGTTGAAATTGAGAGTCCGGATGTAGTATTGGGTTCGGGTGCGTTCTACGATTGCGAATCACTTAACACAATTAATTTTGCAGACGGATTAAAAGAAGTGCCTTATGAATGTTTCGCATACTCCGCAATTACATCACTTAAACTTCCCGATACTGTTACGGATATTGGCTACCGTGCTTTCGCTGGTTCAGAAAGTCTTGCGGAAGTTGATTTACCCGCAAATCTTCAACACTTGGGCGGTCATTCCTTCAGTGGAACTAAATGGTACGCAGACCAACCCAACGGAGTTATTTATCTTGATAATTTCCTCTACGGCTACAAAGCAAACTGCCCCGATAAGTTGGAAATTAAAGCCAATACCCGAGGAATTGCGGCTTACGCATTACAGAATTCCCAGTTAAGCGAAGTAACAATTCCTGAAAGCGTGGAATACATAAACGAGTATGCTTTCTACACCTGTACTAACCTTAAATCTGTTACTATTCCCGCTAACGTAAAAGAAATAGGCGAGTATGCTTTCGGTTATTATGAGAAAAATTATTCCAATCCGTTAAAAGTTACCGATTTCGTTATTAAGGGTTACGTTGGTTCCGTAGCAGAGCAGTATGCAAAGGATAACGGCTTTGAGTTCGTTCCATTAGAATGTAATCATATAAATACAGCCGTTATAAATGCGAAAAAAGCAACCTGCACAGAAGCGGGCTATACCGGAGATACAGTTTGTACCGATTGCGGAACGGTTGTTAAAGCAGGCAGTAAAATAAATGCTATGGGTCATAAATCATCCGATTGGATTATCGATAAAAATGCAACTGTTAATGCCGCAGGCTCAAAGCATAAGGAATGTACCGTATGCGGTCAAGTTCTTGAAACAGAAATAATTCCACAGTTAAAATGTGCCGCGCCGAAACTTACAAAGGTTGAAAGCACAGGCAGCGGTGTTAAGGTAACATGGGGTAAAACAAGCGGTGCTGACAGTTATATCGTTTACCGTAAGTCTTATTCAGATGGTAAATGGTCAGGTTGGAACGCAATAAAACCGGATGTTTCCGGTTCTGCCACAAGTTACACCGACACAACTGCAAAATCGGGTGTATATTACATTTACACCGTTCGGGGTGTAAATGAAGCGGGTAAGGGAAGTTACGACTCCTCAGGACTAAAAATCAAGTTCCTTTCAACACCGAAACTTTCGAGCGTTGCAAACGGCTCGGGCAAGGTAACGGTTAAGTGGAGTAAGGTAACAGGGGCTTCAAGTTATACCGTTTACCGCAAAACCTACTCCAACGGTAAGTGGAGCGGTTGGTCAAAAATCGGTACAACCAAAAACACTTACTACAATGATACAAAGGTTTCAAGCGGTAAGTATTATAAATACACCGTAAGAGCCACAAGCGGCGATTACATCGGTTATTACAATACAAGCGGCTTGCAGATTAAATATCTTGCAGTAGCATCCATTAAATCAGCCGTTTCACAGAAAGACGGTATTAAAGTAATCTGGGGCAAAGTAACCGGTGCAAAGGGTTACGAGGTTTACCGCAAGACTTATTCAAACGGCAAATGGTCGGGCTGGACTAAGATTAAAACAGTCTCAAGCGGATCAACCGTTTCCTACACCGATAAATCCGCAAAGAAAGGCGTAACCTATAAATACACCGTCCGCGCAATATCGGATTCAAACAAAGGTTACTACAACACAAACGGTTTACAGGTAAAGGATAAGTATTAAACCGAGCGCACGTCCACCCAAAAGGTGGGCGTGCTTTTTAGATTGATGAAAAACGTGTCAATAGGTCAATATTTTTCAACTAAAACAGTCGGTTGATTTTTTTAATCAGTGTGTTAAAATATAGTCAGATAAATAATTCGGAGGATTTGTTTTGAAGGTTATAATAGTTTGTCTTAATTCAAAATATGTTCACGCATCTTTAGCACCGTGGTGTTTGCTTTCGGGGATTAAGGCAAACTCCAAAATATCCGTTGAAGCAAAAGTGACGGAAAGCACAATAAACGGTGATATTTTAACTTTGGCAGAGCAAATTGCCGTCGAAAAACCCGATGTTGTTTCCTTTTGCTCATATATTTGGAATATAGAAAAAACTTTAGAACTATCCGAAATTTTGAAAGAGAAAATCGGTTGCACCGTAATTCTCGGTGGTCCCGAAGTTTCTTACAGACCAAAGGACGTTTTGGAGAAATACTCCTATGTTGACTTTGTGCTTTCGGGAGAGGGCGAAAAAACATTACCTCTTTTCCTTGATACAGTAAACAGTAATGGGGATTTAGCCTCTGTGAGCGGTCTTTCTTACAGAGAAAACGGCAATATTATTTCCGTACCCGAAAGGGAGTGGAACGAAACACCCCCATCACCCTATAATGACGAGTTCTTTAATAATCTGAACGGTAGAATATCATATATAGAAACAAGTCGCGGATGCCCTTACAGATGTGCTTTCTGTTTGTCGGGTAGGTGTTCGCCTTTACGCTTCTTTGATTTGGAAAAGGTGAAAGCCGATATATTAAAACTTTCCGTAAGCGGAACAAAAACAATTAAATTTGTTGACAGAACTTTTAACGCAAAGACGGACAGAGCAAATGAAATTTTAGAATTCATTCTTTCAAATTACGGCAAGAAAATACCTAAAGGCGTATGCTTTCACTTTGAAATAGCGGGGGACATACTAAAAGAGAGTACAATGGAAATTCTTTCAAAAGCCCCAAAAGGTGTGTTTCAACTTGAAATCGGAATGCAGTCTTTTAACGAAGATACACTTAAAGCCATAAACCGAAAAACCGATACAAAAAAGTTAATTGAAAACATCAAAAAATTAATATCATTCGGCAATATGCATATACATATCGACCTGATTGCGGGGTTGACAGGGGAGGATATGGCAAGTTTTGAACGGAGTTTTAATATCGGTTATAATCTAAAGGCAAATATGCTCCAGATGGGATTTTTAAAACTCCTGTACGGAGCGGATATGCGTGAGAACAGGGAGAAATATCCTTGCGAGTTTAAAGACATTCCGCCCTACGAGGTTACCGAAACACCGTGGCTCTCAAATGAAGAAATAAAAAGTTTAAAAAAGTGCGAGGATGCATTGGAACGAATGTATAACAGCGGACGTTTTCTTTTTACTTTGGATTATCTCTTAACAGAGTGCGGTTTCACGCCATTTAAACTGTTTTTCGAGTTCGGCAATGCAGTTGACGGAAACAAAATGAGCCTTTCCGACTATGCGACCCAAATATATTGCTATTTTAAAGAATTTGCCGATGAAGAAAGGCTCCGGGAAACATTAGTATGTGACTTGCTTTCCTGTTCATCCGCTTTACAGATTCCCGATATATTAAAAAGAAAAGACCCTCTTTATAAGAAGGTCAAAAAGCATTTTGCCGAAAATACAGGGGAACTTAACAAAATTGCTATTCTGTATAAAAGTCAACAAGTTTTTGTTGTAAACCAAAGAAGCGAAAAGGACTTCAACGGAAGATATAAGGGTATGTTTTATGATTTAAAAGAGTTTATATAATAATTATCGGGGCTGTCTGATTTGACAACCCCGATAACCTTTGTTATTTGTTTTTCTTGTTTTTAATGAACAAAACCAAACTTCCTGTTGCCATTCCCACAGCCGAAAAAATCAAGCCCATAATTAAACTGTCAAAGGTAGGGAGATTGAATTTATCAAAAGAGACCATATTTAAAAGAGAGAACGTAAGGTATTCGCACAGCATATACATAATACTCATAAATCCCACGATACCGATTTTCAAGAAAGGTTTAAAATCCTCTTTGCCCGATATTGCCGAGATAATAAGTGTGCTCACGGGAAGAATACCCCAAAGAATGAAAATTGAATATGCTCCTGCGTCCCTGCCTGAATCCAGCCAGAAAAGTAACACGCATAATGCCCAGATTACAGTATAAATAAGAACGGGTAATAATTTTCTCAGGCGGTTTTTGCTTTTAACAATGTTTGTGCTTTCGTCAAGATGTTTAATCATATTCTCGTCCTCCTTTAGTAATGTATCAAGACTGATAGCGTAAATATCACTCAGTTTTATTACGCTTATGATATCAGGGTATGATTTGTTGTTTTCCCAGTTGGAAACTGTCTGGCGGCTTACACCGATTTTTTCAGCAATGTCTTCTTGTGTGAAATTTGCATTGTTTCTTGCATTTTTCAGTTTGGTACCGATTTCCATTTTTCTCACCTCGTTGACTAAATTATATGCTCTTTTCATGCTTTTGTCTATCAAAATCCTTTTACATTGGCATTTTTTGCTGTAAAAAATGTTTGTAATAAGAAAAAGCCGATGAACTTTTCATAGTCCATCGGTTTTTTACTTATTTTGCAACAGGAACAATGATTTCCAAATCCGTGAGAGGGAATGAACAGCAGGGATGAATACAACCGAATTTGTAGTCTGCAAGACGGCGGTATTCAAGGTGCTTGGGCACATAAACCTCACCTGAAATTAGGTGGGAATGGCAGAAGCCGCATTCACCGCTGCGGCAACGGGTGGGAGCAGCAATTCCGTTCTTTTCAAGAATTTGAACAACGGAATCCGAAGATTTACCCTCAACCGTATAGGTTTTGTCCTGAATAGTTACTTTTATTTTTACCGTTTCGGGTACATCTTTGGGGTAGTCCGTTTGAGAAGCGGGATTGTGGAATTCACCGAACATTTCGTGACGAATATATTTCTTGGGTAAATTGAGTTTTTCAAGTTCTTTATCAACAAATTCGTACATTTGTTGGGGACCGCAAAGGAATACGGAATATGCTTCATTTTCGGGAGCGTATTTTTTTATAAGTTCGGCAGTAATAAATCCTTTTTCGGTACCCTCGGGTGCATCGCCGTCCCCGCTTAAAACGTGAACGACTTTAACCTTGGAGCATTTTTTCTGTATCTCATCAAGTTCTTCACGGAAAAGGATGTTATTATAATCGCGGCTGCCGTAAAGAAGTGTCATTTCAAAGTCTTCGTCACCGTCTGCAATGGCATTTGCCATGGAAACGAAAGGAGTAATACCGCTACCGCCTGCCAGGGCAATTACCTTTTGGGCATCTCTTATGGGTTGATATTCAAAATTACCTGCGGGAGCGGAAACACATACGCTTGTGCCAACCTGCCAATTATCAAAGATGTATTTTGAAACGAGTCCGCCGTCAACAAGTTTAATCGTAAGGACGTATTTACCCTCTAAGGAATCTTTTGGGGATGATGAAATGGAATATGCTCTTGTTACGGGCATACCCTCAATTGTTTCAAAAACCGTTAGATACTTACCTGCGCCGAAATAGGCAAGGGCAGTTGTGCCTTTTTCTTTGTCGGGAACCAATGTAAAACTCTTGCAATCAGTACCTCTTTCGGTAATTTCCGCAATTTTTAAATATTGCTTTTTGGGGTGAAGTGCTTTTGCAAGTGCCGTGGCAGTATCGCTGTCGTTAGGTAAAGTTGCAGGAGCGTTCTTAATTCTTGACTGTCTTTCGGGAATAACTGAGATAAATTTTGTCGCTTTGAGAGGTTTAAGAATACCTGTTTTTTTATCTGCCATCTTATTTGCCCTCCTTTTTTAATGCTTTTACGGTGAGCAGAGCGGCTTTTTCACCGGTGTAGTATGCGGAATAATAGCCGTCGCCACGTTCCTGAGCGGCACCGCAGAAAATAAAGTTGTCAAAGGGTTTGTCAGCTTCAAACTGAATTGTACGGGGGAGCATACTGTCCCATTTTTCGAGCCAGTAACCGTAGGGTGTGCCGAGGGGTGTGTTAAGGTATCTTGCAAATGTGGGAGGTAAACCTATTTCAATTTCTTCAATATAAGGTGTAATTGAGATATTAAGAGCCTTTTCACAGGTTTCAATCATATCTCTTGCTACTTTTGTTTTGAATTTCTTGTAGTCCTTGGGTTCAATCCCTTTCATAACATCACCGAAAGTCATACCCGTAAGGAATAACTGACAGGTGCCCTCGGGAGTGCAGTCGGGAATGATTTCATTAAGACAGTTAATAATGCAGTAACCGCTGAAATAATCCTTTACCAAGGCGAACTGTTCATCGGAGCCGGAAACGGGTGCAATAAATGTGGAATAGTCCTTGATGCCCAATTCTTCTTTAGTAACATTCATACCAAGGTAAACTGTTGTAAGAGTTGTGGAAATTGTTCTTGCGTTAAGCATTTTGAGTTGTCTTTCGGGAACATCCTTTAAGTCGAACAATTCGCTCCACACTTTGTTGGGGTAGGAGTTACAAATGAAGTGTTTTGCGTAAACCTCTTTTTCTCCGTTGATTACAACACCGGCAGGCTTGCCGTCCTTCATAATGACCTTTGTAACTTCTGAGTTGTACCAGATTTCACCGCCGTGGTCACGAATAACCTTGTCGAGTGCAAGACTCATTTCGTGACTGCGAAGATGGGGAATTGATGTTCCGTTTTTTACGTATGAATAAAGCATAGCCATATAGTAAAGGAAATCCAGTTTTGAACCGGGAACACCGAGGTAGCACCAATATGTATTGAAAATGTCCTGTGCCTTTTTGGGCATACCGAGAGTATCAAGAACCTCATTCATTGTGTGGGCACCCATACGGAGAATATCGGGGAAATCCTTAAAATGAGCAGGGAGTTTTGCCGGGTCATTAAGGGCATTGAGTGTGTCAAACATACGGATTGACAAATCAAAAGCCTTGCGGCAACTTTCGTATGAGCCGGGAACGAGTTCGTCAAGTTTTCTTGAAAAATTCTCAAATCCAATGGGCATACGAGCGTCGATTGATACCTCAACACCGTTTTCGTTAACAAAAGTGTCCTTTTCACCCTCTTTGGCAGGAACAACAAGGCGGAATGTTGATTCGTGACGCAAAAAGTCACAGTCCGCATTCAAACGCTCAAAAAGTCTTGCGGCGGTATCGTCATCTGGAGGATTGCTTGTACCCGCAAGTTCATGGAGTGACGGCTCAAATTCAAATCTTCCCCTTACAAAAGAGGTTGCAGAACCGCCGGGGATGTTGTGCCGTTCAAGCAAAAGAGTGGAAAGACCCTCTCTTGCACAGGTTGCGGCAGCAGCAAGACCGCCGTTACCGGCACCGATAATAATTACGTCATAAGTTTTCATAATTTTATCTCCGTTTCATGTATAAAAGTATTTTGTCAACTCTTATCGTAACAAAATATTATTGATATAACGGTAATATAATACCATAATTACCAAGTATATGCAATATATTCCTTTTGTTCGGAACTATTCTTTTTCGCAAGGAACGGATAATAAAACCCTCTTTTGCCCATTGACAAAAGAGGGTTTAATGGCAGGGATGGCGAGATTCGAACTCACGCATGACGGAGTCAAAGTCCGTTGCCTTACCGCTTGGCTACATCCCTATATGTACTTATATATAAAAATGGGGTGGATGATCGGGGTCGAACCGACGACCTCCAGGGCCACAACCTGGCACTCTAACCAACTGAGCTACATCCACCATATAAAAATATTGGCACGGTTGGAGGGATTCGAACCCCCGACCTACTGCTTAGAAGGCAGTTGCTCTATCCAACTGAGCTACAACCGCGCATTGTGGAGCGGGTGATGGGAATCGAACCCACACGACCAGCTTGGAAGGCTGGGATTCTACCATTGAACTACACCCGCGTGCTATCACAACAACCGATATTTTAGCACAACACTATGATATTGTCAAGATTATTTTATGAAAATATCGGGAAATTTTACACAAAGATTCCTACACATGCATCTTTTTCCCAATCGGTAATGCGGACACTTAAAAGTTCCCCTTGACAATTACGATTTTCAAAGACTTTTACGGGGGTGTAGTTTTCCGTATAACCCTCGCAGTACCCGTCTTTTTCAGCCTCAAACAAAACTTCAACGGTCTTGCCGTACTGCCCTTTTAAAAAATTTTCTCTGATTTTATCGGCTACATGGGTAAGTCTTGACGCTCTTTCTTCTTTGACAGCTTTCGTAAGTTGTTCCATTTTTGCCGCTTTCGTACCTTCACGGACAGAATAGGGGAATACATGAACCTTTTCAAAACCGATTCTTTTCACAAACTCCATAGTTGTATTGAAATCTTCTTCGCTTTCCGTGGGGAAGCCTGCAAGCACATCCGTTGTAATTGTGGCATCGGGAAAGGTTGCTCTTAATTTCTTTGCTAATTCCTCGTATTCGTGGGCTGTATAGTGCCTGTTCATTGCTTTTAACACGCTGTCGCAACCGCTTTGTACGGAAATGTGGAATTGGGGACAGAGTTTTGTTATGCCTTTTAAGCGGTCGATCATTTCATCAGTAATATGGTCGGGTTCAAGGGAGCCCAGTCTGACTCTTTTAATGCTTTCGTATTTTTCTGCAAGCGCCAATGCGTCCGGTAGGGAATAGGGGGTGTTTTTGCCGTAATCGGACAGATTTATGCCAACGAAAACAATTTCTTTATAGCCGTTGTCGGCAAGTACTTTCAACTCCTTGTCAATATCGTCAAGGGATTTGGAACGCGAACGTCCTCTTGCGGTGGGAATCAGGCAATATGAACAAAATCTGTCGCAACCGTCCTGTATCTTCAAAAAGGCTCTTGTGTGTTCATCAAAACGGCTTATACCGCATCCTGTGAATAAATCGCCGGTTAAATGCTCAATTCTTTTGTTAACAAAAGAGTTGTTAGAAATGTATTCATCCAAAGCATTGACGATTTCCGTGTTACTCCTGTTGCCCATAAGAATATCAACTTCCGGCAAATCTTCAATTATCTGCGGTTCCGCCTGAGAAGCACAGCCTGTAAGCACTATTATACTGTTTGGATTTTGCTTTTTAAGTTTACGTACTATTTGTCTTGTTTTTCTTACACTTTCTGCAGTAACGGTGCATGAGTTAACAACTGCAACATCCGCTTGTGTTGCATTATATATAATAGTATAACCGCTTTTTTCCAAGAGTTCGCTCATTTCCTGAGTTTCATATTGGTTGACCTTGCAACCTAAAGTGTAAAAAAATACTTTCATTTCATAACTCGCGTTTCATAAAAATTAAAATCACTCCCGAATTTCTTCGGGAGTGAAATTATATCATATAAAAGAATTTAGTGCAAGTGTGTACTTAGCCGGGGAAGGGACCCGTATGAGCAATATCGGAAAATCCGTTTCCGCCGAATACTTGGTAAATTGTATCGTCAACAAATTTTGCGATGGATTCAAGAACGTCATTCATTGTTTCGTCCTCGGCTTCTTTTTGCATACCAACTCTGCGAAGTGCATTGAGAAGTCTGTCGGTTACCGCTTCTGCTTCCGTAGGTTCGCATATTGTTGTCTGAAGAAGGGCCTGAGCCTCGTCATAAGCCATCTGAAGTTCTGCAAGGTCTTCCGCTGTGTACATTGACTGATCCTCGGCATTGAGAACCTCTTCTGCCTGAGCGAGATACCAACGTCTGATATTCTTTGTGTTACGGTTTCCGTTGAACTGGGGATACTCAGCGCTCATATCGTCAACAGTTTTGATTTCACCCGTGATAAGTTTACCGATAAGGGAGATAACGACATCGTTTCTGCCGACCTCGTGGTGCTGTCCTTCAAAGAGCCATGTGTTCTGCGGGAAGAGGCAGGTTGAAATATCAATACTACCGTCGGGTGAAATAATGGCTGTGTCGGAGAAAAGAATGTCATCGGGGAGAATTTCACCCGCGGGAGCATAGGTTGCACCCAATGTTGTTGAGTCGATATCAATGATTGCATCACTGTTTGTTGTAAGGGATGATTTCATTGCCGCAAAGAAGCAGTAATCCTGAGAACTGTAATCAAGACCGTAACCTGCAACGTTCTGAACATATTTTCCGCTGTTCATAAGAGCAGTAAGGTTGTCGTCAAGATTAAGTGCAGCGGTGTGGAAATCGTCAAGTTTCTTTGCAAGTTTTGCATAAGAAGCATCAGTCCAGATTTCGCTGTATTTTTCTTTTGCATCATCGAATCTGTCAACGGGAATCATTGACCAGAACTGAGGACAGTTGTGCATTAAACTATCAATAATGCCGTCAACAGCCGCAGTAAGAATGGTATAAACTACGTCTTTGGGGAATATTTTGAGAGCAATATTGATAAGGTAGCCGAGTGTTGCATTGCCCTCTGTTTCTTCCATAATCATGGGAATGTACTCATGGAAGAAGAATTCGTCATCAAGGTTGAAGTTTCTGAGATAGAAGTCACCCATAACATCGGTACCCTGGAGACAGGAAACAACGTTAATAACTCTGTTAATGTCGGTATAACCGCTGTCTTTCATAAGTTCAAGGTAAGCAGTAAGAATTGTGCCGCCCAGAGAAATTGTAACGATATTAACTTTGTCAACACCTTTTTCTGCTTTAACGAACTGAATGTAGTCGTCAAGACCTTTAGCGGATTTCATAGGATCTCCGATAAGGGGGAAAGCATAGAGGTAAAGGTTGTCTTCGCCAACATCGTCTTTGATTGACTGCATGGGAATCATTCTGTAAAAATAATCTCTGTCTTCCTGGCTCATTCCCGCAACGGAAGTTTTATATTCAACGGTTTTGAGATTGTTGACAGGATTACCGCTCTTGTCACTTGCCTGAATGGAGAAGAGCTGTGTTACTGTGTTATAAACGCCTTCGGCAAGTTTACCGTTTGCATCGGACTGTGTGATAAGTGATGCGGCAAGGGGACCTGCAAGATTGTTAATAACAGCAGGGAGAATTTGAGTTTCGTCAAGAATGAGAAGTCCGCCGGAAAGTTCATCGCCGTTGGAGTTAACAGCGGGATTGCCGTTCTCATCTGCAAGATAGGAGATGGACTGGCTGATACCGGGGATGATAACTGTCGGGTAAATGACGCTATCTCTCGTGCCTGCGCCGGAACCGTAAGTTGCCGACTCATTACTGCAGAACATATCGGGGTTTGACTCCATATATTCTATTGCTTCGTCAACGCTGTCAGCGTTGATAACAGTTGAACTATCCGAACCGATAGTAACTGTGTTTGCTAATACCTTACAGGTAAGAGCAACTGCGCCGACGCTTATCACTGAAAATACCATAACAAGTGATAAAACAACGGCAAGTACACGTTTGCATGTCTTTTTCATTGAAAAAGTTCCTCCTTAGGTTTTATACAAAATATAATATAACATATTTTAAAAGAAAAAACAATACGGTGTTGATATGAAATTTAAACAAATTACAGCAAGAATATTTGTTGACTTTAACGTGGGAAACGTATATAATTTAATAAAAACAACACAGATGATTGAATTCGTCGGAAAGGTTTGGTATGATACATTTTCTTACAGCTTACATAGCCGCAATTATTTTTGTTTTCGGTACGGTAATAGGCAGTTTTCTGAATGTTTTGATTTACAGATTGCCCATCGGTATGGACTTCAAAAAAGGAAATTCAATCTGCACATCCTGCAAACATCAACTTAATTGGAAGGACCTGTTTCCTCTTTTCAGTTGGATTTTTCTTCGCGGCAAATGCAGATATTGTAAAGCGCCGATTTCTCCCCGTTACCCAATAGTTGAAGCCCTTAACGGAACGGCTTATGTGCTTGTTTATCTTTTTCTTTGCGGAGGATATGCCATAGAGGGTTTGAGTCTCAAACTAGTGGGTTATATGATTATGATGTCCGCTCTGATTGTTGTTGCATGGATAGATTTTGAACACCAAATTATTCCCGACTCCATGTGGATTGCAATTTTCGTCGGCGGTCTTTTCATAGTGGGAGACGCACTCTTAACGGGTACATTCACAAAAGAATGGATTATTTCAAAAATCATCGGTCTTTTTGCGGTATCCGGTCTGTTTTTCATTGTTGCATTAGTGACAGGGGGAAGAGCAATGGGCGGCGGAGATATAAAGTTGATGGCGGCTGTCGGTTTTGTTCTCGGTTGGAAAGCCGTTTTAATTGCTTTGTTTATGGCAGCACTTTTAGGTGTGCTTTTCTCAGTAATCAGAAAAATTGTAAGTAAGAAAGAAATGAAAGGTGTTATTCCTTTCGGTCCGTTTCTTGCGGCAGGGTCCGCAGTTTGTGCCTTTGTCGGAGAAGAGATTTTTAACGCATACCTTTCTTTATTCTAAATAAATTTCACATTAAACTCCCTTATCGTGCATATATTTGTGTAGATAAAGGAGTTGTGTTTATGTTTGTGGTCTCGGTTTCAAAAAACAAGATAAAAAAGTCCCTGATAACCGCTGTTGCGGTATTAGTTTTGAGCATTGCCTTTCTTTTGGGTATTAAATGCCTCGGTAAAATACAAAATGTTCAGACAAGCACGGGTGTTTCCCTTTCTGCCGCTACCGATGAGCAACGATTGGAGTTTATTTCACATTACGGTTGGGAAGTTGATGAGAATCCCGTGGAGGTTCGAGACGTTGTAATACCTGAAGTTTTTGACGATGTTTATAATAATTACAATCAAATTCAGCTTGACCAGGGATTTGATTTAAAAAAGTTTGCCGGTCAAAGAGTAAAACGTTGGACTTACGTTGTGAAAAATTATCCCGGTACCGAAGCCGGTGACGATTACATCAGACTGAATTTACTTGTTAGTGACGATGAGGTTATCGGCGGCGATGTTTGCTCGTTGAAACTTGACGGATTTATGCATGGATTTTATAAGGAGTAGTAAGTGAAAAAAGAAAGACTGGATAAATTGATAGCGTCACAGGGGTTATTATCCCGCAACGACGTCAAGAATATGGTGAAACACGGAGAGGTGTCCGTTAACGGTAGAGTTGTCAAAGACAATTCTTTAAAGGTGTCCTATGATGATGATATTAAAATTAAAGGCGAGAGCCTTGTACAAACGGAATTCACCTATATTATGCTGAATAAACCCAAAGGGGTTGTAAGTGCGTCGGAGGACAAGCGTGATAAAACTGTTGTTGATATTTTACCCGAGGAGTTAAAAAGGAAAAATCTTTTCCCAGCAGGAAGACTTGATAAAGATACAACCGGCTTTTCGCTTATTACCGATGACGGCGATTTTGCACACAGAATTCTATCTCCGTCAAGACACGTGAATAAAACATATATTGCACGTGTTTCCGAAAAAATTGATTTTGAAAAAGCAAAAACAGCGTTTTCCGAGGGTGTTGTTTTAGGCGACGGAACTGTTCTTCTTTCTGCTGAATTGGAACTTTTGGATAATGACTGCGGACAAGTGTTCAAAGTTATAATCAAAGAGGGGAAATACCACCAGATTAAGAGAATGTTTGCATCTTTAGGTACAAGTGTTATTGAACTCGAAAGAATTGCCATAGGCGGTCTTTATCTGGATACTCAGTTAGCCCAAGGCGAGGCAAGACTGATTACTCAGGATGAATTAAAATTGATTGAAAACTAAGTTTGAGAGGCGTAATAGTTATTTCGATGCTTTCTGCATTTAAACCAACTTTTTCGTCAAAAAACTAACAATTTGCATAAAAAATTTTAAAAAATATAAAAAAAGCACTTGCAAAATTGTGCAAAGTTGTGTATTATGTATAATTGTAAAAACGTTATTTTGTTAAAAATTGTTGGAGGTCTTACAAATGTCCAATAGATTATTTCAAGGTGTTATTCACCAAATGCGTGATGTTGTTGACAGAACAATCGGCATAGTTGATGAAACAGGCGCAGTTATTTCTTGCAGTGACCTTGGCAGAATCGGCGAGCTTCGTAATGTTAATACTCCCGCAGTTTTCTCATCGGCAACTCCCGTTGCTTACGACGGCTGTCTCTATCAGGCTTTCGGTACGCACGCGCGCCCTGAATATGCGGTTTTTGTTGAAGGCGAAGATTCCGTTGCCCATAATTACATAGGGGTGATTTCAGTCGCTCTCTCAAGCATCAAGCAGTTTTATGATGAAAAATATGACAGAAGCAATTTCATTAAGAACATAATTCTCGACAATATTCTTCCCGGTGATATTTATCTTAAAGCCAGAGAACTTCATTTTAATAACGAAGCGTCAAGAGTTGTTCTTCTTATACGGCTTCTCGATAAGAGCGATGTTTCCGTTTATGATGTCATTCAAAACCTCTTCCCCGATAAAACAAAGGATTTTGTAATAAATATAAGTGAAAGCGATATTGCACTTGTCAAAGAAGTTCGCAGTGATATTGACAGCAAGGACCTTGAAAAACTTGCACGTTCAATTTCGGATGCTCTTTCATCGGAATTCTTGACCCATTCACTTGTAGGTATCGGTACTCCCGTTGTAGGTGTTAAGGATTTGGCACGTTCATTCAAAGAAGCTCAGGTTGCTCTTGAAGTCGGAAAGGTGTTTGACACCGATTGCAATATTGTAAGTTACGATCACTTAGGTATTGCCCGTCTTATTTACCAGCTTCCCACGACTCTCTGTGAAATGTTCCTTAAAGAGATTTTTAAAGTCGGTTCCATTGAAACTCTTGACCAGGAAACACTTTTCACAATTCAGAGATTCTTTGAAAACAACCTTAATGTTTCAGAAACATCAAGGAAACTTTTCGTTCACAGAAATACACTTGTTTACAGACTTGAAAAAATCAAAAAACTTACAGGTCTTGACCTAAGAGAATTTGATGATGCGATTGTATTCAAGGTAGCTTTAATGGTTAAGAAATATTTGGATGCAAATCCCGTTAAATATTAAGAAATAGTTAATTTAGCACATTTTTATTACAAAAGGGTTACATTTTGTAATAGAATGTGCTATAATTGACTTGTTCAAAATAATTTTTTAGATTGGGTGTTGAAATTGATAGAATTTAAAGGCGTCTCCAAAGTCTATGAAGACACCAAGACAAAAGCCCTTTCCAATCTTGATATTAAGATTGAAAACGGTGAGTTTGTTTTTATTGTCGGTTCTTCCGGCGCAGGTAAGAGTACCTTGTTAAAACTTATGATGCGTGAAGAAGTTCCTTCTTCCGGCTCAATAAATATAAACGGATACGACCTTAACAGTATGAATAAAAAGGAGATTCCTTACTTCAGAAGGTCCCTGGGTATTGTTTTTCAGGATTTCCGTCTTATTCAAACAATGAATGTTTACGATAATGTTGCGTATGCAATGCGTGTTATCGGTGCGAGGGAAGGAGCTATAAGAAAGAGAGTACCGTATCTTCTCGGTCTTGTGGGTCTTAACTCAAAGGCACGTTCAAAGCCTAATCAACTTTCCGGCGGTGAGCAGCAGAGAGTTGCTCTTGCAAGAGCCCTTGCAAATAATGCGAATATGATTATTGCGGACGAGCCCACGGGTAATATTGACCCAAAAATGAGTTATGAGATTGTGGATTTGCTTAACCATATTAACTCCGACGGTACAACGGTTATTATGGTAACTCACGATTTACATTTGGTCAAAACCTTTAATCACCGTGTTATTACCATTAAAAACGGTGTTATTGAATCCGATTATCCCGACGCTTCTCACATTGACGTTGAGCCTTATACTTTTGAATCTCCCGAGGATGAAATAGGTTCATATTTTCTTAACGAAGATACCTCGGATTTTGATTATCTTATGCAGACATACGGCGTCGACACTTCTAAAGACACAATCGAAACAGCAGAACCTGTTTCTGAAGAAGGGGAGGGTGATGCTCAGTGAAGGGTGCGA
This sequence comes from Acutalibacteraceae bacterium, assembly GCA_051892415.1. GTDB lineage: Bacteria > Bacillota > Clostridia > Oscillospirales > Acutalibacteraceae > DTU089. Next base: position 79,902 of record JBJFGF010000009.1, on the reverse strand, counting down.
GTTTAGGCTATTTGACCCGTGAGGGATTTAGAAATATCTGGGTTAACCGTTTACTTTCCCTGGCAACAGTTGTTGTTCTTATTTCCTGCCTTATTATTGTGGGCAGCGGTTCCCTTATTTTCCTTAATATCAACGCTGTTCTTGACTTGATTGAAGGTCAGAATGTTGTAATGGTTTATGTTAATGATGATGCTGATGATTATATGACCCAAACATTGGGTGTGCAACTTAAAGCCCATGCCAATGTTTCGGATGTTGAATTTGTTCCCCGTGAGGAGGCTTTCGAGCGACAGGTCGAATCTTACGGTGATAAAGCCGAACTTTTGGAGGGACTTTCTCCCGAGATTTTGCCGGATGCATACAGGGTAACTGTTAAAGATCTTGAACAGTTCGATGCAACTGTACAGGAGATTAAGGGCTATGAAAACGTACTTCAGGTTCGTGAAAACAGTGATTTGGCAGGTAAACTTGCAAGTATAAGAAATGCAGTAACATATATCAGTATCGGTATTGTTGCAATTCTTTTCTTCGTTTCTCTTTTCATTGTTTCGAACACAATTCGAATTACAATTTACAACCGCCGACTTGAAATCAGCATTATGAAAGCCGTCGGTGCTACCAATGCATTTATACGTTGGCCCTTTATGGTTGAGGGTATTCTCTTAGGAATTTTCTCAGCAATTTTGGCACTGGGTATTCAGTACGGTGTTTACTCCGTCGCTTCCATTTGGTTGGGCAATATACTTGATATGCTTGGTGGAGAAGTTGTAAACTTCTTTGATTATGTTTGGGTGATTTTCGGTATTTTTGCATTCATCGGTGTTATTATCGGTGCATTTGGCAGTATAATTTCTCTTAATAAATATTTGAAGGAGCACAGCAATGTTGTTGAAAACGACTGATAGATCTAAAAGATTTTTAAGTTTTATACTTTCTTTTGTTCTTATTTTCGGTGTTATGTCATTTTCTGCGTACGCACTTACAGATTCGGAAAAGCAGGAATATGAAGATAAAATCGATGCTATAAGAGAGCAGATTGAAGAAAACGAAAAGAAAATTGCAGAGCTTGAAGCCGAAGCTGCTACTTATGATGATGAAATCAATGCTTTGCAGGATAAAATTGATGTACTTCAAGACCAAATTGATTTATATAATGATGAGATTGCTCTTATTGATGCAGATATTCAAGTCATTGATAATCAAATTACAGGTATTGAAAATGAAATAGAGGACCTTAATAAACAAATTAAAGAACTTGACGATCAGGTTCTTGTAATTCAGCAGGAAATTGCCGATACCTATACCCTTTTAGGAGAGAGAATTCGCGCCGCATATATGACCGGTGCTAACAGTACTCTGGAATATCTTCTTTCTTCAGATAACTTTCAGTTTCAGGAGTATCTTGAAAGAACGGAACTTTTAGACAGAATTGCAGCACATGACGATGCTCTCATATCGGAACTTGAAGAAAATATCGAGACTCTTAAAGCAAAGGTTTTGGAAATTGAAGATATGAAAACACGTCTCAGTTCCAAAATTGAAGAGTTGGACAAGGCAAAGGCAGAGCATGAGGCGAAGAAACAGGAACAGGTTGATGCCCGTAAGATTATTGAAGATAAGGAAGCTGAGATTCAAGCGGACCTTGACAAAGTTATGAGCATTGTTAACGGACTCAACTCAAAAAGTAAAGAGTATGAAGCCGCTATGCAAAAGGGCGAGGCAACTATTCTTGAATATGAGCAAAAACTTTCCGAGCAGAATACGTCTTATGGTTCGGGTCAGGTTAACGGCGATATGGTTTGGCCCTTACCTTACAGTGACACATACGTTTCGTCTTCTTTTAAAATGAGAACTCTCAACGGTGTTACGAAACAGCATAACGGTATTGATATTTGCCGTTGGGCAGGTACCTACGGTGCACAGGTTATTGCGGTTAAAGAGGGAACGGTTGAAGTTGCCAACAAGAGCGGCTACGGCGGCGGTTACGGTCTATATGTTGTTATTAACCACGGTGAAGGTGTTAAGTCTTATTATGCGCATCTTTCATCCGTTAGCGTGAATGTCGGTGATTATGTTACTCAGGGAAAAGTTATCGGAAATGCCGGAAACACCGGTTATTCCTTTGGCGCTCATCTGCATTTCGGTTTGATGATTAACGGCGGTTGGGTTAACCCAATGAATTATCTTTCAAAACCTGCCGGACTTCAGATTTGCGGTTGATTTAATAATATTCACCCCTTTTTCATAATAATGAAAAAGGGGTGTTTTTATGTTAATTTTAAAAATTACCGATGAAGTACATGGGAATAGGCGGAACAGGAATTTTTTACGCAAGAAAACAGTCAACGAAAATTTATATGATTTTAGAAGAAGTTCAGTTAGAGTAAACGGAAAAAACGTTGTTGTATTGGAAATAACTGAGAGCAGTATGGATTGTGACGACGTTCAAACTCTATTAAAAATTTATCAAGGAAGAATATTGCTCTCCAAAGGGAAAGAAGATGTTCAAGTACCCGAGTCAATGCTCTTTAATCCCAATAAGTATTATATGAGAGCGATTCTTTCTTCTCTTGCTAATCAAATAAATACCGTTAATAAAGAGTGGAAAAGGATTTTTATAAAAATAGATGATTTTGAACCGTTCAAAGAATTTTACCGCATTGTAAAGTTATCGAAATCTCTTTGTTTGCAAACGCAAAAGAATTCTTCTACGAATAATTTTGTTAACACTTGCTACAATGAATACGGAGCAGTTGTAAAGATAAGAGAAGAGTGTAATACGGATTCTTATGACGTTTTTCTCAATTTGGAGGAAATTGACAAAAGCGGTAAACTCATAATTGACATAAATGGAACGCCGACGCTGCTGTATCCCGATATAACATATTTTGAAAACGACTCCGAATATCAAAAACTTGCGTGTTTCGGTATTGATTATAATATAATTTGTGCGGCTTTCTCCGATAAATAGAAAGTTTTTAGCGTGTTTAGACAACTCATTTCTGAGTAAAACTTGACAATTTTATTTTGTTTCTATATAATACTGATATTACTTTTGTGCAATCAAATTGCACAAATATTTTTTGAGAGGATGTAATTCACAATGGCACAGGATATCGTTTTAACAAAAGAGGGCTACGAGGAGCTTGCACAAAAGCTTAAAGTACTCAAATCCGAAGGCCGTTCCGAAATAGCGGAAAAGCTCAAGGTTGCTCGTTCTTTCGGCGACCTTTCCGAAAACAGTGAGTATGACGAGGCTAAGTCCGAACAGGCAAAACTTGAAGCTGAAATAAACGACATTGAAACAATGCTTTCAAGAGCCTCTATTATTGACGAGGAAGAAAATTCAAATACTGAGATTGTACATTTAGGCTCCGTAGTTACAATCAAGGAAACTACCAGAGGTTCGGCTGAAAGAACCTATACAATTACCGGTTTCGCTCAGGCTAATCCTTCCGAGGGTAAAATTTCCGATGAATCTCCTGTGGGTAAAGCTCTTATAGGTCACAAGGTTGGAGATAAAGTTTCCGTTGAAGCACCTCGCGGTATTATCAATTTTAAAATCGTTAAGATTGAAGTTGACCAAAAATAAGCAATAATAAAGTACCGATTTTTGCTTGAATGCAGAAATCGGTTTTTATATAGGTGTTTATAATGAAAAGGATTATTTCTTTAATTATTGTTGTTGGATTTGTTTTGGGTCTTGCTTCCTGCGACGAATCCTACGGGGATTATTTCACTGAAAAAACTCTTGCGGTCAGATATGCATCTTCCGATGAATATGCTGCAAATGAATATATTTCGAATTTGGACGATTATACAAAAGTTACCTACAATTCTGCATCCGACGTGGTAGTTGCCGTGGAGAACGGAAAATCCGATTACGGTATTTTAAATGAGTATGATTATAATACATACATATTACTTGACAGAGATATACAAATGAAAGAGGTTTGTACTTACTCCGAGGATTATTGTGCATATTTTGATTCTCAGAGTAAAGAACTTCAAGAGGCTTTTAACAGGGCTATTGCCGAAATCAATGATGACGGTACTTTGGAAAAGATTAAAACCGCCCATTTCAGCGGAAAAGAGTTTTCACCCGTTCATACGGATAGGGAAAACGGTACTTTAACAATGTTGTGCGATCCAAATTTTAAAAACCGTGTTTATACGGACGATGACGGTTGTGTGGTCGGTTTAGATGTTGACATTGCACGGGAAATTTGCGGTGCAATGGGCTACGGTTTAGAGATAGTGATCGGGGATTTCGATCAGTTGTTTTCAATGCTTGAAAAAGGGGAGGGTGATTTTATAATCACCGCTTGCCAGGTTACAGAGGAGAGAACGGAGTATTATTTGGCAAGCGACATTTATTTTACTCTTAATTTCTTTGTAATTGAAAGAAAACGGTAAATTTGATTGCACTTTAGGAATTATTTTTAAGTCAAATCTTTCAACAAACAAAAATAGGGTGTGTAAAAAACTTTCGTTTTTTACACACCTTTAAAAGTTATTTTATATCAAAACTTATGCAAGTTCTGCAAAGTATTTGATTGTTCTAACCATCTGGCTTGTGTAGCTGTTTTCGTTGTCGTACCAAGAAACAACCTGTACTTCATAAAGATCATCAGCAACCTTTGATACCATTGTCTGAGTAGCGTCAAAGAGTGAGCCGTATTTCATACCGATAACATCGGAAGAAACGATGGGATCGGTGTTGTAACCGAAGCTTTCGGAAGCAGCGGCTTTCATAGCAGCGTTAATGCCGTCAGCAGTAATGTCGGAACCTTTAACAACAGCTGTAAGGATTGTTGTTGAACCTGTGGGAACGGGAACACGCTGAGCAGAACCGATGAGTTTGCCGTTAAGTTCGGGAATAACAAGACCGATTGCCTTAGCAGCACCTGTTGAGTTGGGAACGATGTTAGCAGCGCCTGCACGTGCTCTTCTCATATCGCCTTTTCTGTGGGGACCGTCAAGAATCATCTGGTCACCTGTGTAAGCGTGGATTGTGCTCATGATACCGCTCTGGATGGGAGCATAGTCATTAAGTGCTTTTGCCATGGGAGCGAGACAGTTTGTTGTGCAAGATGCGGCAGAAATGATCTGGTCATCAGCAGTAAGAGTATCTTCGTTTACAGAGAAAACGATTGTCTTGAGGTCATTGCCTGCGGGAGCAGAAATAACGACCTTCTTTGCACCGGCATTGATATGGGCCATGCTCTTATCTTTTGAGCAGTAGAAGCCTGTGCATTCGAGAACAACGTCAACACCGATTTCACCCCAGGGGAGTTCTGCGGCATTAGCCATTGCATAGATTTTAAGTGTTTTGCCGTCAACAGTGATTGTGCCTGCTTCGTCGTCAGCTTCAACAGTGTGAAGACCTTCGCCGATTCTTCCGCAGTAGCCGCCCTGAGCGGTATCGTACTTAAGAAGGTTAGCGAGCATAGAGGGTTTTGTAAGGTCGTTGATAGCTACTACATCGTAACCTTCAGCGCCGAACATCTGGCGGAATGCGAGACGGCCGATACGACCGAAACCGTTAATTGCAACTTTAACTGACATTTGAATTACCTCCAAATATTTTTTGTTTAGTTTTTAACCTTTAATATTTTAACACAAAATAGAATAAATGCAAGAACTTTGACATAATTTTAACTTGTATTTTCAAGTTTTGTCATAATGCAAAAAAATATAACAGTAAAAAAGAAAAAAATGGGTTAAATTACATTATAAAGAAAGAAAGCGTCTTTAGTTTACCACGTTAGTAGGTGTGCCGTCGAGAAATGCCCTTATGTTTCCTTCAAGAATTTCCAAAAGGCGAAGCCGTGTTTCATAAGCCGCCCAGGCAATATGAGGTGTGATATAGCAATTCGGCGCGGTGAGTAGCGGGTTGTCTTTTTTTGGGGGCTCCGTGGAAAGAACGTCCGCACAGTAGCAAGAGAGTTTTCCGCTTTTTAAAGCATTTGAAATATCTTCTTCATTTGCAACTCCGCCCCGAGCTGTATTGATAACACAGGCGCCGTCCTTGAGTTTTTCAATAAATTCATTATTTATAAGATTAGCGGTTTTTTCCGTGAGCGGGCAATGCACCGTAACAAAATCAGAATTTTTAAGTAAAGTATCCATATGCGTAAATTCAACATTCGGTGCGTCCGCCTTTTTACCCGAGGGTGTGTAAACAAGTGTTTTCATACCGAATGCATTTGCTATTTCGGAAACACGTCTGCCGATTTTGCCGAATCCTATGATACCCAGGGTTTTTCCGTCAAGTTCAAATAGGGGTTTGTTCCAATAACAAAAATCCTTGCATTTTACCCAGTCGCCGCTTTTTACGGAATCGGTGTATTCGCTGACTCTGTTTACAGATTCCAGAATGTATGCAAATACCATTTGAGCAACTGCATTCGTTGAATAAGACGGGATATTTGAAAGGGGGATACCTACATTTCTTAAAGCCACTCCGTCAATTTGATTGTAGCCGGTAGCAAGTGTGGCAACAAACTTTAAATCGGGTAATTGTCCGATAATATCTTTTGTAAGTTTTACCTTGTTTACAATCAAAATTTCAGCTTTTTTTGCTCTTTCGATAACAAGTTCATCGGGGGTTCTGTCATAGACTGTAAGGTCTGTTAAAGCACCTATACATTCCCAGGATAAATCACCGGGGTTTTCTGTGTATCCGTCAAGAATGACGGCTTTTAATTTTTTATTCATAACAATCACCGTTTATATTATACACATGTTTAAACTCTCTTTCAATGATTTATTTTTATTTACTTGACCTTCTTGCAAAATTGTTATAAAATATACAGAGATTTCCATGACGAAACGGAGTGAGGATTTGTCTTTTAAAAACTTAACATCAGAAGAAAAAAGAAGCCGAATTCTCCGTCGCATGGGTGTTGGGTGCTTTATTTGTTCAATTTTGGTCATTTTTGCAATGTATTTAACCTCGTTGCCCCAAATACGTGTGCAACTTTCTGAAATCAATGCTTGGTTTACCCGTATCGAACTTTTTATTGCGCAGTATGATAAACTTGACGCGGTGGCAGTTATTCTGTTCTTCTTTTTAGTTAAAACCTTCTTGGGATTTATACCGTTTTCGGTGCTTTTTATCGGTACAGGTCTTGTTTTTTCACCGACCATAGCCGTACTTATCAATGTAATCGGTTACAGTATGCTTATTCTCATAAAGTTCCTGTGGGGACGCAGATTCGGTGGCGGCGGTGTTCACAAACTGCTTTTGAAATCCGATTCATTAACCGCTTTCATGGACTTTCACGGTAAGGGCAATAAATGGATGTTGGTTGTCCTGCGTTTTGTGCCCGCTGCACCGGTCGGAACTGTCAGCAGGGCTTACGGGGCAACGGATATGAAAATAATCCCGTTCCTTATTTTGTCAAACATAGGATTTTTGCCGCGGCTTATAATGTGGAGTATAATCGGTTGCAATGTTTTTGACCCGTTTACCCCATCATTCTTAACTCCTTTGGCTGTTCTGTTGGCAATCAGCGGTATATCATTATTGCTTCTTGATACTCTTTTTAAACTAATCCGAAAGGACGATATAAATGCAAAAAAATGAAATTTTGACAGACACTTTTTCAAAAAGACTTGCCGATGTTTACGGCGAGGCAGAAGTGGGATTTCAGCAGGAAAGATTTTTAAAACTTGCAGAGTGTTTTGAAAAAGATTTTAACGAAAATGCAGATTTAAGATTTTTCTCCGCACCGGGCAGAACAGAGGTGGGCGGTAATCATACCGACCATAACAACGGAAAAGTGCTTGCGGCGGCAATTAACCTTGATGCAGTTGCGGCGGTTTCACCACGTGAAGATGGCATTATCTGTGTTAATTCACAAGGGTATTCACCTATTACGGTGGATTCCGGAGATTTGGAAATTAAAGATGAGGAAGCGGGAAAATCCGACGCTCTTATCAGGGGCATTTGTGCGCGTTTCGGTCAGTTGGGTTATAAATACGGCGGCTTTAATGCTTCCGTAACATCCCGTGTCCTTTCGGGTTCGGGTTTGTCGTCCTCTGCAGCTTACGAAGTGCTTATCGGAACTATACTCAACTATTTATATAACGACGGAAAAATCACCGCTGTTGAAATTGCGCAGATTTCTCAATATGCGGAAAATGAATATTTCAAAAAGCCCTGCGGTCTTATGGATCAGACTGCTTGTTCGGTGGGTGGTTTTGTTCAGATTGATTTTGAAGATACAGAAAAACCCGTAATCAATAAAGTCGATTTTGATATAGCAAAACACGGCTACAATTTGTGCATTATTGACACGGGCGGAAACCACGCTGACCTTACAGGTGACTATGCCGCAATACGTCTTGAAATGAATTCTGTTGCAGAGTATTTCGGAAAAAGTGTTCTCCGTCAGGTTCCTGAGAGAGATGTTTTTGACAATATGGGTGAAATTCGTAAGAGAACCGGTGACAGAGCGGTTGAAAGAGCAATTCATTTTTACAATGAAAACAAGCGCGTTGAACGTCTTGCCGCCGCATTGTCAAAGGGTGACTTTGAAACATTCAAAGAAACAATAATCGAAAGCGGAAAATCCTCATATATGTACAATCAAAACTGCTTTACACTCTCAAATCCCGAGTCACAGCCGGTTGCACTTGCCCTCTGTCTTACGGAAGAACTTCTCAAAGGTAAAGGCGCTTACCGTGTTCACGGCGGCGGATTTGCAGGTACAATTCAAGCATTTGTTCCCATAAGCGAAACAGAAATCTATGTTTCTGCAATGAAAAAGGTTTTCGGTGAAGATTCTTGCTATATTCTTAAAGTCAGAAGTCACGGCGGCTGTGAAATATGATTGAGAAAATAACCGACTTTGAATCAATAAGCGGCGTTTCATCGCCGCTTTTCTCATTGCTATATACTGACGGCGTCTTTTCGCTTGGCAGTCTTGACGGAGTTTTTCTTCAAAGGGCGGAGAACGGTGAAATTACGGCCTTGTTTTCTATGAAAAACACCTGTGTTAACCTTGTTACTTTAGATAATCCCGATTTTTCGGAATTGAAAAATTTTTTTGAGTTTTCTAAAGTTGTCAGTATTCTGTCGGACACGCCTTTAAATATGATTTGTAATGTTCAAAAAGAATATAGTTTACTTCGCTTTTTGGGTAGTCAAACTTTTGAGAGCGGTTGTGTTCGGTTAACATCCCAATCAAGTACTGAGGAGTATAAAAATATATTTGCTTTGTTGTCGGAAAAAGGTGATAATTTTGAGAATTGGTTTACTGATTTTTCTCGGAAAATCAATTCGGAAAACGCAAAGGCGACTTACGTTTGCGTTGATAACAAAATTGTCAGTTGCGCCGTTGCTCCGGCGGTATATAAAGAAACGTCGGTTGTTGCCGGGGTATATACTTTAAAAGAGTACCGAAATAAAGGTTATGCACGCGAATGTTTAAAAGGATTGCTCAATGCCCTGTCGGGTGGGAAAATTAAAGAAGTATATCTTTGGTGTGAAGATGATAATATCGGTTTTTATGAAAAACTCGGTTTTGTGAATATAGGAAAAGTATTTATAGGAGAGTGGGTTTAAGTAATGGCATTTTTTAATTTTAGCGATCGATTAACAGAAATATCCGAAAAAGCCCTATTAAAATGCAGTGAAAGATTTTCGGAAATTGACAGAGTGGCGGAATTTAATCAACAAAGAGTTTTAAAGGCTTTTATAGATAACGGGGTCAGTGAATCCCATTTTTCGGGGTCAACGGGTTACGGTTACGGTGACAGAGGACGTGAAGTTCTTGACAATGTGACGGCGCAGATTTTCGGCGCAGAGGACGCGCTCATCCGTCACAGTTTTGCAAGCGGTACCCACACTTTAAGCGTTATGCTTTTCGGTATTCTTCGTCCCGGTGACACGGTACTTTGTGCAACGGGAGTTCCTTACGACACCATACATTCCGTTATAGGCATTACAGGAGAGGGTATGGGCTCCCTTAAAGATTTCGGAATAAGTTTTGAAATTCTTGAACTTAAAGACGACGGAACAGTTGATTTGGATGCGTTGGGACAAAAACTTTCCGAAAAGGAATACAGGGCGGTTTATATTCAACGTTCAAGAGGTTACGCTTTGAGACCAACTTTGACATACAAGGACATTAAAGCAATTACCGATATTGTTAAGGCTGACAGTAATGCAATAACAATGCTTGATAACTGCTACGGTGAGTTTACGGAGTGCGAAACACCCGTTGATGCGGGTGCGGATATATTTGCAGGCTCACTTATAAAAAATCCCGGTGGCGGTATTGCAAAATGCGGCGGTTACATTGCGGGTAAAAAAGAACTTGTGGAGCTTTGTTCGTACAGACTTACAACTCCCGGTATCGGTAAAGAGGTGGGAGCAACTCTCGGTAACACAAGAGATATTTTTATGGGGCTATTTCATGCACCTCACGTAACGGGAGAGGCTCTCAAAACCGCCGTGTTCACAGCCGCTGTGTTTGAAGAAATGGGGTATTGGGTTTCTCCCGCAAGCACCGAAAACCGTGCAGATATTATACAATGCATAAAACTCGGCAACAGGGAAAAACTCATCGCTTTTTGTCAAGGACTTCAAAGCGGTTCCGTAGTAGATAGTTACGTCGTTCCAGAACCCTGGGCAATGCCGGGTTATGATAATGATGTTATCATGGCTGCAGGCGCCTTTACAAACGGCTCATCCATTGAACTTTCTGCCGATGCACCATTACGTGAACCTTTTGCGGTATGGCTTCAGGGCGGTCTTAATTTTCACAGCGCAAAAATCGGTGTTCTTTTAGGAGCGCAAAAAGTTCTTGACCTTCACTAATCAGAAAATTCAACAAATATTTTTTCGCTGATTTCTTTAAAAACGGGTGCTCCGTCCGTTCCGCCGGAACTTCCGTTTTCTTTTAATATGCAAATGACGTATTGGGGGGCGTCCGCAGGAAAAAATCCCGTGAACCAACAGTATTTGATTTCTTTACCGTTTTCATCGTATTGTCCGCTTTCGGCGGTGGCGGTTTTGGCACAGGAATCAAAAAGAGAAGAAAAAGCAACCTTGCCCGTACCCTCGGTTATTGTTTTTGATAATGCATTCTTTAAAGTTTTGCAGGTATCTTCTGACAAAACACGTTTTCCCGCTGTTTGAATTGCAGGAGTAAGACTTCCGTTTTCGTTAACGTATCCTTTGTAAATGTAAGGAATATTGTAGGTTCCGCCGTTGGCGATTGCCGCAAAGCAAGCCGCGATTTGCAAGGGAGATGCCGTTAATTTTCCCTGACCGAAGCCAAGATTGCCTATTGCCGCGTCGCTGTTCAGTTCTTTTGAATCAGGCAAATATCCGGAAGCGGTAAAAAATCCGTTCCCTAAATCAATAGCCTTGCCAAACCCCAATTTTTCGGCGGTGCTTAAAAGTTCTTTTCCACCCACCTGTGTACTTAGTTCAATAAAATAAGGATTACAAGAAAGGGCAACGGCGGTGTTAAAGTCGATTTTGCCGTGTCCTGCGGTTTTGTTGCAATTAAATTTGTTCCCGCTTTTCTTGATGGAACCCGTGCAGTAAAAATCCTTTAGTTTTATTCCGTTTTCCAAAGCGGCGGCAGCGGTTACGGGTTTGAATACAGACCCTACGGGAAAGGCCTCCAAAGCCCTGTTGAGAAAAGGAGAATCCGTTGATTTCAAATATTTCCCGATATTATCACGTTCATAAACAGGGGTGGAAGCGCAGGCGAGAATAGCGGAGTTTTTCACATCAAGCACTACGGCGGCTCCCTTATCAATGTTTCCGTTTTTCAATGCATTTTCGGTTATGATCTGTATTCTTCTGTCCAATGTCAACATAATTCCACAGTCGGAATAGTAGTTGTTGTCTCTTATTTCAACGCTTTCTCCTACCAACATTCTGCCCAAAGCGTCTGCTGAAAACGCAACTGATAATGATCCGTCGCTTTTTTGTATTTCTTTTTGATAATACTTTTCTATTCCCGTAACGCCGTTACCGCTTGTATCCGTGTAACCTAAAATATGGAGCGCAACACAATCGGAGTATCTTTCAAATATTTTGAATGTTTTTAAATTTTCACTTTCTGTTACAGTTGTATCATCATCCAAAGAAAAAGTTGTAAAATAACCTTTTAAAAGTGTTTCTTCCGTGAAAGCCTTTCCTTTGATTTTATTTACCATAACAGCGTTTTCGGTAGTGGGTTTTGCACAAACAAGGGTTTTTGTTTCTCGGTTAGTTAGTTTTACTCCCTTTCTGTCGTAGATAGTTCCTGTTCTTTTTCCCAATTCACGAACTCTGATATGGGGTTGAACTGCAACAAAGTCGGCATTTGTTGAAATATACAGAAGTTTTCCCAAAAGGGCGGTAAACAAAAAAACAATAACCGTTACGGACGATATAACCCTCTTTTTCAAAAAACTCACCACTCAAAATATTAATCTCATCTTTAATTGTTGACAATATTTTTTGGTATATTATAATTGAACTATAAAATAACAGGAGAATAAAATGGACGAAAGATTTTCACGTTCAAGCCGTATTTTAGGAGAAGAGCGTATAAAAAAACTGAATAATAGTTCGGTTATCGTTTTCGGTATCGGCGGAGTGGGCGGCGCGGTATTGGAAGCCTTAGTGAGAGGCGGGGTGGGTACTGTTGCCGTTGTTGATAAGGATGTAATAGATATTACAAATCTTAACCGGCAGATTATTGCTACTGACGAAAACATCGGAGAAAAAAAGGTGGATGCGGCACAAAAAAGAGCGTTAAGCATTAACCCGAAAATAAACATCGAAAAATATGATTTATTTTATCTCCCCGAAACTGCGGATCAAATCGACCTTACTAAATACGATTTTATTGTTGATGCCGTTGACAATGTAACTGCAAAGCTTGAGTTAATTGAGAGGTCGGACAAACTCGGTATTCCTATTATTTCTTCCATGGGAACGGGTAATAAACTTCATCCGGAAATGTTTGAAATAACGGACATATCTGAAACAAGTGTTTGCCCATTGGCACGTGTTATCAGACGGGAACTAAAAAACAGGGGCATAAAAAAACTGACTGTTGTTTATTCAAAGGAAGAACCCATAAAAACCGAGTCCTCGGTTCCCGGGTCAACGTCTTTTACTCCTCCTGTGGCAGGGTATTTGATGGCGTCATATATAATAAGAAAACTTTCTGAGGTGTAGTATGAAATTTACTGATTGTGAAAAAGCAGGATTTGTTGAGGGCTTTGCTCTCATAAAAACCTGTGATAAAAAAAGTGCAAAGAACGGTACCTTTTACCTTGATATAAAAATAGGTGATAAAGACAGCGAAATGGTGGCAAAACTTTGGGATTTCAAAGAGGAGGTACATACTCTCCCCGAAGTAAATACTGTTGTTAAAATCAGAGGAACCGTTCAGCAGTACAACGGAAACGACCAGTTTATCATTCAAAGAATGCGTCCCGCACAGGATGATGAATATGATATGGCGGATTTTGTTAAAACTTCCGATTACAGCGGAAGTGATATGCTTGATTCCATTGTTAGAATTGTTAACGGTTTTGAAGATGATGAACTAAAAAGGCTTGTACTTTCAATGCTAAGTGATAACAAGGAAAATCTTCTTTTCTTTCCGGCGGCGGAAAAACTGCACCACGCTATGACGGGCGGACTTCTGTACCATACGCTTTCAATAGTGCGTCTTGCGGAATGTGTTTGCAGTATCTATCCCTGTATAGACAGAGAACTTCTTCTTTCAGGTGCAATTCTTCACGATATTGCAAAAATGCGCGAGTACTCGGTAAACGCGGCAGGAATAGTTGACGGACATACTCTTGAGGGTATGCTGTTGGGACATCTTGTAATGGGTGCAGAGGATGTGGGCAAAAAATGTGATGAGTTGGGTATAGCCGAGGAGAAAAAATTCCTTTTACAGCATATGCTTATCTCACACCATGGAAAACTTGAATTCGGTGCGGCGGTAAGACCGGCTTTTATTGAAGCCGAGGTTCTTTCGCAGCTTGACCTTTTTGATGCAAATATGTATGAAATGGCTGAGGCAGTCGGTGGAGTAAAAGCCGGGGAGTTTACGGGAAGGCTTTGGATGCTTGATAACAGAAAACTTTATAACCATGGCAGAATCGACGTTGAACCCCAGGCTAATATTATGGACGGGGAATAGTATGGAATATACGGAAGTAAAAATTTACGTAAAAACCGAAGATACGGAACGTGTATCAAATATTGCCGTAATGGCAGTGCCCTACGGAATATATATAGAGGATTACAGCGACCTTGAAGAATCGGCTTGGGAGATTGCTCATATCGACCTTATTGACGAGGATTTACTTAAAAAGGACAGAAACGAATCCGTAATTCATATCTATATAGGGGAGCAGGACAACCCTGCTGAAGCGGTATCCTTTGTTTCCGAGAGGCTCACTGAAGAAAAAATAGAATTCAGAATTGAAACCGTCGGTTGCTCAGAGGAGGATTGGGCGGATAAATGGAAAGCATTTTTCAAGCCCATGGCTGTGGGTGAACGGCTTTTTGTCCGTCCTGTATGGATTGACGATTACGATGCAGGGGACAGAGTTGTTCTGAATATTGAGCCGGGCGCCGCATTCGGTACGGGTACCCACGATACAACCCGTCTTTGCCTTGAAACCCTCGATAAAACAGTAAAAAAAGGGGATTCCGTCCTTGATATAGGTTGCGGTAGCGGTATTCTTGCCATTTCATCAATGCTTTTGGGTGCTACGGAGGCATTCGGTGTTGATATTGACGAATTAGCCGTAAAAACCGCAAAGGAAAACGGAAAAATGAACGGATTTGAGGAGCCGCAATTAAAATTTGTCTGCGGTGATTTGGCGGATAAGGTTACAAAACAGTATGATGTTGTTGTGGCAAATATTGTTGCGGATGTGATTATCCTTTTCAGTACACAGGTTAAAGCCTTTATGAAACCGGGCGCTAAGTTTATTGCTTCGGGTATTATAGATACAAGGGCGGACGAAGTATGCGCCGCATTAACAAAAGCAAAACTTACCGTTAAAGAAAAAATCCAACAGGGCGGTTGGGTCTGTTTAGTATGTGAATAGAAATTTAAAATAACTTATGCACATCCGTTGATGGCGGGTGTGCTGTTTTTTATACGTGAATTGACTATATAGATGTTTTACGAGTTCTTATTTTTTATACATCTTCATACACTCTCTGTAAGGGGTGGTATTATGAAAAAATTTTTAGCTGCTGTACTGTCTTTTATAATGATATTCGGGTTAACCCAACCGGTATTTGCAGCAGAAAAGGCAATAACAAAGGAAAACGAAGATATTGAAGTAGCAAAAATTACCGTAACGGCTGAGGAGCAAAAAAAACTTGATAATTTACCCGTTGAAATCAAGGCAAAATCTGCAATTCTTGTAGAGGTGTCAAGCGGTGAGGTTTTATTGGAATATAATGCGGATACAAAACTTTTTCCCGCTTCCGTAACCAAAATTATGACAATGCTCCTTGTGGCTGAAGCCGTTTCAAACAAGAAAATTACTCTTGCAGATAAGGTTTCCTGTTCATCAAATGCCGCATCAAAGGGCGGATCGCAGATTTGGCTTGAAGAAGGGGAGATTATGACTGTTGACGAACTTCTCAGGGCTACGGCAATCGGCAGCGCAAACGACGCGGCAACTTTGTTGGGTGAGTATGTTGCGGGAAGCGAGACTGCTTTTATTGATATGATGAACTCAAAGGCTAAAGAACTGAAAATGGAAAACACTCATTTTGAAAATGCAACAGGTCTTGACGACACAACCGATACCCATTTAACAACTGCAAGAGATATTGCCATAATGTCGAGAGAACTTCTAAAACACGATTTTATAAGGGATTACACAACAGTCTGGATGGACTCCTTGCGTGACGGTAAAACCGAACTGGTAAACACAAACAAACTTGTCAGGTTTTACAGCGGAGCAACGGGACTGAAAACCGGCACAACGGCAAAAGCAGGTTGTTGTATAAGTGCTTCTGCCGAACGGGACGGTCTGCATTTAATAGCCGTTGTAATGGGAAGCGACAACAGTAATGACCGATTCAACACCGCTAAAGGGATGCTTAATTGGGGCTTTTCTAACTATTCCTGTGTCACGGCACCAATAAACAAAAATGACTTGAAAGACATTAAGGTTATCGGCGGTAAATGTGATTACGTTTCACCGAAATTGCCGGAAATTACTCCCGTACTTGTAAAAAAAGGGGAGGCGGACCGGGTCAAAGTTAATATTAAAGCGGAAGAACTGCTTGAAGCCCCTGTTACAGAGAATCAAACAATAGGTACCGTTACAGTATCGGTTGCGGATAAAACCGTAGCGGAATATAAAATAACGGCGAAATCGGCGGTTGAAGAATTAGGTTATTTAGGTTATTTAAAAAAACTTGCAAATTTTGTTGCAAATGGGGAGAAAGCCTATCCCGATAATATCGATAATACTTAAGAGCCCTTGACATTTTTACATCCCTTTGTTAAAATTGGTTTACTCTTGATATAATGGAGTATTATGTAATATAAATTTATTAAGGGATGTGTTCTCAATGTTATATACATCAACAAGGGATAACAGTGTAAAGGTTACTGCTTCAAAGGCAATTACCGACGGAATTTCACCCGATGGAGGTCTTTATATACCCGTGGAAATTCCAAAGATTTCCCGGGATGAAATCAAAGCACTTTGCGCCGTGGACTACAAGGCTCGTGCCAAAAAAGTTCTCGGACTCTATCTTTCCGATTTCACGGCGGAAGAACTTGATTACTGCGTAGAGGGTGCTTATGCGGACGGTAAGTTTTCTTCAAAGGATGTTGCTCCCGTAGTTAATCTTCATGACAATGTAAATATTCTTGAACTTTTCAAGGGTCCCACTTGTGCATTCAAGGATATGGCACTTCAAATTTTACCCTATCTTCTTACGGTTTCCGCAAAGAAAAATCTAAAAGATAAGGAAATTGTTATTCTTGTTGCAACTTCCGGTGACACGGGTAAAGCCGCTTTAGAGGGCTTTAAGGGGGTTGAGGGAACAAAGATACTTGTTTTCTACCCCAATGACGGTGTAAGCCCCATGCAGAAACTTCAGATGACAACCCAAGAGGGCAATAATGTGGGCGTGTGCGCAATCCACGGCAATTTTGATGACGCTCAGACCGGAGTCAAGTCAATTTTCACAAATAAAGAAATATTAAAGAGATTTGAAGAAAATAACCTGGTGTTTTCTTCTGCCAACTCAATCAACTGGGGCAGGCTCGCTCCTCAAATTGTATATTATATTTCTGCATATTGCGATATGGTTAACAGCGGAGCCGTTAAATTCGGTGACAAAATTAACATTGTAGTTCCAACGGGAAATTTCGGCAATATTCTTGCCGCGTACTTTGCTAAGGAAATGGGTTTGCCCGTTAACAAACTTATTTGTGCGTCCAATGCGAACAATGTTCTCACCGACTTTATTGAAAATGGCATATATGACAGAAACCGTGACTTCTATACGACGGTTTCACCATCAATGGACATTTTGATTTCAAGCAATCTTGAAAGACTTCTCTATATTCTTTGCGGCAGAAATTCCGATGTAATCAATGATTGGTTTACTCAACTCAAAGAAAACGGCAAATACACGGTAAGCGATGCTGTTAAGTCAAAAATTAACGAGATTTTTGCCGCAGGTTGCTGTGACGATGTAATGACAAAAGCCACAATAAGTCAGACTTATTCGGACTATAACTATCTTTCGGATACACATACTGCGGTTGCAATCAATGTTTATAACGCGTATGAAGAAAAAACAGGGGACAAAACCCCCGTTGTTATTGCTTCTACCGCATCACCCTTTAAGTTTTCCAAAGCAGTTCTTTCTGCAGTTGATAAAGATAAGAAAGAATATGACGATGAATTTGAAACCGTTGCCGCACTCGAAAATGTTTCCTCTCTTAAAGCACCCGAACAACTTGCCGCTCTTAAGGGTAAAGAAGTTCGCTTCAATAAGTTAACATCTAAGGAAAATATGGCGCAGGTCGTATTTGATATGCTTGGCATTTGAGGTGACGCGGATTGTCATTGTTTGTAATCGGTGACACTCATTTGTCACTTTCCGTAGATAAACCCATGGATGTTTTCAAAGGATGGACGGATTATACCGACAGACTTGAGAATAATTGGAACAGGGTTGTTTCCCCTGAAGACAGCGTTGTTATTCCGGGTGATATTTCCTGGGCAATGAATTTTAATGAAGCGGTTAAGGATTTTTCCTTTCTTAATTCCCTCAACGGTAAAAAATACATTCTCAAAGGTAATCACGATTATTGGTGGAACACGATGTCTAAAATGAATAAGTTTTTAGAGGACAATGAATTTACCACCATTAAGATAATTCATAACAACGCCTATTCTGTTGAGAATTTTGCTATTGCAGGGTCACGGGGATGGTTTTATGACGATACTGCGGAAGCGGATAAAAAGGTAATTTTGCGTGAGGCGGGACGTCTGAGAACATCTCTCCAAGCGGCAAGCAAGTTTGAGGGCGAGTTGATTGCATTTCTTCATTATCCGCCAATCAGTTCCGTGCAGCGCTGTGATGAAATTCTTTCCGTTTTGGAGGAATTCTCGGTAAAACGCTGTTATTTCGGTCATCTTCACGGATTTGTTTCTCCGGAGAACGCAAAAATGGAACATAACGGAACAGCATTTAGTTTGATTTCTGCAGATTATTTAGGGTTTTGTCCCCGTTTGATTACTCAGAGTGAGGAAAACTTATAAAAAATCAATAAATTTTGGGTATAAATGGAATTTTGTTGAAAAAATAGTGGAAATTTGCAAATTATTATGATATAATCTTGCAGTTAATATATGTTCGCAAATGAAAGGATGTTTAAGATGAGTTTAAAGTCTTGCGAAAAAGTTGAAACGAATGTATATGCTCTTGAGATTTCTATTGAAAGCGATGCTTTCAAAGCGGCAGTCACAAAGGCATATACTAAAAACAGAGGTAAGTACAATGTACCCGGTTTCCGCAAGGGTAAAGCTCCCAAGCACATTATCGAAACTTACTACGGAAAAGAAGTTTTCTGGTACGATGCAATTGACGCAGAGTATCCCGCGCTTTTTGATTCAGCGGTTAAAGAAGCAGGAATTGTTCCCGTTTCCGCTCCCTTTGAGGATGAAATCGTTTCTCTTGATGAAAACGGCTTTGTTGTAAAACTTAAAGTTACCGTAAAGCCCGAGGTTGAACTTAAGGCTTACAAGGGCATCAAGGCAGAAAAAGAAAAGGTTACTGTTAAGAAAGCAGAGATCAAAGAAGAAGTTGATAAAGCTCTTGAAAAGGATTCAAAACTCGTTGCTGTTGAAGGAAAAGCCGCTAAAAAGGGCGATATCGCTACTATCGACTTTGAAGGTTTTGTTGACGGTGTTGCTTTCGAAGGCGGCAAGGGAGAGAATTATGACCTTGAACTCGGTTCAGGTAATTTTATTCCCGGCTTTGAGGAGCAGGTAATCGGACACAAGGTTGATGAGGAATTTGATATCAGCGTTACATTCCCCGAGGAGTATGCAGAAGAACTTGCAGGTAAAGATGCGGTGTTCAAAATCAAACTTCATAAGATTATGAAGAAAGAACTTCCCAAGTACGATGATGAATTTGTAAAAGATGTCAGCGAATTTGACACTATTGCAGATTACGAAAAGAGCCTTGAAGAAGAAATCAAAGCCCGTAAGGAAGCTGCTGCGGAACGTGCTTTTGAAAGTGCGGTAATGGACACTCTTTGTGACAACGTAATTGCAGAAATTCCTGAAGTTATGATTGAAAAAGAAATTGACAATCAAGTAAACGAGTTCGATTACAGACTTCGTTCACAGGGTATGAGCATGGATATGTACCTTCAGTATCTCGGTATGGATGTTGCCGCACTTCGCGACAGTTACAAAGAAGGTGCAGAGAAGCAGGTTAAACTTCGTCTTGCTCTTGAAAAAGTTGTTGAACTCGAAAAGATTGACATTTCCGATGAAGATGTTGAAACAGAACTTAAAACCTATGCGGATGCATATAATATGCCTCTCGACAAGATTAAAACTCTCGTTTCCGCTGAAGATGTTAAGGCGGATCTTGCTTGCAGAAAGGCTATGGATCTTGTAAAAGATACAGCAGTTGCCGGTGCAAAGAAAAAAGCAACTAAGGCGGCAGATACTGAAGAAAAGGCTGAGACAGAAGAAAAAACTGAGAAGCCCGCAAAGAAGACTGTAACAAAGAAGGCTTCTACTGATAAGTCAGGAACTGCAGCAAAGAAAACAACTGCAAAAAAGCCCGCAGCAAAGAAAAAAGCAGATGCTGATAAGGCTGAATAATCAATACTTTTCCGCCTCAGTAAACATCTGGGGCGGTGTTGTATATTTGTTGAATAAAGCAAGAAAAATCAGCCAATAATCTATATATTATTTTTAGGAGGTTGTGTTTTATGGCACTTATTCCTTATGTTGTGGAACAAACCAATCGCGGTGAACGTTCCTACGATATTTTTTCACGTCTTTTAAATGACAGAATCATCGTTCTTTCCGATGAAGTTAATGATGCAACCGCAAGTATTATTGTTGCTCAACTTCTTTATCTTGAAGGACAGGATCCGGAAAAAGACATTAGTTTTTACATTAACAGCCCCGGCGGAAGCGTTACGGCAGGTCTTGCTATTTACGATACAATGAAGTATATCAAATGTGATGTTTCAACGATTTGTATGGGTATGGCGGCATCCATGGGCGCATTCCTTTTCTCCTCCGGCACAAAGGGCAAGAGATATATTCTTCCCAATGCCGAGGTTATGATCCATCAGCCTCTCGGCGGTGCTCAGGGTCAGGCAACCGAAATTTTGATTGCCGCAGACCATATTAAGAGAACTAAAGAACGCTTGAATAAAATTCTTGCTGAGAACACCGGCAAGAGCGTTGAAGAAATTTTCCAAGACACAGAAAGAGATAATTGGCTCACTGCAGAGGATGCAGTTAATTACGGTCTTGCAGATAAGATAATCGAAAAGAGGTAATCTTTTGGCACGTGACGAAAAAGGATCAAATGATAAAATCCGTTGCTCGTTCTGCGGCAAACCCCAAGCGCAAGTGGGGCAAATGATTTCGGGTCCCGGAGTTTATATTTGCGATAGCTGTGTTGAACTTTGCATGGATATTGTTGAGGGTATCCAAAGTCAGCAACCTGAAATAAAAAAGAAAGCAAAGGCTGCAAAAAAACTGCCTAAGCCCCAAGAGATAAAAACAATTCTTGATGATTATGTCATCGGTCAGGATGAAGCAAAAATGGTTTTAAGCGTTGCTGTTTACAACCATTATAAGCGGATTTTTCGACCTTCTCCCGATGATGTTGAGATAAACAAGAGTAATGTTCTTTTACTCGGTCCGACGGGTGTGGGTAAAACACTCCTTGCATCAACCCTTGCTAAGATACTTGATGTACCTTTTGCAATTACAGATGCAACCACACTTACAGAAGCCGGTTATGTGGGTGAAGATGTTGAAAATATTCTTCTCCGTCTTATTCAGGCGGCGGATTTTGATGTTGAAAAGGCAGAGCAGGGAATTATCTATATCGACGAAATAGATAAGATTGCAAGAAAATCCGAAAATGCTTCCATAACCCGTGACGTAAGCGGCGAGGGAGTTCAACAGGCACTTCTGAAAATTATTGAAGGCACGGTTGCCAATGTTCCGCCCCAGGGTGGCAGAAAACATCCCCAACAGGAATTTATACAGATTGACACTTCAAAAATTCTTTTTATATGTGGCGGAGCATTCGCAGGAATGGAGAAAATTATTGAGGAACGTTTGGGAAAAAGTGTTCTCGGTTTCGGTGCGGAGATACACTCCAAATCCGAACTCAAAGATATGGACTTGTTCTCAAATGTGATACCGCAGGACCTGGTGAAATTCGGTCTTATACCCGAACTTGTAGGTCGTATTCCGGTTATTACATCTCTCCAAAATCTTGATGTTAACGCACTCGTGAATATTATCACTAAGCCAAAAAACGCTTTACTTAAACAATACCAAAGCCTTTTCAAAATGGATAATATTACACTTGATTTTACGGATGATGCAGTAAAACGTGTTGCGGAACTTACCGTTGAAAAGGAAACGGGCGCACGCGGGCTTCGTGCAATAATGGAGAAAACATTGATGCCAATAATGTATTCCGCTCCCTCGGACTCGACGATTGAAGTAGTTAAAGTGACAGCGGAGGTTGTTGACGGCAGGGCAGATCCCAAGTACGTAAAAAAGCCGAAAGGCACTGAGCAATCAGCATAATTTAAAAACTTCATAATGGAGAATAAGGGGTTTTGATTCTTTATTCTCCATTGTATATTATTATAATAAATTTAGTCAGGTACATATATGGTTAAAGAAATTTACGAAAAAAGAGCGTTGCCGGTTATGGCGCTCAGGAATCTTGTCGTTTTTCCCGAACAAACAGTATGTTTTGAAGTTGGCAGAACAAAATCTATTAAAGCCATAAGAAGCGCTGTTGACACAACTGACAGATTGATTTTCCTTGTAACGCAAAAGGATGCAATGACGGAAGACCCTAAATTTGAAGAACTTTACGACATCGGTGTTGTTGCTGAAATCAAGCAAATCAGCGGTGACGGAAAGAGTTTTGAAATTGTTGTTGAAGGTCTTTACAGAGCAAGAATTACTGAAATACTCAAAGAAAGATTTTCGATGAGGGCTATCGTTGAACAAGCACACGAAAATCTTCCGGATGTTGAAGATTTTAAAACCGTTGCCGCTTTGAGACTTTTGAAGGAAAATGTTGAAGAATATGTAAACGCAAGTCCGAGAATTGCACCGGAGGTATTTCTTGCGGTTTTGGAGGAGTCCGATATTACAACAGCAACCGACGGAGTTGCGGGACATTTTCATTTACAAACTGAGGATAAACAGGCGCTTCTTTCAGAACTTGATGTTATGAAAAGAACGGAGAGCCTGTGTACTATTCTTTCAAGAGAAACCGAAATTCTAAAACTTGAAACCGAAATACACGATAAGGTTCAAGACAGAATGGACAAGAATCAAAGAGATTATTATCTTCGGGAGCAAATAAAGGCGGCTTCAATTGAGTTGGGAGAGGAAGATTCTCTCGTTGCGGAGGCAGAAAAATATAAAGATAAAATTTCTGCACTTCCCATTGATGAAAAATCAAAGAAAAAACTTTTTGATGAGTGTGAAAGGCTTCTGAAAACCACACCCGGAGGCCCCGAAGCCAATGTTTCAAGAACATATCTTGAAAGAGTTACTTCACTTCCTTGGGGAGTATTTACAGAAGATAACCTTGACGTCACAGTCGCAAGAAAAATTCTTGAAAAAGACCATTACGGTCTTGAAGAAGTTAAGGAAAGAATATTGGAACTTATTGCGGTTAAAAAACTCGCTCCCGACGCAAATGCGCAAATTCTCTGTCTTGTGGGACCTCCCGGAGTCGGTAAAACTTCCGTTGCGCGGTCTTTGGCGGAGGCTATGGGCAGAAAATATGTAAGAATCTCCCTTGGCGGTGTCCACGACGAAGCAGAAATAAGAGGTCACAGGAGAACATATATCGGCTCAATGCCCGGAAGAATTATTACAGCCATTGAACAGGCGGAAACTGCCAATCCTTTAATTCTGCTTGACGAAATAGACAAGTTGGGAAACTACTACAAAGGTGATCCCTCATCGGCGCTTTTAGAGGTTCTTGACGGTGAACAGAACGGCACATTTAACGACCATTATATTGATGTTCCTTTTGATTTGAGTAAGGTTCTTTTTATAACCACTGCAAACGATGCTTCTCAAATTCCCGGTCCTCTCTATGACAGAATGGAGATAATCGAACTTTACAGTTATACTGCGGAAGATAAATTCAGTATTGCCAAAAAACACTTGATTCCGAAACAAGTTAAAAACTTCGGAATGACCGGTAAAATGATCAGATTCACCGACGGAGCCATTCATGAAATTATCGGCAGTTATACAAAAGAAGCGGGCGTTCGTACTCTTGACAGGACAATAACAAAGATAATAAGAAAAGCGGCTGTTAAATTTGCCGAGGGATTTGACGGTAGAATTACCGTATCACCCTCAAATCTTAACGAGTATCTCGGCGCACCTAAATACAAACCCTCAAAATTTGATTTTGAAGAAATGATTGGTGCCGCAAACGGTCTTGCCTGGACTTCCGTGGGCGGAGAGATGATGCAGATTGAGGTTGCGGTTTTAGAAGGCAACGGCAAACTTGAACTTACGGGTTCTCTTGGTGATGTTATGAAAGAGTCCGCCAAAGCGGCTGTAAGTTACATAAGGGCAAATTATGAAAAGTTGGGTGTTGAGCGTGATTTTTATAAAACCAAAGATATTCACATTCACGTTCCCGAAGGCGCTGTTCCCAAGGATGGTCCCTCTGCGGGTGTAACAATAACAACAGCCCTTGTTTCCGCCCTTACGAACACTCCGGTCGTTAAAACGGTTGCAATGACGGGGGAAATAACTTTACGCGGCAGAGTTCTTGCAATCGGCGGATTGCGTGAAAAATCCACAGCGGCTTTCAAAAACTCAATAAAAACAGTTATTATTCCCGAAGATAATAAAGCGGACATTGAAAAAATCAACGATACCGTCAGAAATTCTATTGAATTCATTCCCGTTTCCACTCTTGATGAAGTTTTAGTGATTGCTTTGGAGAATAAAAAAGTAATTATTGCAGAAAACAAAAAGAGAGAAAATAAGGATAATAATCCCATAAAAAACGGGGGAACTGATAAAAAGCCCACCGGAGTTTATTGCAGTGAGGTCTAATTATGAATTACAATAAAGTTGTGTTTGAAGCGGCATTCGGCACTTTGAAACAGATACCTCCCTCGGATTTGCCGGAAATTGTTTTTGCAGGACGTTCAAATGTAGGTAAATCTTCAATGCTTAACCGACTTTTTAACAGAAAAAATCTTGCAAGAGTTTCCTCGGTACCCGGAAAGACAATAACTATTAATTTTTTCAGGGTTGAGGATGTACGAATTGTTGACTTGCCCGGCTACGGCTACGCAAAGGTTGCAAAAGGTGAAAGAAGGCGTTGGGCGGAAATGATGGAGGGGTACTTTCAAAGCCCCCGAAACATTATGCTTGTGGTACAACTTGTTGATATGCGCCACAAGCCTTCCGAGGACGACTATATAATGATGCGCTTTTTACAGCAAGCGGGTCTGCCCTTTGTTGTTGCCGCAACAAAGTCCGATAAGTTAAACAAAACACAGTACAACCAACGCAAAACGGCGCTTAAAGAAGAATTAGCCGAGTTCGGTGATAACTTGACAATCATTCCTTTTTCATCGGAAAAAGGAGAGGGAACGGAAGAATTAAAGGCGGTAATTGAAAGTTTTATTTGATAATTCATTTGCGTTTGAAATTAAATTGGCCGACATCTCTTTGGGGTGTCGGTTATGATTAATTATGAAGATAAAAACGGAAAGAAAGCATTTGATGTTATGCAGACGCGTTGAAGTGTCTTTAAAATCCTTCAGATTTTAATTAACAGAACCTGCACGAATGTTACTCTAAGCATAGGTATAAATAGTATAAGTTTACTGTTATCATTACGCGGTGCAACAACCGTAAAAAAGAACCCGGCACTTTAAGGTGTCGGGTTCTTTTTTATGATATTGTATTCATTAATCGTCATCGAGTTTAAGAATTGCCATAAATGCTTCTTGAGGAACTTCAACAGTACCGAAGGAGCGCATTCTCTTTTTGCCTTCTTTTTGCTTTTCAAGAAGTTTCTTTTTACGGGTAATGTCGCCGCCGTAGCACTTTGCAAGAACGTCCTTACGCATGGCTTTAACGGTTTCTCTTGCAATAACTTTGCCGCCGATGGCAATTTGAATGGGAATTTCAAACATCTGTCTCGGTATGTTATCTTTGAGTTTTTCCGCAATTCTTCTTGCTCTGCCGTAGGCTTTGTCGCTGTGTACAATAAAGGAGAGGGCATCGACAATATCCCCGTTAAGAAGAACATCCAATTTAACAAGATTTGAACGCTTGTAATCGGAAATTTCGTAGTCAAGGGAAGCGTAACCCCGAGTTCTTGATTTGAGAGCATCAAAGAAATCGTAAATAATCTCATTTAGGGGTAAATCGTACTTGATTTCAACACGGTCACCGGAAATATAATCCATATTCTTAAAGGTGCCACGCCTTTCCTGGCAAAGTTCCATAACCGAGCCAACATATTCGCTGGGTGAAAAAATGTGTGCATCCGCAACCGGCTCCTCGCAGAAGTCAATGGTCGCGGGGTCGGGGTAGTGAGTGGGGTTGTCAATTTCAACAACCTCGCCGTTTGTAAGGTGAATTTTATATACAACGCTGGGTACTGTTGTTACAAGATCCAAATCGTATTCACGTTCAAGTCTTTCCTGTATAATTTCCAGATGCAAAAGACCCAAAAATCCGCAACGGAAACCGAATCCCAAAGCCCCCGATGTTTCCGGCTCATAGGAAAGTGAAGCGTCATTTAACTGTAATTTTTCAAGTGCTTCATGGAGGTTTTCGTAATCCGCACCGTCGGCAGGATAGATACCGCAATAAACCATTGGTGTTGCCTTACGGTAACCCGGGAGCGCCTCTTTTGCAGGGTCGGTAGCAAGTGTTACCGTATCGCCCACAACTGCGTCTCTGACTGTTTTAATTGATGCGGTAATGTAACCAACCTCACCGGAACAGAGTTTGCCGCTGGGTTCAAGGGAGGTGGCTTTCATTGTGCCCACTTCGACAACAGTAAATTCGGCACCCGTTGCCATCATTTTCATTGTGTCTCCCACTTTGATTGTGCCGTCAACCACACGGACATAAACAATAACACCTTTGTAATTGTCATAAACCGAGTCAAAAATCAATGCTCTCAAAGGTGCGTCGTCATCACCCTCGGGACAGGGGATAAGTTCGACGATTTGTTCAAGTACCTGTTCAACATTTTGCCCCGTTTTTGCAGAAACTCTCGGTGCATTTTCGCAGGGGAGACCGATAATGTCCTCAACGTCCGCCGCAACTCTGTCGGGATCCGCAGAGGGCAGGTCTATTTTGTTAATTACGGGCACAAGTTCAAGATTATGGTCGAGGGCTAAATAGGTGTTTCCCAAAGTCTGCGCTTCAATTCCCTGTGAAGCGTCAATAATGAGAATTGCACCCTCACAAGCCGCAAGGGAGCGGGAAACCTCATAGTTAAAGTCAACGTGACCGGGAGTGTCAATGAGATTGAGTTGATATTTATTTCCGTCCTTTGCGGTATAATCAAGACGTACCGCGTGGGCTTTGATTGTTATTCCTCTTTCTTTTTCCAAATCCATATCGTCAAGAATCTGGGCGGACATATCGCGTTTTGCAACGGTGTCCGTAAGTTCAAGAAGTCGGTCGGCAAGGGTGGACTTGCCGTGGTCGATATGTGCAATTATAGAGAAATTTCTGATATGTTCTTTCTTTACAAGGGACATCAATCTAATTCCTTTCGGTTGGATTCTTCAATAAAATATTTATATACGCTGATTTCAAAAAGTTCTTTTATACGTTGAGAATTTCCGCACAAGTACAGATAACCGTAGAGTGTTTCTAACCCCGTGGCATATCTGTAATCTCCCGCATCCTGATTTTTAGGAGAATGAGCACTGTGCGCATTTCTTCCTCTTTTGAAAACAGATGTTTCGTTTTCTGTGAGAACGGGGAGCAGTTCTTTTATCATTTGCGCTTGAAAAGCGGCATTGACATATTTAACAGATTCTTTATGTAACTTTCCCGTAGGTTTATTCTCCTGCAAGGAAAGCATATTTCTGACAAGCAGACTATATACCGCATCGCCTAAGAAAGCAAGGGTCAACGGACTGTACATTCTTGCCTTCGATTCTTCAATAGGAGAACAAATTCCGTTTAAAAGATCATCAGGGCACATAGTCAAACTCCAAATCATAAATACTAACCGTGTCACCCTCAACAATTCCTCGGTCAATAAGTGCCTGAATTATTCCGCTTGTTTGCAGAACATTCTGGAAATACTGGAGTGAAGAATAGTCGTTTAAGTCCGTTTTCATAAGGATTTTGGCGAGCCACGGTGCTTCAACAATGAATATATCATCCTCAACCCGAATTTTAAAGTCGCGTTTTGAGGTTTTCAAAATATCTTTTGGTGTGATTTCCTGCTTTTCATATATCTTAACAGGGGGGAGTTTTTGAAGTTCTGCGGCAACTTTGTTTATTAGATCCTGGGTACCCTCGGCAATGGGGGCAATTATTTCGTAATAATCAAGACCTTTTGAGCGTATATATTCCTTGAAAGCGGTTCTTTGTTCGTCCGTTGCCAAATCTATTTTATTACCCGCAACAATTTGAGGGTACTTTGTTAATTCTTCGTTATATTTAGCAAGTTCTTCATTGATTGCTTCAAAGTCGGCAATGGGATCCCTTCCTTCGCTTCCCGCAACATCCACAACATGAACAAGAAGTCTGCATCGTTCTATATGACGCAAGAATTCATGTCCTAAACCCACACCGTCACTTGCACCCTCAATAATACCGGGAATGTCCGCCATAACAAAACTGCTTTCGGGACCCATTCTTACAACCCCGGGAACGGGTGTAAGGGTTGTGAAATGGTAGTTTGCAACAATGGGCTTGGCTTCGCTGACAACCGAGATTAAAGTTGATTTACCCACATTGGGAAAACCTATAAGTCCTACGTCCGCAAGAAGTTTCAATTCAAGGGTTACATCCCATTCCTCGCCGGGAGCGCCGTCCTTTGCAAATCGGGGAACTTGTCTTGTGGGTGTGGCGAAATGGGTGTTACCCCAACCACCGTTGCCGCCTTTAGCAGCAATAAAGGTTTCCTCAATACTCATATCCGCCATAACAAGTCCGGTTTCTTCTTCCCGTATCACTGTTCCTCGGGGAACGCGGATAATTAAATCCTCGCCCCGCTTACCGTTACAGCGGGAGCCCCGTCCGTTTTCGCCGTTTTGTGCCTTGTATTTTCTTTTGTATCGGAAATCCGAAAGGGTGGAGAGGTTGTCATCAACTTGGAACACAATATTTCCTCCGCGACCTCCGTCACCGCCGTCGGGACCGCCGGCATTGATATACTTTTCACGGTGGAAGGCAACTGCACCGTTACCTCCGTTACCGGCAATTATTTTGATTTTCGCTTTATCGACAAACATAATCTTATTCCTTTTTTTATTTGTATATATGTATATACAATCATTATACAATATTTATTATAAAAGTTAAATACCTATTTAGTCTTTTTTAGAAAAAGTTTTATAATAAATATTTGTATCAATAACCGAACATACACCGAACAAATAGTGGAATGGTTTCAGGTTTTCACTGATAAAAATCAATAAATTTATGATAAAAAACCGAAAAAATGACGGAAAGCACTTAAAAAGGTACTTGAAAAAGAAGAAAAATAGAACATTTGTGTTGACAAATTGGAAAATGGTGGTATAATAAGCACATAAAACAAATGTTCGACAAATGTTTGGAGGTATATATATGTCAATTTTGGTATTTATTAGATTTTTCCTTGAATGTGCCGCAGGTGCGCTTGTTTGCTACGCGATTTACCGTGAAAAAGATTTAATAAAGTTTGAAAGAAAAGTTTGGAAATATACCAAGGCTTTCTTTAAGGCGGTTTATTTTACTCTTTGCGATAAATTCTCACGCAAAAAAGAAACTGTTGAAGTAAAACCCGTTGTAAATGCCGAATTTGAAGAAATGCTTGAATCCTTGAATAAAAATTCCAAGGTTATTGATTTTCAAATTGCTTCGTGATTTGTTGACTGTCTCAAAATTTAATTGTATAATATCTGAGAATTTTAAAGTGTGTAAGTTAATTTACAGAGGTGACTCAGTTGATTGATAAAAATTCCCTTGATATGAAATCCGCTTCAAAATTATTACCGAAAAGAGATTCCTTTTCCCATAAGGGCTCTTTCGGTAATGTTTTGCTTATTTGCGGTAGTAAAAATATGGTGGGATGTTGCGTTCTTGCGGCGGAGGGGGCTTTAAGAAGCGGAGCCGGTCTTGTGACGCTGGCTTTTCCCGACTGCCTTTACACCGCTCTTACCTCAAGATTAACGGAGAATTTGTTTTTGCCCTTGCCCACGGGTATGGACGGTTGTTTGGATTTCGATTCCGAACATTTGCTTTTAGAAGCCATGGATAAATCCGACGTTGTGATGATCGGTTGCGGTTTGGGTACGGGTGCAAGTATAAAATCACTTATTAAAACTCTCATAACCCGTTGCGAAAAGCCCCTGATAATTGATGCCGATGCTCTTAATGCCCTGTCTGAATTTAAGGAAACCTTGTTGGAACGAAAATCGGAAATACTTTTGACTCCTCACCCCAAGGAGTTTTCTCGTATTTGCGGGTCGGACGTTTGCGACATAGAGGCTGACAGAGAAAAAGCGGTGATTGATTTTTGTTCGTCTTATAAAGTCAATCTTTTGCTCAAAGGTCACGAAACGTTGATTTGTAATTCGGATGCAAATAAACTATACGTAAATAAAACCGGAAATACCGGGCTTTCAAAGGGCGGAGCAGGTGATTTGCTTTCGGGTATTATTGCCGGTCTTACGGCGGTTATGAAGGGGAATGTTTTTGATGCCGCCGTTCTCGGCGCTTTTGTTCACGGAATGACAGCGGACTTACTGACAGAAGAACTGTCCGAGTATTCAATTCTTCCGACGGACTGTGCAAAAGCCTTGGGAAAGGCATATATGCTTTTGGAAAATGAATAAAATCAGATTTCAACGGCTTGCCTGTGTATTTGTTGTTTTGCTGTGCGTTACACTTTCTTCCTGCAATGTAACAAAAAATTCTTTGCAAGTTTCTTCGGAAGTTGATTTTTCAGAGCCAAAAACTGTTCAGATTACTTTTAACGAACATATATACAATACAACAGTTGTTTTCAAAAACGGTAAACTCGAATTAAATTTTTCCGATGAAAAAGATTTAATCGGCGGTGCCTATGTTTCTATTGATTCAACGAATTATAAAATCACTTATAACGATATGGTTTTCGAGGGTGAAAAAACAAACCTTTCTAATTCATTTTTACCCTCAGTTATTTATTCGTTCTTGAATTCATTTGACGGATTGATTACTTTGGATTCCTATAACAAAGATTTGAACTGTTTTTACATTTCCTTAAATACCGAGGGATCCTTCATTGTTTTTGAATCCTATGAAAAAGACGGAAAGCAAAATTATTCAATGGAAATAAAATAACACCTCACAAGATATATAACATATCAAGTGAGGTGTTATTTATTGAAATTACTTAAATGAGAGAAGCCGCTGCTTCATCAAGGAAAACAATTACATCGTCATGTTCCTGCAGGACGGAGGCGGGAACATGCGGGGTAACGGGGCCCTTTACCATGTTCTTAATTGCTTCCGCTTTTTTTTCACCGGTTGCAATTAAGATGATTTTTTTTGCATTCATAATCTGCTTCACACCCATTGTAAGAGCATAACGGGGCATTGAATTTTCGTCGAAATAGATTTTGTTCGCGTTGATGGTACTATCGGTAAGTTTTACCTTAAAGGAACCGTTTGTGAATGTTTCGGCAGGTTCGTTAAAACCGATATGTGCGTTATTGCCGATACCCAAAAGTTGAATATCAATTCCGCCGGCTTCATTGATTTGGTTGTCGTATTTCTCACATTCGGCGGCACAGTCACTTGTGTTGCCGTCAAGGAAATGTACATTTTCTTCCAATATGTCAAGACCGTTGAAAAGTTGTTCATGCATAAAGGTATAATAACTGTTCTTATCGGATTTGGGCAAATCGCAGTATTCATCAAGATTATATGTTTTTACATTTTTGAAAGATACATTTTCATCTTCATGTAATTGTTTAATATTTTTGTATGTCGGAATGGGGGTTGCACCTGTTGCAAGACCCAAAACACAGTTTGGGTTGTTTTTTACCTCATCGATGAAAATTCTTGCCACTGCGGCACCGATTTCTTCGGCGCTTTTGAAAATATTGATCTTCATAATATCACCTTTTTCCCGATTTTTTCCAATATTATAACATAATTCTTAAAAATTAAAAGAGATAATATTCATTTTTTTGATAAATATTGAAATTTTTTATTTTGATGTTATAATAAAGAAGTTAAGAGAAAGGGCGGCGGTATTTTGATAAAGAATGTCGTGTTCGATATGGGCGGTGTATTGATTGATTTCAATGCCGGTAAGACCATACGTACGCATTTCCCCGATGAATATTATGATATTCTTATGAGAGAGGTTTTCAGCAGTGACCTTTGGCAGAAAATTGACCGGGGTTTGCTCAGACCCGAACAGGTTGTTCCAATGGTTTTACCCAAGATTCCCGAGGAAACAAGACCCCTTATTAAAGAGATGCTTACAGACTTTTATCCATATATGCCTCCGTTTCCGGAAATGTATGATTTTGTCAAGAGAATAAAAACTGCCGGCTACAATGTGTATTTGCTCTCAAATGCCGGTGCCCGTTTCTTTGACAGATATTTTGACATCCCGGCACTTTCATTGATGGATGGGCTTTTCATTTCCGCCTTGTACAAACTTTTAAAACCGCAACAAGAAATCTTTCAGGCTTTTTGTGATAAATTTTCACTAAAACCGGAAGAATGTTTCTTTGTTGACGATATGCCGCAGAACATTGAGGGTGCAGTAAAATTCGGTATGAAAGGACACGTTTTTAAATCCACTGATATACCCGCTCTTGAAAAAGCCCTTAACACCGAAGGCGTAATATTTTAAAGGAGAATTTTATGAAGAAGATTTACAGTTTATGCTCAATTCTTGTTGTACTCGCACTTTTTGTTACGATTTTTACCGCTTGCGGTGACAAGTCTGAAAAGGAAGCAACTACAACAACCGCGTCAACTTCTGCGGAAACGGGTTTTACAGTTGAAATCGAGGATAGTCAGGCAGTTGTTAAAAAAGACGGCAAAGAGTTCCAGACTTTGAAATATCCCTTGAATACAGGCAAGACTTTTGATAAGGAATACGCAACTAAAAACAATGAGTTTTTAGATATGAATTTTGACGGTCTGCCGGACTTTTATATTGCAATCGGTGTTGAAAACGATGCAGTAAATTATTATTGTTGGCTCTATAATGCAACTACGGAACAATTTGATTATTCCGCATCACTTTCCGCATTGAAAAATATTTCAGTTGATTCCGAAAATCAGGTTATACTTTCTAATCTTGTAATTGACGGAAAGGAACATGTGTTTTCTTACAAATGGGTTGACGGTCAGTTGACCTTTGAAAATGATTACAGCGAAGAAAACGGCGGTATTCCCGAAGAGGTTACAAAGGCTGTTTCCGAAAGTTCAATCGGAACGGATAAAACTACTTCTTCAAATAATAAAACTGAAACAACAAATAAAAATTCAAGTAGTAATGACAAGACCACCACAAAGGCAAATAAACCTGCCAATACAACAACGACTGCACCTAACAAAAGCGGCGGCATTGTTGTTGAAACAGGTAATGCAAATTCAAACGGTTGGTATTAAGGGGTAGTACAATGGAAAACAATAAAGAAAATTATGTAGATATTGAAAAGCCCGAAGCAACAAATCAAAAGAGTACTTTTGATTTCAGGTTCTTTAAATGTTGTTCCGCAACCTTAAAGAAGTTTTCAGTTATAGTATTCGTAATGAATATGTTTATAACACTTGTAGTCGGTGCCGTAAGTGTGGTATTGCTCGGTGTTTACATTGGTACTCAAATGATGTCTTTGCTTCTTGTACCTATTATATGTGTGGTCGTAATACTTATTTTGGTTTCAAGACTTGTTTCTGCCTTGATTTACGGCTTTGCGGAAATTGTTGAAAAATATGAGAATAAGTAAATATTTTGAAAAATATTAAGTTTGCTCTTGACAAGGAAGTTATGTAAGAGTAAAATACTAACATAATTTTTAACTGAGAGGTGTTACGGATGTTCCGTGGTTTTGGATACTATCGATTTTATTACAATACTATGGATTGTCTGTGTGCCGCTCAAAATTGCAAGTGATTGCAATAAAGGTGTATAAGACAGTCCGCATTCTGCTATGTATTAAAACATAACGGATTGCGGATTTTTTATATATTGAATGTATATTTAAAGGAGAAGTTGTATGATTTCAGAAAAAATGCTTCAACTTGGCAAAAAAAGTTCCGTAATACGGGAGATTTTTGAATACGGAAAAAAAAGGAAAGCGGAAATAGGCGCTGACAATGTCTTTGATTTCAGTCTTGGTAACCCAAGCGTTCCGGCGCCGAAAAAGGTTACAGATGTTATGAATAGGTTAATATCCGAAACTCCTGCCGAGGTTCTACACGGATACACCTCTGCTCCCGGTGATATGAATGTCAGAAGGGCAATAGCCGAAAATATAAAGGAAAGATTCGGCGTCGATGCTAATGCAGGGCTTGTTTATATGACCTGCGGTGCCGCCGCTTCTCTTACGATAACTCTCAATGCCATTTCAGAAACGAATGACGAAGTCATTGTTTTGGCACCTTTCTTCCCTGAATACAGAGTGTTTGTTGAACAGGCGGGAGCAAAATTAGTTACGGTTTCCTGCAAAAAAGAAGATTTGCAAATTGATTTCACGGCCCTCGAAAATGCTGTAACACCAAACACCAAAGCGATTATAGTTAACTCACCCAACAATCCCTCGGGCGTAATTATTCCCGAGTCCGATATTATAAAACTAAGCGATTTATTAAAACGCAAGGAAAGTGAGTACGGTAAGGAGATTTTCATAATTTCCGATGAACCTTACAGAGAACTTGTATATACCGGTGAACCAGTTCCCTACATACCTCGCTATTATGATAATACTTTTGTTTGTTACTCGTACAGTAAAGCGCTTTCCTTACCGGGTGAGCGAATAGGTTATATTTTTGTTTCACCGAAAATGAAGTGTGCCGGGGATGTGTTTGCCGCTGTTTGCGGTTCAGGAAGGGCTTTAGGTTATGTTTGTGCACCCGCTCTTATGCAATATACGATTGCGGAGTGTCTTAACGATACCGCCGATATTTCCGTATATGAGAAGAACAGAAGTCTCCTTTATGACGCTTTGACGGATATGGGCTATACGGTTATTAAACCCGACGGTGCTTTTTATATGTTTGTAAAATCCCTTGAAGAAGATGCGAACAAATTTTATGAAAGAGCAAAGAATTTTGAACTCCTCCTTGTGCCCGGCGACTCCTTCGGCTGCGAAGGCTTTGTAAGAATTTCTTACTGTGTTGATACCGAACTTATTGAAAAATCACTTCCTGCTTTTAAAGCACTTTACGAGGACTATAAAAATGATTGATTACGAAAAAAATTTCCAAAATGCCCGAAAAACCATTGGAGAAATCGACGAAAAAATTGCCGAACTTTTTCAAAAAAGAATGGAAGCGGTTAAGGATGTTGCGGAATATAAAAAGGTTAACGGAATTCCTGTTGAAGATGCCGTAAGAGAAGCCGCACTTATTGAAAAAAACAGCGCCCTTGTCACAGATGAGGAGATACGTTCTTATTACGTTAATTTCCAAAAAACAACTATGAATCTGTCAAAGGACTTTCAGCATAAGATTCTTGACGGAACAAGAATAGCTTTTTCCGGAGTTAAAGGTGCTTTTGCGGAGATTGCCGTAAAACGCATTTTCCCGGATGGAAATCCTGTTCCTTACCCCGATTTTAAATCCGCATATAAAGCCGTTGAAAAGGGCGAGTGTGAATGTGCCGTACTTCCCATTGAAAACAGTTATGAGGGTGATGTTGCAAGAGTAATGGACTTGACTTATTTCGGGTCACTTTTCATAAACGGTGTTTATGATATGGCGGTTGAGCAACACCTTTTCGGCACACCGGATTCCCACCGTAACACAATAAAAAAGGTTATCAGTCATCCCCAGGCACTCGGACAATGCGCCGAGTACATTTCAGAGCGCGGTCTTGAAACAGAGGAGTCTGTCAATACCGCCCTTGCCGCCGCAAAAGTTGCCCAAAACAATGACAGATCCGTCGGTGTTATTTGCAGCCTTGAAGCAGGTCACGAATACGGGCTCAAACTGATTGACAGAAAAATAAATAAGGATAGTACGAATACTACACGCTTTGCAGTGTTTTCAAGAATTCCCCGTGGTGAATCCATGGGTGACGAAAATTTTATAGTTCTTTTTACCGTTCGCGATGAAGCAGGTTCTTTAAGTAGGGCTATTTCTGTATTCGGTGACTGCGGTTACAACTTGAAAGCGCTAAAAAGCAGACCGTCAAAGGACGTTATCTGGAACTATTATTTCTTCCTTGAGGGTGAGGGGAAACTTACTAAGGAAGATGAAAAAAATATGCTTAAGAAACTGTCGGCGGTTTGCACAAACGTGCGATTAGTGGGCAGATACTCAAAAGAACAAAATATATAAGGGTTTTATTTATGAAATTAACAGTCAAAACATCCATGGGTGATTACAATATCGTTATCGAAAGAGGTTCAATTAACCGACTTTCTCAATATTGCAATACTGATAAAAAGGCGCTTATAATTACTGATGACGGAGTACCTTTCAGATATGCCGAAACGGTAGCCGAGCAGTTTAAAATCGCCATTATAAAAGCCATACCCCAGGGAGAAAAGAGTAAATCATTTGATACATACAAAGAATTACTTCAGGTATTGAGTGAAAATGAATTTTCAAGAGCTGATTGCGTTGTGGCAGTGGGCGGCGGCGTTGTTGGAGATCTTTCGGGATTTACCGCGGCAACCTATATGAGAGGTATTGATTTTTATAATATACCGACCACTCTTTTATCACAGGTTGATTCTTCAATCGGCGGTAAAACCGCAATAGATTTCGGCGGCTATAAGAATACCGTGGGTGCTTTTTACCAACCCAAAGCAGTTGTTATTGACTCGGATGTTTTAAAGACTCTCTCAAAAAGACAGTTTAATAACGGTTTGGCAGAGAGCATTAAAATGGCGGCAACTTCGGATAAAGAACTTTTTGAATTGATTGAAAATGAAAATGCTGAATATGTTATAGACACAATTATAGAACGCTCTTTAAGGATTAAAAAAGCAGTTGTTGAAGAAGATGAAAAAGAACTCGGTCTCAGAAAAGTTTTGAATTTCGGTCACACTGCAGGGCATGCTATTGAAACTGCCGCAGGACTTTCGGAATATCTTCACGGAGAATGTGTTTCAATGGGTATGTTGGCTTTTTCCTCCGATTCCGTAAGGGAAAGGCTTCTTAAAGTACTTACAAAATATGATTTGCCCGTTAAATTTGATTTTTCTGCGGATGAAATTCTTTCCGCACTTCGTCACGATAAAAAAGCAAAAGCGGACGGAGTTAATGTGGTTTTCGTCAATGAAATAGGCAGTTTCGAATTCAGATTTTTAACATTTGAGGAATTGGATGTTTTAGTAAGGGAGGCGTACTTAAATTGAAAAATACATTTGGTAATAATGTAAGTATAACTCTTTTCGGTGAAAGTCACGGCGCAGCAATAGGTGCGGTAATCGACGGTTTACCTGCCGGTGTTGAAATTGATAAAAACTTTATTTCCCATCAACTTGATTTAAGAAGACCCGTGGGAAAAATTTCAACCCCACGCAAAGAAGCGGATGATTTTGAAATACTCAGCGGAGTTTTCAACGGCAAAACAACGGGAACACCGGTTTGTATAATGATAAAAAATGAAAACACTCACTCGTCGGATTATTCTGAAAGTTACGGGAAAGCACGTCCCGGACACGCGGATTTTACGGCTTTTTGTAAGTACAAGGGCTGTGAGGATTACCGGGGAGGCGGTCATTTCAGCGGCAGAATTACTGCCGGACTTGTTGCGGCAGGGGCAATCGCCATTGATATGCTTTCCCAAAAGGGTATAAAATTAGGTACGCATATTTCTAAGTGTGCGGGAATAGAGGATTCAAATTTTTCAGATTATGAAGCAGACATTGATTTGCTTGCAAACAAAATGTTTGCAGTCCTTGATGACGCAAAAGGCGAACAGATGGTTAAAAATATCGAGAGTGCCGCCGCAATGGGCGATAGCGTGGGCGGAATTCTTGAAACCGCCATTATCGGTTTACCCGCCGGTGTGGGTGAGCCTTGGTTTGATACTTTTGAAAGTGTGCTTTCCCATGGTCTTTTTGCAATCCCAGCCGTTAAAGGGGTTGAATTCGGAGCAGGTTTTTCCTGTGCCGATATGTACGGAAGCGAAATGAATGACAGTTTTGTTTTTGAAAAGGGCGAGGTCGTTACAAAAACTAACAATAACGGCGGTATCAACGGCGGTATAACAAACGGAATGCCCGTTGTTTTCAAATGTGCCGTGAAGCCTACACCGTCAATTTCAAAAGAACAGGAAACTGTTGATTTTATAAACGGTGAAAATACGGTTTTAGGTGTTAAGGGAAGACACGATCCCTGTATCGTTCACAGAGCGAGAGTTGTTGTTGACAGTGTAACAGCACTTGTAGTTTGTGATTTGCTTTCACAGAAATTCGGTACCGATTGGCTTGGTGATATTTAATGGAATACGGTTGCATAGGTGAAAAATTAGGTCACAGTTTTTCAAAGGAAATACATAATGCACTTGCGGATTATGACTACTGTTTAAAGGAATTAAAACCCGAGGAACTTCCCGATTTTTTCTCCCGCAGGGATTTTAAAGCCATTAACGTCACTATTCCCTATAAACAGGATGTTATAGAACACCTTGATTGGATTTCGGACGAAGCGAGGGCAATAAATGCCGTTAATACCATTGTGAATAAGGACGGAAAACTTTATGGGTTTAATACGGATTACTATGGTCTTAAAGCATTGATTGAACGTGAAAAAGTAAGTTTAGAGAATAAAAGGATTGTTATACTCGGTAGCGGAGGTACCTCAAATACAGCCTTTGCAGTAGCCAAAGACATGAACGCTAAAGAGGTTTTGAAAGTTTCAAGAACTTCCAGGGAAGGTTATATAACCTATCAAGAACTTTATGAAAAGCATAATGATTGTGAAGTAATAATAAACACAACTCCTTGCGGTATGTTCCCTAAAATCAATGTTTCAGCAGTTGATTTGAATAAATTGCCGGAGGTTAAGGCGGTTTTTGATGCGGTTTATAACCCTTTAAAATCAAAAATTGTTCTGGATGCTCAAAAGAAAAATATAACTGCCGTGGGCGGATTGTATATGCTCGTTTCCCAAGCCGCTTTCGCAGTTGAAAAATTCATAGATGCTCCCGTGGATTGCGAAAAAGTTGAGAAAATTTTTCAAAATCTTTATAAAGATAAGATGAATATAGTCTTAATTGGCATGCCTTCAAGCGGAAAAACATCTGTGGGAAAGGCAATTTCCGAAAAACTTTGTAAGACTTTTACCGATAGCGATGAAGAAATTGTCCGAAACGCAGGAAAATCTGTTCCCGATATTTTCACCTGTTACGGAGAATCGGTTTTCAGGAGCATAGAGAAAGAAGTAATTAAAACCGTTTCAATGAAAAACTCCCAAATAATTTCCACAGGTGGCGGTGTGATTTTAAATGAAGAAAATATTGAAATTTTAAAGGGTAACGGACGGGTATATTTTCTCGACAGACCTTTGGAAAAACTCATTACAACTTCGGACAGACCCCTTTCAAGTAATAGAAGTGATTTGGAAAAAAGGTACAACGAAAGATACGGGTTATATAAACGCGCGGCGGATGTTATCATAGACGGCTCCGGCACGGTGGATGAAGTTGCAAAACTTATTGAGGATGATTATTATGAATATTCTTGTAATTAACGGACCGAATCTCAATATGCTCGGCATAAGAGAACCGGATATATACGGAAAAGAGACATACAATTCCCTCGTGGAAAAAATAGAGAATTACGGAAAAAGCAAAAATGTGGGAATAAGGTGCTATCAATCAAACCACGAGGGCGATTTGGTGGATGTTATTCAAAGTGCATACGGACTGTATGACGGTATAGTTATAAATCCCGGAGGCTATACGCATACAAGCGTTGCTATTCTCGACGCTCTAAAGGCTGTCAGTATTCCTGCGGTTGAGGTGCATATTTCGGACGTGGATAACCGTGAAGAATTCAGAAAGGTGAGTTATGTAAGGAGCGCATGCTTTAAAACTATAGGCGGTAAAGGTACCGACGGCTATCTCCTTGCTGTTGATGAACTTATAAGGAAGGTAACGGAATGAATGTAATTATAAAACCGTCGGTTGCCAAAGGAAGTATAAATGCACCGCCCTCCAAAAGTTGTGCTCACCGTTTACTGATATGCGCGGCTCTGGCAAAGGGAAGAAGCATTATTGAAAATATAGGTGTTAATGACGATATTACCGCAACAGTAGATTGTTTGAGGCAAATGGGTGCAAAAATTGAACTTGATGGCAACAAAGCCGTAGTTGACGGAATTGATAGTGGAATATTTCAAGAAAAAATCGACCTTTTTTGCAACGAAAGCGGAAGTACGTTAAGGTTTTTAATTCCTTTAAGTCTTGTTTTTGCAAAAGAAGTTTCTTTCAGGGGAAGCGGTCGCCTTATGGAACGACCCCAAAGTGTTTATGAGGAACTTTTCAAAGAAAAAGGTTGTTTTTTGAAAAGAAAAGGAGATTCTTTAATTGCAGGGGGACTCCTTACAGCCGGTACATATAAAGTTCGCGGAGATGTGAGCAGTCAGTTTTTAACAGGGCTTCTGTTTACTCTGCCATTGCTCAAAGGAAACAGCAAAATCCTTTTAACAACCGCTCTCGAAAGTTCGCCCTATGTTGATATTACTATTGATGTTTTAAGTCAGTTCGGTGTTGTTGTTGAAAAAATTGACGACGGTTTCTTTGTAAAAGGCGATCAACATTATCAACCCGGTAGTCTATCGGTTGAAGGCGATTGGTCAAACGGAGCCTTTTTAGAAGCATTCAATTTAATTGACGGCAATGTACAAGTAGAAAACTTGAATAAGGACAGTTTTCAAGGAGACAGAATATATCGGGATTTTTACCGATTACTTAAAGAGGGGAGTCCCACCATTGATATTTCAGACTGTCCCGATTTGGGTCCCGTGCTTATGGCATGCGGTGCTCTCTGTAACGGAGTAAAACTTGTGGGAACAAAACGGCTTAAAATCAAAGAGAGTGACCGCGGGGAAACAATGAAAGCGGAACTGGAAAAATTCGGTGCGGATGTTTCTGTGTATGATGATGAAATCATAATTCCGAAAACCGAAATTAAAGCGCCTGTTGAATGTGTTGACTGTCACAACGACCATAGAATTGCAATGGCGATGTCCCTTGTTTGCAGTAGAGTCGGAGGAACTCTTTCGGGTGCACAATGTGTTAATAAAAGTTATCCCCGATATTTTGATGATATAAAATCATTGGGAATAGAATATGAAATAATTTGATAGGAGATATATTAAAATGAGTATGAATTTCAAAAGAAAACTTCCCATTCCGATGGAGATTAAAGAACAGTTTCCTCTTACGGCCAAAATGGCGGAGCAAAAGGAAAAGAACGATATTGAAATCAAAAATGTTTTCACGGGAGAATCGGACAAGATTATTCTTATTATCGGCCCGTGTTCCGCCGATTCAAAAGAACCTGTTCTTGATTATATTTCAAGACTTGCAGAGATTCGCGAAAAGGTAAAAGACAGAGTTGTAATCATTCCCCGTATTTACACCAATAAGCCCAGAACAACCGGTGCGGGTTACAAGGGTATGCTTCATCAACCCGACCCCAACGAAAAACCCGATATGCTCCACGGTATTATTTCGATTCGTGAATTACATATGTGCGCTTTGCGGGATTACGGATTTTCATGCGCGGATGAAATGCTTTACCCTGCAAACTACCGTTATCTTTCGGATTTGCTTTCATACGTTGCAATCGGCGCTCGTTCCGTTGAAAATCAGGAACACAGACTTGTTTCAAGCGGTATTGAAATTCCCGTTGGTATGAAGAATCCCACAGGTGGAGATATTTCCGTTATGATGAACGCAGTTACTGCCGCACAGAGCAGCCATACATTCCTTTACAGAGGATGGGAGGTTGAAAGCGACGGCAATCCCTATGCCCACGCAATTATGAGAGGTTTTGTTGACAGGGACGGTCATTGCATATCGAATTACCACTATGAAGATTTGCTTAATTTAAGCGACGCCTATGCTGCATCAGGGCTTAAAAATCCTTCCTGTATCGTCGATGCCAACCATGCAAACTCAGGTAAGAAATATCTTGAGCAAATTCGTATTACCAAAGATATTCTTTATAGCAGAGCCCATAACAATGATATTAAAAAACTTGTAAAGGGCATTATGATTGAAAGTTACATTGAAGACGGCGCCCAAAAAATAGGTGACGGAATCTACGGTAAATCAATTACCGATCCCTGTATCGGTTGGGATAAGACGGAAAGACTTATATTTGATATTGCCGAACAGGCATAATTTGCGGATTAGTTGTTTTAATCCTTATAAAAGCAAAAAGATGATGCAAGAAAAATTCTCTTGCATCATCTTTAATATTTTCTACTAAAACTCACAAAACCAATTATTGTTGTCAAGGGGACCGCCGGTCATAATTTCAGGCGCCGCATTTTTAATGTGTGCAAGGGTTCTTGTGAGTCCGCCGTTTTTTATATGTAGTTTTTTAATAAGTCGCAAGGGGAACGCTAATGCTTGAGTGAAAACGGTATAATAAGCAGTGCCCTCGTCGTACTTTGTTAATGAACCGTCAAGAATTGATTGGAATGCACCGAAAACCATATCGGTTACTTTAACATCTCCGATTTCTTTGGCGGCATTTTTGTCTATGGCCTTGCCGAAAGAAATGAAATTCAGAATTCTTGCGGCTTTTTTTACTGTGAGTTTATCAAGCCATTTAAGCAGCGGTCTTGCAACAAGCCAGATTTTACTTGCTTTTTTCGGCGCTAAACCGATGGCTTCAACCACAGCCAAAAACTTATCTTTTTCGTTGACTGCGGCGGATTTAATTATATCGCTGAAAAGAGCGGTAGCGTGATTTTTTAAAAATTCATTTGTGTATTCCTTGCCGTTGTGTGTGAATTTATCAAGGTGAGCCGTCTTAATATCTATGCCGTCATCATAAACGTCACAGTAACAAATGGGGGCGGGGTAGCCGCTTATTGAGCCCACGTTAATTTCATAGAAGTGATTGCCTTTTTCGGTTTCAACCTTTCGTATATGTTGCATGTGTGAGTGTCCTGTAAACATTACAGGGAAACCGATATCGGCAAATTTTGTTACCTGCTCAATTCTGTAATCAACTGAACCCTTGCCGTTGATTGCACGGTCAAATTCCGTTAAGAATAGGTGATGGTGTTGCATTCCGAAAACAACATCGCCCCGTTCTTTTGCGAGTTGTGTTTGCTCTTTAATCCATTGAAAATGCTCATGGGAATAACCTGCTCCGCCGTTTCCGTTCTGGTCATCATCAAGGCAAAAAACAGAAACACCATCACAGGGTCTTACCACGTATGAAACCTTGTCCTGATGGGTATGGAATTCGGAAATTGCCTCACCGGGTCCGAAATCCTTATAAAAATCGGAAAGTTCCTCGGGTGCAAGAGTTTCAACATCATTGAAAACATTGTCGCCCTCGTATCTTCGGGGGTTTTCGTCACAACACCAATCATGAGTTGCGGTTATTACATAGACAGGCATTGTTTTTTTGAACTCATAAAGCAGTTCCCGCATTTCTTCATGGGAGACTAATTCGCCGTCATTTGAAAGGTCGCCAGCTATAAGCAAAAATTTTGCATCTGAATTTTTGATTTGCTCAAAAGCGGCTAATACTGTTCCACGGCTTTCTGCAAGCATTTTTTGGTCTGAACCGGCTCTGCGTTCATATGCCTTGCCGCTGTTTCCAAGTTTTTCGGAGTAATAATGGGGGTCTGCAATAATTGCAAATTTAGTTAATAATTTTCTCATTATATCACCAATGAATATGGAATGTCTTTGCGCCTCTTGTGTAAGTCA
This sequence comes from Acutalibacteraceae bacterium, assembly GCA_051892415.1. Classification (GTDB taxonomy): domain Bacteria; phylum Bacillota; class Clostridia; order Oscillospirales; family Acutalibacteraceae; genus DTU089. The sequence continues at coordinate 35,798 of JBJFGF010000009.1, read as the reverse complement.
TCGGGTCAAGGAGATTGTCTTTAGCGGCTTTTTTCAGGCCCGTTTCAAAAGCATCCGCCATTGATTTTGTGGGAAATACGATAGTGATATCGAGATCAATCAAAACCGGAATACCGGCATCCAATATTTTAAATCCTGTAAGCCACCAATGTTTTTCGGGACCTCTTGAGAAAACATATTCGTCCTGATTATAAAAATCAAAGGACATTTCAAGGAATTCTTCCTCAGAAACTCCCTGATATTGCATTATCTTATCGGTTTTGTTATAAACACCGATTTCAGCACCTGCGGTCATTCCGTACTGGCCTTTCCAGATTTGGATCATCCAATCCTTGTCATCATAACTGAATTGAATTCTTTCTGTATCATAATGCATACCTGCAATAGGTGCCGCCATATCGTACAAAAAGTTGAAGCCGAAATATTTTTGCCAGGGGTCAATAGAAGAATAATAAATACCTTGTTCTTGATCGTATTCAAATCCGCAAGCGTTGAGAATGTTTGCGGTTGTTTGAGCGTCTTCAGTTGCAAATAAAAGGTCCTGTATTTCTTTGACGGGCATTTGCTTTATTTCTTCAACCGTCGGAACATCATCATTGGCAGGGGCGGTCGTTGTGGGCTTCTTGGTAGATGTGGAAGAAGTGTTTTTCTTGGTCGTTTCAGGTGTTGAAGACGTGTTTGAACCGACACTCGCGGTTGCGGGTGCAGAGGCTTGGGTGTCGGATTCGGTATCCGAAGGGGGTGTTATAATCGCGCTATCGGTTGTATCGTTATACACAACATCTCCGGGAACTACGGTTGTGTCTGCGGGGACCGTTGTTTCTTCTTTAACAAGAATAGATTTTGCAAAATCTATTACACCGCAGCCCGAAAAAACAAAAGTAACCGTGAGAATAAGTGCCGTGACCGAAAAGAGTCTTGCATATTTTTTCATAGGAAATCTCTCCTTATAGAACTATACTGAACATAATTATATCACAATTTTTACCAAATGTCACTATATTAACATAAATTTAATATTATTGACAAAGGGGAACAATAAGTTATATAATTTGATTAAAGTATAATGGGAAAATACGGTGATAAATATGTATGAAAAATTGAAAGCCGAGGTTTGTTCGGCAAATAAAGAACTTCACGCTCTGGGACTTGCTCCTTTTACATGGGGAAATGTTTCCGCCGTTGACAGAGAGCATGGAGTTTTTGTTATTAAGCCGTCCGGTGTACCGTACGACGATTTAACAACGGAAAATATGGTTGTTGTTTCCCTTGAGGACGGTAGCGTTGTTGAAGGGGATTTTAACCCTTCTTCCGATACACCCACCCACTATATTCTCTATAAAGAATTCGGCGATTTAAACGCAGTTGTTCATACACATTCCGTTAATGCCTCCGCTTTCGCTCAGGCGGGCAGACCCATTAACCGCTACGGAACGACCCACGCGGATTTTTCTTATACACAAGTACCCTGTACGCCCGCTCTTACGGAGGATGAAGTTAAGTCGGAGTACGAGTTGAATACGGGTAAAGTTATTGTTAAATATTTCAAAGAAAAGAACCTTAAAACAGATTCAACCCCCGCGGTCCTTGTGCGTTCACACGCACCCTTTGTTTTCGGTAAAAACGCTGATGATGCGGTACACAATGCGGCTGTACTTGAAATTGTTGCGGAAATGGCAATGAAAACTGAGATTATCGGGGGAAATGTACCCGAAATTGACTCCTATCTTTCGGACAAGCATTATTTCAGAAAACACGGTAAGGATGCCTATTACGGTCAAAAATAATTATGACGAACTTTACACATTTACATCTTCATACCGAATATAGCCTTCTCGACGGCGCCTGTCGTATCGGGGAGGTAGTCAGTTGTGCAAAAAATCTCGGGCAAAAGAGCCTTGCTATAACCGACCACGGTGTTTTGTACGGAGCGGTGGCTTTTTATAAGGAATGTAAAGCACAGGGTATTAAGCCCATTATCGGTTGTGAGGTTTATGTTGCACCACGTTCAAGATTTGATAAGGTTCACGGACTTGACAGCGAGCGTTTCCATTTGATACTTCTTTGTAAAGACGAAACGGGTTATAAAAATCTTTTGAAACTTGTGTCGTCCGCCTGGGTTGACGGGTTTTATACAAAACCCCGCGTTGACAGAGATATTCTTGAAAAATATCACGATGGATTAATTGCTCTTTCAGGTTGTCTTTTCGGTGAGGTTGCTCAAAAAATCCTTGCAAGAAATATTGAGGATGCAAAAGACACTGCCCGTTGGTACTGTGATGTTTTCGGAGAGGAAAACTATTTTCTTGAAGTTCAAAATCACGGAATGGTTGAAGAAAAAGAAGTTCTCGACGGTGTGATTTCTATAAGTCGGGAACTTAATATTCCAATAGTTGCAACAAACGACGTCCACTATTGCAAAAAAGAGGACGCGGATATTCAACGAGTTCTTATTGCTGTTCAAACAAATAAAGTTGTCGGCGAGGATAATGCTCTGGATTTTCAGAGTGATGAATTCTATCTTAAAAGCGGAGAAGAAATGCTTGAAGGATTTAAGGAGTATCCCGAAGCCATAGTGAACACCAATTCTATTGCGGAACGTTGTAATTTTGATTTTGAATTCGGTGTTACAAAACTTCCGCTTTTTGATATACCCACGGATGACCACAGGGCTTATTTGAAAAACGAGTGTGTTAAGGGACTTGAAAATATTTTCGGAACCGTTACGGGAGAGTATGCTCAACGTCTTGAATACGAACTTTCCGTAATTGATGAAATGGGATTTAACGATTATTTTCTTATTGTTGCAGATTTTATAAGATTTGCAAAAAGTAAGAATATTCCCGTAGGACCCGGGCGTGGGTCTGCCGCCGGTTCTCTTGCGGCTTTCGCTCTGGGCATTACCGGTATTGATCCCATTGAAAACAAACTGCTCTTTGAAAGATTTTTAAACCCCGAGCGGGTAAGTATGCCCGATATCGATATTGACTTTTGTTACGAGCGCAGGGGCGAAGTTATTGATTATGTAACCCGAAAATACGGCTCCGACAGAGTGGCGCAGATTGTCACTTTCGGTACAATGCAGGCAAAAGCCGCCATTCGCGATGTTGCGCGGGCTCTCGGTCTTCCTTATAGCACAGGTGATATTGTTGCAAAGCAGATCACAAGGGATTACCCCGATATTAAAACAGCTCTTGAAAAGAATCCCGAATTAAAATCATTGTATAATTCCGATGAAAATATAAAGAAACTAATTGATACTGCAATGCGTGTTGAGGGTATGCCCCGCCATGCCTCAACCCATGCCGCAGGAGTTGTTATTACACGTGATGAGGTTTCATCATACGTTCCTCTTGCCAAAAACGGTGATCAAACGGTGACTCAGTTTACAATGACTGAAATTGAACAACTGGGACTTTTGAAAATGGATTTTCTCGGTCTCAGAACACTTACTGTTATTAACGATGCGGTTAATGACATAAAAAAGCAAAATCCCGACTTTGATATATCGCATATTCCTCTTGACTGCGAGGATGTTTTTAAAGAATTGTCAAAGGGTAATACAAGCGGTGTTTTCCAGTGTGAATCTGCCGGAATGACAAACCTTATTGTCAATATGCAACCCGAAAGATTTTCAGACATTGCGGCGGCGATTGCTTTGTACCGCCCCGGACCCATGTTCTTTATTGACAGCTATCTTATAAACAGAAAGCATCCGGAGAAAATTCAGTACAGAACACCGCTTCTCAAGGATATTCTTGATGAAACAAACGGGTGTATGGTCTATCAGGAACAGGTTATGCAGGTTTTCAGGACTCTTGCAGGTTATTCCTACGGTCGCGCGGATGTTGTCCGTCGTGCCATGAGCAAGAAAAAACGCGACGTTATGGAAAACGAACGTAATATATTTATTAACGGTTTAACAGATGATAGCGGCAACGTTGTAATTGACGGTGCGGTACGCAGGGGCATTGATGCTAAAACTGCGGATGCTATTTTCTCCGATATGATTTCTTTTGCTTCATACGGCTTCAACAAAAGCCATACTGCTGCCTACGGATTGATAGCATATCAAACGGCATATTTGAAAATTAAATATCCTAAAGAGTTTATGGCGGCAATTTTGACAAGTGTAATCGGTGACGAAAGCAAAACTATCGGATACATTGAGGAATGTAACCGTCTTAATATCAACGTTTTATCTCCTCACGTAAACAGAAGCGGTAACCGATTCTCTGTTTCGGGAAATGATATCGTTTTTTCTCTTTTAAGTATTAAAAATTTAGGCAGGGCCTTAATTGAAAAAATCGAAAAAGAGCGAAATTTAAACGGTGAATACAACTCTTTTTGGGATTTTTGTAAAAGAGTAACAGGCAGTGAACTTAACAGACGCGCTCTTGAAAGCCTGATAAAATCGGGCGCATTGGACGGCCTCGGATTAAACCGACGAGAAATGATTTCAAATCTTGATATTGCTATTACGGCGGCTGCTAAGGAAAGTGATATGTATCAAGGCGGTCAACTTGATATGTTTTCCGAATTCGGCGGTGGTGAAGAATTTTCCTCCGCGCCCGATTTCGTGCATTGCGATGAATTTCCGAAAAGCGATCTTCTGTATTTTGAAAAAGAAATATCGGGAATGTATTTTTCAGGACATCCTTTGGAAGAATATCGCGGTATAGCCGAAACCTTGGATTCACCGAAAACCTCCTATCTTTATGAGTGCCTTGAAACCGGACGGGAGAATGAAATTGACAATAAAAGCGTAACTTTCTTGGGTATTGTTACATCCGTGAAAAAGAAAGTGACAAAAAAAGATGAAATAATGGCTTTTTGCGGAATTGAAGACTTGTACGGTAATATGGAAATGATAGTTTTTCCGAAGAATTATTTAATGTACGCAAATCTGATTTCTGTCGGCAGTATAGTTTTGGTAGATGGCAGAATTTCCGTCAAGGACGAGGAGGTAAAACTTCTTGCGGAAAAAATCAGCGTTGCACCGAAAAATGTGGATGACTTACCGAAAAAAGAAATTCGTACCAACAAATCCCCTACAAAGCCCGACTGTGAAACTGAAAGAAAGAAAAAAATAGGAGTATTTATACGGGTTGAAAGACATAATCCCGAAAAAATCGAAAGGCTAAAAAATCTTTTGTCAATATTTGAAGGGGAAATTCCCGTATATATTTACCGTAAAGACACGAAGAAATATGACTTCTTGGGTGTTGAGTATCTTACATCGGTAAACGAACCCTTGCTGAAAGAATTAAATCTTATTTTCGGCAGCGAAAACGTTGTTGTAAGAAAGTAGTTTGTATTAAAACGGTAGAATTTTTGTGTTTTTTCATTTGAATTATCTTTGGAGGTGTTTTGTGTGCAAATTGTTTTGCTCACAGCGTTCGGTGTCGGCGGCGCCACGGTTATAGGTGCGGCTTTCGGTTTTTTGTTTAAGGAAATAAGCCATAAATTTAATGATATCGTTCTTTCATTTGCGGCAGGAGTTATGCTTGCGGCGGCTGTTTTCGGACTTGTGTTAGAATCCTTGGAGCAGGGCGGCAGGTTTTCTCTGCTTGTAACTGTTGCCGGTATTTTCAGCGGAGCCGTCTGTGTCAATTTAATTGATAAATTGGTGCCGCACTTACATAGACTTACGGGAATGGATCAAGAGAGTCACAGAAACAATAATGCACAGGTAAATAAGGTATTACTTTTTGTTATCGCCATAGGTATTCACAATCTTCCCGAAGGTATTGCCGCGGGTGTCGGCTTCGGTACGGGTAACACGGCAGAGGCATTAACTATTGCGGGTGGTATCGCTCTCCAAAATATTCCTGAAAGCATGGTAATTATTGCTCCTATGATTGCTGTGGGAATGAGTAAGGGCAGAACTTTTGCAATAGCCATTGTAACGGGATTGGTTGAGGTTGTCGGTACGCTTTTGGGCTATTTTGCCGTAAGCATTTCAAATGCTGTCCTGCCTTTCGGTCTTGCTTTTGCAGGCGGCACAATGCTCTATGTAATAAGCGACGAAATGATTCCCGAAACCCACGCTCACGGCAACGAAAGAGGTGCCACGTTTGCACTTCTTGCAGGTTTTTGCCTGATGGTTGCTGTTGACTGTTTTATGAGTTGATAAAATTGAGGTATGGACTTATTATGACGCTTACGCTAATTAACCGAACATATTATAAAAATATTTACGTTTGTATTGATGATAAAGAGTATATACTGAAAGCAGGAGAGAATATTGTCGACGGTGTGCAAAAAAAATTTAAACTAACGGTTAAAATTTTTGATGAAAACAGAGTGAATATTGCATGGTTTTGGGTGCTTTTTGACCGCTTTTTTGATTCGGACGGTATCTCTGCACATATCCATTGTAACTCATACTACGATATAGTTGCTCAAAATGATATGTGTACCGTAATCTTGAATGACATAGAAGCAATTCCGAAACCCGCGAATTCTTCTTGTCAATTTCATTCTGTATTTCTTGAAACCGACGGAGCAAATATAAACTCCGTTAATCATGTTCTCACGAGTTTTAAAAAGGTTAAACAGAAATTTATTTCCTGCGAGCTTTTACTTGCTGGTTGCTTACCGCTGCTACTCCTTTTTTTCATTTTATATATCGTAACTCTCGATTCTTTATTTATTATCTTATGTTTAGTTTTTTCTGTTTTTTTACTTTTTTCTGTTGTTACAATCAAAAAAACACTAAATTGCTTTAATGATACAACCGCAAACCGTTCGGTGTGTGAAGCAATTTCATACAGAATTAACCATCAGGAACGAAAGAAAAATGGACACAGTTTTATTAAACGGGTTATCAATAAATACTTTAAATAAAAACGGCACCTCTTACGACGATTTCAATAAGAGATGCTGTTGATATTTATATTTTGGATTTGTGGATTTTATTTATATATAGCAGAAGAAATAATCCGCACAGAGGAAAAACGGAAGCGAACAGCATACCGATTTTCAAACCTATTGCATCCGAGGTGGTAGAGAGAATCTGCGCGGTTTCAACAGCGAAATTACTTTGTGAAACCCTGTCAACGATTATGCCCAACAACTGAGGCGCTATCGAGGCGCCGAAATCACCGCCGGCAGCCATAAGAGCAAATGCGGCAACGCCGGGAGACGGTATCATTTCTTCCATCAAAATCAAAGTCCCCGGCCAAAGCATTGATGAAAAAATGCCGACAAAAATACAGGAGATAAACGAAAGTATCACATTATTTGAAATGCCGATTGCCACATAGCATACAGTTGCGCCAAGCATACTGAATAAAAGTGTTTTTGTGATATCGGGTGTGAACTTTGCGTAAGCACCGCGGGAGATTGCCAAAAGAAGCGCAAATACCGCGAGTCCCAAAATATCGCCCAAGGCTTTAGGTATATGCAATGCGGTTTCCGTAAATCCCGAAATCCAGTTTGTCATGGTGTTTTCCGTTGCACTTCCGAGAAAAATACAAATCAAACAAACGACAATGGGCTTTATTTGCTTCTTTTCTCCTTTGTCAGCGGCGGAAATCTCCATTCGGGGAATGGGTGAAATAAAAAACATATATGAAGCAATAAGCGGTAAAACCGCTAATGACAGAGCAAGATACATCCAGTTTTCCGTGCCGAAGACAAGAAAGAAAAGAGATGCGATAATAACGTTTGCAACAACTCCCCAACCGTAAAGAGAGTGGAGCATACTCATATCTTTTTGGGGAGTTTCCGAAGGGATTTCTGCAACTACAGGACTGAGAAGAACTTCACAAAGCCCTGCCGCAACGGAGAAAATTACCGTACCGAAAGCAAGACCCCAAAAAGCGTGTTGAGGAAAAACACTCGGTAAAACGGCGTAGAAAAGAAGACCGACGCTTGTGATTACAGGCATTAAACGAATTGTGTGTTTTATATTGAAGTGTTTTGAAAAAAACGAAAAAATCAAATCTATGGTAAGTTGTGTGAAAAAGTTTATAAGCACTAAGGTGCCTAAAAGGGTGTATGAGATACCGTACATATCGTGAAACGTTACGAAAAGCATCGGCGGTAAAACAAATGCGGACGACGTTGCAAGATATGTGAAATAACAAGCGTATTTTGTTCTTTTATAATTATTTTTTAACATATTTACCTCTGTTGTTAATTACTGTAAATAATCTTATCATAAAACTTTGCTGTGTTCAATGATAATTGTTCTATTTCTAAGATTTTTACTTGACTGTATTATAAAAAATTCTATAATTGGTAGTATAATTTTAGATTGGATGTGATACTATGAAAAAATATGCTCGTTACAGATTTCAACCTTGCTTACCTTTGGGGGAGGACGGACGTTGCGTAACAGCGTCGGAAAAACACATTGCTCTTTCAAGAGAAAGCGCTAGTGAGGGTATGGTCCTTCTTAAAAATAAGGATAACGCTTTGCCTCTTAATAAGGGTGAGAAAATTGCTCTTTTCGGCAAGGCTGCAATTGAGTATATCAAGGGTGGCGGCGGCAGCGGCGACGTTCATTGCCCCTATGTTCGCAATATTTATGAGGGCTTCAACTTTAAAGAAAACGAAAATAAAGTGTTTATATATAAACCGCTTGTGGATTTTTATAAGGATTACGTAGAAAGAGAGAGCAAAAATGTTCTCACTCGAAAGCAAATCGATGCTATTTGGGATGTTGTAAATGCAATGGATTTTTGTACCGAGCGGGATGATATGACCTACGACACTTTTGACAGAATGCATGTTAAAGAAGCAACGTTTCCCGATGAACTGATTAAATCCGCTTCCGAGTGGGCTGACACAGCAGTTGTAACAATAAGCCGTTTTTCCGCTGAGGGTGTCGACAGACGTGCAAAGAGCGGGGATTACTATCTTTCCGATTTGGAAAAGGAACTTATTGATAAGGTGTCCGCGTCTTTTAAAAAATGTATTGTTGTAATAAACTCCGGCGGAATAGTTGACTGCGAATATTTTGCAGAGAATGATAATGTGCAGGGTATTCTCTTTGGATGGCAGGGCGGTATTGAAGGCGGCAGCGCCATTGCCGATGTTATCTGCGGTGACGCAAATCCCAGCGGTAAACTTGTCGATACAATCGTAAAGTCCTATGACTGTTATCCTTGCACCGAGGATTTTTGGGAATGTTTTGACCACGTGGATTACACGGAAGATATATACGTGGGTTACAGATATTTTGAAACGATTCCCGAAAAGAGCGAGTGTGTTCGATATCCTTTCGGTTTCGGACTTTCATATACAAACTTTGAATTGAGCGGTAAGGTTTGTTGTGAAAGCGACGGAAAAATTGTTGCCGTGGTCAATGTTAAAAATGTGGGTGATGTTTCGGGCAAAGAGGTTGTTCAACTTTATTACAGCGCACCCCAAGGTTTGTTGGGTAAGCCCGCTAAAGAACTCTGTGCCTATAAAAAGACAAAACTTCTTGCTCCCGGTGAGTCAGAGACTCTTGCAATGAGTTTTGATATCGGTGATATGGCAAGTTTCGATGATTTGGGCAAGGTGCAAAAATCCGCATATATTCTTGAAAATGGCGAATATAATTTCTATATGGGTACATCCGTCAGAGATGTTGAAAAACTCGATTTTACATACATTGTTGAAGAAACAAGAGTTACCCAACAACTCAAACAATGGTGTAAACCCTTTGATCTTAAAAAGAGACTGTTGTCCGACGGTAGTTTTGAAAAACTACCCACGGGTGAAAAGTCTTATTATTACGGAAAAGTGTCGGAAATTAACGCAAACACACCTAAAGAGGAAACAAAGTTCGACGAGGTAGGGGAGAGCATAACTCTTGATGAGTTTATAAAACAGTTCACCCTTGAAGAACTTATGGATTTTGTGGGCGGTCAGGCTCCCACGGGTGTTGCAAATACAGGCTGTTTCGGCGGTCTTAAAAGGCTTGATATTCCGCCCATTCCCACAGCCGACGGACCTGCGGGATTACGTCTTAATACGGAAACAGGAAAATTTACAACTGCCTGGCCCTGCGCCACTTTACTTGCGTGTACTTGGAATACCGAACTTATTGAAAAGGTAGGTGCCGCAGGAGGAGCGGAACTACGGGAAAACAATCTGGGTATCTGGCTTGCTCCCGCACTTAATATTCACCGTGAGCCACTTTGCGGTCGTAATTTCGAGTATTATTCCGAAGACCCGCTTGTTGCAGGTAAATGCGCCGCCGCAGCAACGAGGGGAATACAGTCCCAAAAAATTGCGGTTTCCATAAAGCATTTTGCTTGTAACAACAAAGAAGCAAATCGCTTTGGCAGTGATTCTCGAATTTCCGAAAGAGCCTTACGTGAAATCTATCTAAAAGGTTTTGAAATCTGTGTAAAAGAGGCAAAACCTTGGACTCTTATGAGTTCATATAACCTTATTAACGGTCAACACACTTCTGAAAGTTACGAACTTTTGACAGGTATTCTTCGTGACGAGTGGGGATTTGACGGTATGGTTACAACGGACTGGGGTGTTAAAAACGACCCTGTTAAAGAGGTTAAAGCCGGTAATGATATGAAAATGCACATGGGTTATCCCGAAGATTTGAAAGCCGCCTACGATAAAGGTGAGCTTACACGTGCCGAACTTGAACTGTGTGTTAAACGTATTCTTCAAATGACAATGAGATTTGCTTAAAACTATAATGGGGGTTGTTGAAAGTGTTTCTTTTTCCAACCCCTTTTTATTTATGTAAATAATAAATTCAGTTCATTCGTTAATTTCATTGTTTTAATTAAATATTTTAAAAAGTCCTTGACAAACGACAAGTAATTTTATATAATTCTATTCGTCGCAAAACGCGGACCATTAGCTCAGTTGGTTAGAGCAACCGGCTCATAACCGGTTGGTCCGGGGTTCGAGTCCCTGATGGTCCACCAAAGCCGTCGTAATTGCGACGGCAATATATAGGGGCATAATGTAATGGTAACATTCCGGTCTCCAAAACCGTCCTTGAGGGTTCGAGTCCTTCTGCCCCTGCCAGAAAAAAGCACGCGAAAGCGTGCTTTTTTCAATGAAATTCGTCGCTTGCGGATTTGAATTTTTGCAATACTGTTTGCTCGCTCTTTACCAAAAAATGAAGCACTTCTGTGGAAGTGTTTTTATTTTGAACAAATGCAAGTTTGTCAAAATTTTAACTTGACATTATTAGTCCTTTTCTTTATTATATAGTAGAACATTTATGTTACGGATTCACAGTCCGAAATCTTGAGAAGGAAGTGTTTTAATGAATCCTCAGTACGAAGCATTGTTTACACCTTGGAAAATAGGCAATGTTGAAATCAAAAACCGTATTGTTATGTGCCCCATGGGCGGTACATCTTTGTTCGGTTGGTTTGAACTGGGCGGTTGCCATTTTGACAAGGAAGCCGCAAAACTCTTTTTAGAAAGAGCAAATAACAATGTCGGTCTTATTATTCCCGGTATTGCACCTTTGCGTGACACATTCTGGGGCAAATGGCTTTGGCAGAACCCGAAGATGTTTGACGAGTTGAAGGAATTTATGGATGAAATCCATAAGACCGGTGCAAAACTCTTTGTACAGCTTACAGCGGGTATGGGTCGTTCCTGGGCTATTACCGAACTTATTGCTCCTCTTCACAGAAATAAATTTACTCGCGCACTTATTAAACCCGTTATTGATACATCCCACGAACTTGCTTCCCCCAGCGCTCAACCGGCACGTTGGGCACCGGACATTATTTGCCCCGAGATGACAGTTGAGCAAATTCACGAGATTATCGAAGCGTTTGCAAAGACCGCAAAACTTTGCCGTGACGCAGGTGTTGACGGTGTTGAAGTACACGCTGTTCACGAAGGTTATCTTTTGGATCAGTTTGCCATTGAATTCTACAACAAACGTACTGACGAATACGGCGGAAGTTTTGAAAACAGATACCGTTTTGCAGTTGATGTTGTTAAAGCAATAAAAGAGGCTTGCGGTGAAGATTTCCCCGTATCTCTCAGATATTCCGTTGAGTCAAAAATGAAAGGTTTCTGCGAGGGTGCAATGCCCGGAGAGGACTACAAGGAAGTCGGCCGTGCAATGCCCGAATCCGAAAAGGCGGCAAAATACCTTCAGGATGCAGGCTACGATATGCTTAATGCGGACAACGGTACATACGACTCATGGTATTGGGCACATCCGCCAATGTATATGCCTCAGAACTGTAACCTTGATGATGTTGCACATATTAAGGAATTTGTTGATATTCCCGTTGTTTGCGCAGGCAGAATGGAGCCCGACGTGGGTGCAAAGGCAGTTGCAGAGGGTAAAATCGACGGTGTGGGCGTTGCTCGTCAGTTTCTAACCGATCCCGAATGGGTAACAAAGATTATTGAAGACAGAGTTGAAGAAATCAAACCCTGCATTTGTTGTCACAGCGGTTGTTTCAACTTCTCATCTTCAAAGGGACACGCAAATACCCAGGATCTTTCCGATACAATGGGTCTTTCCCGTTGCGCTCTTAACCCCAAAACAATGCAGTCCAAGAAATATAAAATCGAACCCGCCAAAAAGAGCAAGAAAATTGCAATTATCGGCGGCGGTATTGGTGGCATGGAAGCCGCTATGGTTTGTGCACAGCGCGGTCATAAGGTTGATCTTTATGAAAAAACAGATAAATTGGGCGGTGTGTTTATTGCCGCAGCCGCTCCCTCGTACAAAGAGAAAGACCGTGACCTTATTGCTTGGTATAACCGTGAAATCAAGCGTTATGATGCAATTACAATTCATATGAATACAGAAGTTAAGGATATTACATCTCTTGATGCCGATGAGGTTATCGTTGCAACAGGCGCTGTTGCAAACAAAATTCCCGTTAAGGGAGCCGATAAGGCTATTGAAGCTATAGATTTCCTTTTGGGCAATAAAGAAGTCGGTAAAAACGTTACTGTTATCGGCGGCGGTCTTACCGGTTGCGAAATTGCTTATGAACTTTATCTTCAGGGCAAAAATCCCACTATTGTTGAGATGCAGGATGACCTTGTTACAACACCCGGTATTGCTCTTGCAAACACAAGTTTCCTTCGTGATTTCTTTAAAACAAACGAAGTTCCTGTTTACCTTGAAACAAAAACAACTGAAATTACCGATTCAAGTGTAACGGTAATGACAAAGGACGGAAAAACAGAAACAATTCCCGCCGACAGCGTTATTCTTTCCGTTGGTTACAAGCCCGCTCCCGTTGCAGAAAAGAGTAAGCACGTTCACGTTATCGGTGATGCCTTTAAGGTTGGCAGTCTCCGTACTGTTATATGGCAGGCTTGGGATGTTGCAATGAAGTTGTAATAATATAGTTTTTGTAACATTTACGGCACAGTGAAAACTGTGCCGTAACTTTTTTATTTCTTATTTACTTTTCTTTAGAAAAATGATATTATGTGTTTGTGTTTGTCAGTTGATAAGAATATTGGATTTTAATACCGGACAGGGAAGTGGATGTTGTGGATTATAAAAAGGATTTAATCGAAAACATTTTACCTTTTTGGCTCCGAAATGCCGTTGACTATGAAAACGGGGGAATATATACATGCCTTGACCGCCAAGGGAATATATACGGAACGGATAAAAGTGTGTGGTTTCAGGGCAGAGCATTGTGGGTTTTCTCAAAGGCATATAACATAATTGAAAAGAATGATGAATACCTGAAAGCCGCAAAAAATATATATTCCTTTCTCCCGAAATGTACCGACAGCGACGGAAGAATGTTTTTTACCGTAACTTCCGACGGCAGAGAACTTCAAAAAAGAAGATATTATTTTTCGGAAACCTTTGCGGCAATCGGTTGCGCAGAGTTATATAAAGCGACCGGTGACATAAATGTTCTCGAAAAGGCGGAGATGTATTTTCAGGTTGCTTACGAATGTTTTACCGGTGTTCGTAAAAATCCGCCTAAAATTAACCCTGAAAATGTTGATTCTAAAGCCCTTTCTCCGGTTATGATTATGCTTTCAACTGCCCAGGTATTAAGAAGTGTTGACGGTCTTTGGGACAAGTATAATCCGCTTTGCAAGGAATTCCTTGACGAAATTCTTCACGGCGGTTATCTCACGGAAAAAGGGCTCCTTGAAAGTGTAACAAAGGCAGGGGATTTCATAGACAGTCCCAACGGCAGAATCGTAAATCCGGGACATTCTCTTGAAGCCGCTTGGTTTATTATGGCAGAGGGAATTATAACACGGAATAATGAAGCCGTTTCTGCCGCGAAACAAATTATTGATATTACACTTCCTTTGGGTGTCGATAAAACACACGGCGGTATTATTTCTTTTACGGACTGTGAGGGAAAACCACCCGTGCAGTTGGAGTGGGACATGAAACTTTGGTGGCCCCAATGCGAAGCAATGATAGCTTTACGCCTTGCGTATTTTCAATTCAAAGACGAAAGATACAATGATTTATACAATGAGATTAAATCGTACTGCGAAAAACATTTTTGTGATAAAGAATGCGGTGAATGGTACGGCTATCTGCATTATGATAACACGGTTTCAACGACTTTAAAGGGCAATATTTTTAAAGGTCCGTTCCATGTTCCCCGTCTTTATATGATTATGGCATCAATGGATGCAACTGACGGAATTACCGAATATATGAAATAAGGTTTTTTTATGGATTTTAAAGTATATAATAAACTTTGCTTTTACAGTTGCATGGAAGATTTTGATAAGGCGTGTTTTCAGCCCTTAACATCATACCATTGGGAAAGTAATCCCGCTTACAGACCTGAAACTTACTTTAAATTGGGTGTTGTGGGTGAGGATTTGATTGCGGTACTGAAATGTTATGAAAGTAATCCCCGTGCAGTTTTTACAAAACGTGACGACCCTGTTTACCGCGACAGTTGTCTTGAATTTTTTGTTGCTCCCATACCAGAGCGTGGGGAGTATATCAATGTAGAAACAAATTCAAAAGGTGCATTTCTTTGCGAATTCGGAAAGAGTAGAGATAACAGAACTCTTGTCAGTACCTTAACAGAAAGTTCGCCCTGTGTTAAAGCATTTTCGGGCAAGAGTGCCGACGGATTGTATTGGGGAGTAGAAATTAAACTGACAAAAGACTTTTTGTCGGAACTCTATAATACGGATAAAGATAATATTGATTTTACAACGGTAATGGCGAATTTTTACAAATGCGGTGATGATTGCGACACGCCCCATTATCTTGCGTTTTCTCCCGTAACGACCTTACCTCCGGGATTTCACAATCCCGAATGTTTTGCAATCTTCAAAAAATAAGGAGTAATTTACAATGAGTATGACCAACAGCACAAATTTACTTGAAATTATTGATGCGTTTCCTAAATTCGGTAAATATATTGGTTATAAACCCGTATCGGATGGGCATATAAATGATACATATATAGTTGAGTACGAAACGGAAAACAATGCCGTTATGTGCTATCTTTTACAGAGAATAAATACCAATGTTTTCAAAAATCCCGTTGAACTTATGGAAAATGTTTGCGGTGTAACCTCTTTTTTGAGAGAAAAAATAAAGAATAACGGTGGGGATCCGGAGCGAGAAACCTTGACTGTTTACACTGCAAAAGACGGGAAAAATTATTATATGGCATCGGACGGCGGCTGTTGGAGATTATATAATTATGTTGATAATACTTTTACCATAAATGAATTGACCAACGCTGAAGATTTTAGAAGTGCCGCCCTGTCCTTTGGTAATTTTCAAAATCTCCTTGCGGATTACCCCATAGATACTCTCTATGATACCATTCCCAACTTTCATAATACACCTACAAGATTTGAGGATTTTAAGAAAGCCGTTGAAACCAATGCATCCGGCAGAAAAGAAAATGCTTTACCTGAAATTGAATTTGCCTTTGCAAGAGAAAAAGACTGTTCCGTAATTACGGATTTACTGGGAACTGAAAGAGTACCTGTTCGTGTAACACACAATGATACAAAGCTCAACAATGTTCTTTTTGATAAAAACACCAAAAAGGGTATTTGCGTTGTTGATCTTGATACCGTTATGCCGGGCTCCGCTTTGTACGATTTCGGTGACAGTATCCGTTTCGGAGCGAATACCGCCGCAGAGGATGAAAGGGATTTGTCCAAGGTTTCTTTGAGCCTTGAATATTTCCGCTCCTATGTTGACGGTTATCTTGAAACGGCAGGGGAAAGCCTTACGGAAACAGAAATTGATTTGTTACCTTTTGCCGCAAAACTTTTGACTTTTGAATGTGGTATGAGATTTTTGGGCGACTATATCAACGGTGACGTTTATTTTAAAATTGAGTACCCGGAACATAACCTTGTGAGAGCAAGAACACAGTTTAAACTTGTGGAAGATATGGAGAGAAAATATGACGAAATGGTTAAGATAGTTGACGAAATTAAAACCTTAAAAAATTTCTGAAAAAATTGAAAAAAAGTGTTGACAAATCCTATGAAATAGTGTATAGTAATCAACGTTGCGAGTGAGCAACGCATTTGGGAGCATAGCTCAGCTGGGAGAGCATCTGCCTTACAAGCAGAGGGTCATAGGTTCGAGCCCTATTGTTCCCACCAAGAGGTGGCCCGGTAGTTCAGCTGGTTAGAACGCTAGCCTGTCACGCTAGAGGTCGACGGTTCGAGCCCGTTCCGGGTCGCCACTTCTTAGACGCCTCTGTAGCTCAGTTGGTAGAGCAGAGGACTGAAAATCCTCGTGTCGTTGGTTCGATTCCGACCGGAGGCACCATGGGTGAGTCGTCCTCACGGCTCATTCATTTTTTATGCGGATGTAGCTCATCTGGTAGAGCGCCACCTTGCCAAGGTGGAGGTAGCGAGTTCGAGCCTCGTCATCCGCTCCATTTTTTTATAAGGCGACATAGCCAAGTGGTAAGGCGTGGGTCTGCAACACCCTGATCACCAGTTCAAATCTGGTTGTCGCCTCCAAAAGCCCCAAGGACGAAAGTGCTTGGGGTTTACTTTTCTTACATCTTCACTTTTCACTAATCCTTTGGGTCGGTTTTTGAAAATAAGAAGGAATAGTGAATAGTGAAAAAGTGTGGGCGGGACACCGCACCAGATTGTAATTTTATATCATGTCTGATATAATTGTCTCGACAAATAGGAATTCATTGTTCCGGAGAATTGATATGAGTATTTTTCGTTTTGGTATTATGGGCGCAGGTGGAATTGCCAACAAGTTTTGTGATGCTGTTTCATTGCTTGGCTGCTGTGAAGTAAGTGCAATTTCAAGCAAAAGTTATGACAGGGCAAAAAACTTTGCAACCCGGCACAGCATAAAAAAATATTATGACAGCTATGAAGAAATGCTTGAATCAGAAAAACCTGACTGCGTATATATTGCAGTTACACCTGATGACCATTATCGTCTTGTAATGATGTGCGTTGAAAGAAATATTCCGGTATTATGTGAAAAAGCTATGTTTCAGAATTCGGGTGAAGCCCAAAAGGTTTTTGAGGCTGCGGCAAAAAAGCAGGTTTTCGTTATGGAGGCCATGTGGAGTCGTTTTTTACCTGCCGTCAACAAGGCAAAATCATGGATAGATAACGGAGAAATCGGCATTCCTGAAATCTCACAGTTTTCAATAGGGTTTGCTGCTCCTGAAAATAAAGAAAACCGTTACTTTAATCCTTTGCTGGGTGGCGGTGTTGCAAAAGATATTACTGTTTATGCTTATGAGATTACCGCATATCTGATTGAACAGGAAATAAAAAACATAAATGTTTCTGCAATATGGGGTGACTGCGGTGTGGATGTCAATAATCATATTTCAATTGAATTTGAGCACACCTTAGCCGATTTGACGGCATCATTTATGACCTCATTGGAAGAGAAAATGACAATATACGGAAAATACGGAAAGATAGTTATTCCTGCTCCGCATTATGCAAGCGAATGTTTTTTATACGATGCTTCCGGAAATATTAAGGAACATTTTGAAGATAAAGAAACGGTAAATGGGTTCACCTATGAAATCTGCGAAGCGATCAGATGTATCAAGGCAGGGAAAACCGAGAGTCCTGTTGTTCCGTGGAGTGTTACAACTGAGTGTTCTGAAATGTTTGATAAAATAGAAGAAACAAGAAAATACAGCGTGTATCTGAAATCAAAAACAGATTAACATTTTGAATTATTGAATTTGTGGTTACGATTCTAAAATGAGGCATACATCCAAAAAACAAAGGACTTCAAAAGAAGGCCTTTGTTTTTTTATCCAAGCCGACAGTCTTGGTATCTCATCACACCTTCAGGTGTGCATACTGTCGGCTTGATGAGATACAAAACTTCGTTTTGATGAAATGCAATTCCTACGGAATTGATGATATACATTGCTCCGCAAATCACAGCACCATCAAACACTATATTTCAGATTCGCAAAAGTTCAAGCAGTGTTTATGCAAATATCCATGAAGCAAATTACGGTCAGAGCAGTGCGGATATGCTTTCTAAATTTGAAATTGCACTAAAAGAATGTAGCGAAACCGATGGCTGGTTGCAACTTCTGTTCAATACTAAAGCTATTTACGAAGAAGCTTATAAAAATAACCGAAATCTTTGGGTAGAATGAGAAGAATGTTAATTGCAAGTTGTAAAACGCTGAAAGATAAATAAGAAATTTTGAGGTGACTGAAATTCTAAAAGGAAGTGTATATACATCTTCTTGTACGGAAAACCAACCGGATTGGTATTGGATAAACGGTTTGCATGATGCTTGTATTGTTGACGTCGAGTATTTTGAGTTTTCTTTTGACTTTAATAAATTTGGCGGAAACAAAAATTCCCATGACAGAAATCTTATGCAACTAAAAATCAATGCTTCGGGCGCTTTATATGATCAAGATATAAAAGAGATTAAATTATTTAATTTCAAAATAGTCACTAATAATACTGAACTCAAAGGAAGAAAAAGTTGTGGTGGCTTGCAGATAGGCTGATCGAGAAAGACGGACATTATTATTTGGAAATAGATTTTCAAGATTTTGATTCAATTCCTAAAGATTTTACGTTTGAGATTAAATTTGAGAGAGCAGAAATAGTAAAGTAATAAGTCTCCGCTTATCGTCCGTTCTTTTCCGGACACGATAGACAGAATTATTTGTCTTAGGACATGTGTTTTTTATCCGTTGCAAAAGCAACCGTATATCGCCGCACGTAAACATATATATTAATATAGCGATTTTTAGTAAAAACTATATTTTAATGTTGATATTGTAAACTAAAATAGTATTTCGATGATTTAAATATGTTGAAAAGACTTGATTTTCTTGTTTGGTTATAGTATAATTCAATTACATTCGGGAGCATAGCTCAGCTGGGAGAGCATCTGCCTTACAAGCAGAGGGTCATAGGTTCGAGCCCTATTGTTCCCACCATAAGTGGACTTGCTTTCGCGAGTCCGCTTTTTTCATCCGATTTGACAGGTTTATACATTATCTCTTGTGAAAGCGTGTGTTACAATATTTTATAATAATTCTTGAAAAAATTAAATTATAAGTTACAATAAAAAAGGGTTTTATATAATCCGATTTTTACAGATTAAAGTTCAAGAGGTGTATGGGATATGGCATGTTTTATTGTTCCTGTTGCAGAGGCGATTGTAACTACAGTTGCGGCAAAGATTATAAAATCCAAAGAAAAAGAGGAAACTGTACAGATTTCCCTTTCGGGCGGCTCTGTGGAAGAAGAAACTAAAATTAACTTTTCCGAAAAACTCGGTTGGCTTAACAAAATGTTGTGGGGCGGTTCCGCTCTTTTGGCATTTGAACATTTGTGGCACGGTGAAGTTATTCCTTTTTTCCCGTTCCTGACGGCTGTCGAAAACGGCGAAACTGCTGAAATGTTAGCAGAAATGAGTAGCGCAGGTGTTGGAATGTCCGTTCTTGTTACGGCAGTATGGGTTGGTATGGTTGCAGTTTCTTCAGTTATGGAGAAGAAAGCGTTGATGTCTCCCGAACTCGGACAAGAGGGTGCATAATATGACGCTGTTGACTACTTTATTTGCAGCAATTATCAGTACGGTTGTCTGGTACATTGGTGCGCCGAAAAGTCAAATGAAAGTCGGTGTTCTCTGTTGGTTGTATTGGGGCGCTTCTTTAATGTGGCTCGTCGATGCAATTTGCGAATATTTAGAACTCGGCGCCGAGTTTTTTGCACCCGCTCCCGTTGATATGTTAAATGACTTGTATCTTGGATTGTCCGAGGTTGCCATGGGTCTTGTTATTTGGTTAATTGTTCTTCTTGTTAAAGATCCAAAAGGCGCGGTCAAATCTGCATTGTTCAAGAAAAAGTAAAAATATTACAGCGGTTCTGTATTTGTTACAGAGCCGCTTTTTCTAATACTTTTAATTATTTGGAAATTTCGTATCACAGCAAATTTATATTGTTTTTTTAAATGTATTATTATATAATACTCTCGGGTGATGAAAAATGGAAAAAAAGCGGGTGCTGTGGACAGTATTACTCTTACAGGCGGATGTGCAAAAAATGACGGTCTTAAAAAAGCCATTGAAAAAGTTCTCAAAATTAAAGTAGTTGAGTTAAATACGGACCCGCAACTTATGGGTGCTTTAGGTGCCGCTGAATATGCACGTCAAAAGGGACTCGCAAAGGAGAACTGATATGGACATATTGTTAATAATTTTAGGTGTTATTTTCGCACTTTTCGTAATAACTTTTGTTATATATTGGTTCAACCTTGATATGAAACTTGTAAGAAAAGTTTACGATATGTTGCAAAAACACTATGACAAAATGAAAAGAGATAAGAAATTATAATGAAATTATATGACGGTCTTATCAATGAAATCAAAACGTCATTTTCCGATGCAAAAGTTTTAAGTACGGGTAAAATCCCCCTTTCCGTCAGCAACATAAATTCGGTAATACTTATGTCGGACACGGCTTTTGAACTTGGCGGAAGTCAAAAGCCCTGCGTCAGCAGTCTTGCCGTCAGTAGCAATATTAAGTTTTCAAACAACGTGTATTTGTTGGGCAAAGACCTTGGCGAAATTCGGGAAGACACTCTTTTTTGTAAATTCGTTTTTATTGAAACAGATGATTTGGAAGATGAACAGGAATCCTTTAACAGAATTAAAGAATTGGAGTCTTTAAGATATCGTATTTCAGTTGATGGATTTATGACAAGGGCCTCCGTGCTTAATATGAGGGAGCAGATTCGTGTTAGCAAAAAATCCGTGAAATCAGGTGTGGGGTTTGCGGATTACGGAGACGTTCTTTTAAAGGAATATATGAGTTTTCCCTATGTAAAAAGCGCAGAAATTTATTTTGTAACGGATTGCGAAGACTTTGAAAAACTGAACTGTGTAGCAAAGAAAATAGGGCGGACAACTTCGGCATTGAATCATATTTTTGATAACATAATGGTTGATTGTTCAAGTTGCAACCTCAAAGAGATTTGTAACGAAGTTGAGGGTATGCGCGAACTTCATTTCAAATCCGTAAAAAGTAAAGGCTAAAAAGAGTTTTTAAAATTTAAAAAGTAGGTTGTTTCAGGAGAGACAACCTACTTTTATCTTAAATTTATAATTTTAAAACTCCATATTCTCAATAAATAAATCCGAAAAATATGGATTCTTTGATAAATCAATATATCGGGCATTTTTTAAATAAACGGACAAATCATTCTGTTCACAAGCATATTTAACGGTGCCCAAAAGACTGCTGTTATTTATGGGTGTACATATTTCTTTTAGTTCTTGCGGAATCAAACCTACCTTAACTGCGTTTCCAATATTGATTTTTGCGGAAAAACCGCCGGAAATAAAGAGTTTCCCGATATCTTCAAATGATATCGCTTCTTCTTTTAACAAGGCTAAAACGGCGGAATAAACCGCTGATTTTGCAAGTTGGAACTGCCGTATATCCTGCTGTGTCAGTTTTACATCTTTTGAAAGGTAAAATTCACCACAATCCATATAGCCTGTTTCGTCGATTGTAACCTTTTCCACAAGTTCTGCGATAATATCAACAAGACCGGTGCCGCAGATTCCTTTTGGGGATTTGTTGTTGACTGTTTCAAAAGAGCCGTCCTTATGATATGAATAAACAGCACCGTCCGTTGCACTCATACCGCAGGTTATGTTTGCACCCTCAAAGCACGGTCCTGCCGCCGCAGAGGTGCACAATAGCGAATGTTCATTATAAAGCACAATTTCCGCATTTGTGCCAAGGTCAATTAACAAATTGTATTTATTGTTATTAGGCATACCCGTGTAGTTAAGTCCTGCTACTAAATCCGCACCCACAAAGGCGGAAATGCAGGGGAGGGAAACAACATTTTTAATGTTATTCAATCCCAAGTGAGAGCCTTTTTCTTTCTTGCTTTCAAGGAAAACGGCGGTGTAGGGAAAAACCCCCAAGGACGAACAATCCACACCGAAAAACAAATGGAGCATTGCGGTATTTCCGGCAACATACATTAAGTCAATTTTATGCGGAGTTAACTCCGAAACCATTTCATTGACTTTATCAATCAAAATTGCCTGTAAATCACTGATTCCGTTTTTTCTGCACCGCTCAATTCGGGTCATAACATCGCCGCCGAAAGATCTCTGCGGATTAGTTCGTGTAACAACTTTTATTACGTTCTTTGAGTTAAGTGAAATCAGAGCGAGCGCCAGCGTTGTTGTACCGATATCGAGAGTCAAGCAACAGTTTTCGGTAATCTCTCCGCTTTCTTTTGCACCTGTTTCGGAAAGGATTTCTTTGTTTTCAGGCACAAAAACAACAATGTCCGATTTAACTTTGTATTGGCAGGAAAGTTTCTCCTTGCCGTTAACATAAATCGAACATTTTTTGCAAGTTCCTCTGCCGCCGCAAAGGTGGGGGAGGGTTTTGCCGTGTTTCATTAAAACTTCTGACAAAACCGTGCCGTCGGGAACTTGAACCGTTTTATTGTCAATCGTTACATTATGCATTTTTTTATCCTTAATAATAGTTTTCATTCATTGTAACATAAAAGTGTCTGAATATAAAGTCTTTGTTTTGATTTTATATTGCAAAAAATTCAGGTTTTTGCAATAATATGTTTGGTGATTATTATGTTGGAAATAAAAGAATACAGTAATGAGTACATAAAAGATGCTATTGAAATATGGAATGGGGTTGTTGCAGAGGGTGTCGCTTTTCCTCAAATGGATTTTTTTAATGAAACAAGCGGACACAAATTCTTTAAAGAACAATCCTTTACGGGTCTCGCCTTTTCAGACGGAAAAGTTGTGGGATTGTACATATTACATCCCAATAACATTGGCAGATGCGGTCATATTTGTAACGCAAGTTATGCTGTCAGAGTGAATATGCGCGGAAAGGGGATCGGCAGGACTTTGGTTGAGCATTGTATGAAAAAAGGCTCTGAACTTGGATTTAAAATACTTCAGTTCAATGCAGTTGTTGCAACAAACACAACTGCCCTTGCGCTTTATAAAAAACTTGGCTTTTCACAACTTGGAATTATCCCCAACGGATTTCTTAACAAGGACAATAAATATGAAGATATAATCCCCCACTATATTGAACTTGACTAAATAAATTTCACTTTTTTGAAAATTTTATTGCGGTAAAATTTTCTATATGGTAATATGGCAATATTAGATATTTTTACACTCGGAGGAATGGTATGAGAACTCGTAAAGAAGGCATTTTGCTTGATATGTTAAAGCAACTTCCCAAGTATTATTACACCCAAAAGGTTGATATGCCCGTTTGGGAAACTTACGACGGAGATTATCTGGGTAAGGGTCAGTATAAATTTTATGAAGATACAAAAAAGACGATAACAATGGGTGAGCATTGGTTTGCTCGCTATGACTGTGCAAGAATTTTTAAAACAACTGTTACACTTCCCGAAAGTTTCAAGGGAAAAAAGATTTATCTTTGCCTTGACTTCGGCGGCGAAAGTCTTGTGAAAATTGACGGTGTTACGGTTACGTCCATGTCGTCAAGGGAAAACAGCGGTTGGGTCGGCAGAGATACCGCAAACATTCCCGAAAAGTTTTTTAAATTCAATGAGCCCATGGAAATAACTATTGAGGCCTGTGTTGACTCTGCGTCGTTTTGCGATTATGCGAGAGCGGGACAGAAAGAACTTGAATACAAACTTAAATATGCTAACTTTGCGGTTGTTGACGAGATTTGTGAAAAGTTCTATCTTGACTGCGAAACCGCATGGGATGCCTTAAAATTTATTAAAGACGAGTTTATTCGTGAAAGTGTTTATAAGGTTCTTGACGATTCACTTCATTTAGTTGACTTCGATTTTGACGATGATGAGGTAAGAAAATCTATATATGAAGCCTCCGCCTACTTTGATGAAAAGTTAAGTGAAATAAAGTACATACCGTCATCCGAAGTTATTATGGAAGGTCATAGCCATATTGATATTGCATGGTTGTGGAGAGTACAGGAAACTGAAAGAAAGGCCGCCAGAACCTTTGCTAACAACCTTGCACTTATGGATGACTATCCCGAGTTTACATTTACACAGAGTCAGGCAATTGTTTACCACCAAATCAAAGAAAACAACCCCGAACTTTTTGAAAGAATTAAAGAGAAAGTCAAAAACGGCCAATGGAATATTGCGGGAAATACTTGGGTTGAATGCGATACCAACATTGCCTCCGGCGAAAGTATGGTAAGACAACTTCTTGAGGGCAAGGGCTTTTTCCAAAGAGAATTCGGTGTTTCTTCCGATACATATTGGTTGCCCGATTGCTTTGGATTTTCCTACGCACTGCCGCAGATTATTAAAAAAAGCGGTATGAAATATTTTATTTCCGCTAAACTTTTTTATAATGATACTAACAGATTTCCGTACAACCTTTTCAAATGGAGGGGTGCCGACGGTAGCGAAATTTTAGCATATAATCAGCCCTCCCATTATCAAGGGGATTATAATGTTGAACAGATATACAACGCGTCTTACAACGGCGACGCCAAACACGTTCAAAAGACCGCTTTCGGTATGTTCGGTTACGGTGACGGCGGCGGTGGTTGTACCTACCGTATGCTTGAAAATGCAAAGCGTTTAAAGAATTTCCCGGGTCTTCCCGCAACAAGAATGGCTCACCCCCAAAACTTCTTCAGTGAAGCCGAAAAGAATTGGGATGAGTTGCCCACATACAATGACGAACTTTATTACGAAAACCACCGTGGTACTTATACAAGTCAGGGCTATATTAAAAAGAGTAACCGCAAAAATGAACTTGTACTCCCGCGAATTGAAATGCTCGGTTGCTTCGGCAAAGGGTATGATAAGAAAAGGCTTCACGACCTTTGGATTCTTCTTTTAACAAATCAGTTCCACGATATTCTTCCGGGTACATCCATCCATGAAGCAATGCAGGACTCCATAAACGATTTCAGGGTGCTTACCGACAAAGCAGAAACTTTCCTGAATGAAGAATTAACTGCTCTTACAGCCGATATCAATATATCCGAAGAGGGTATTATTGTTTGGAACTTGCTTTCCCATGCCGTTACCGCACCCGTAATTGTTAAGGGTAACAAGGGATACGGTGTTCAAAGAACATTCGTTAAAGATAGGGAAGAATACACGGAATTTATTGCGGATTCGGTTCCCGCAATGGGCTATAAATTCTTTCCGTACAGCGAACCTGTGAATGACGAATGTGTAAAAATCGGTAACGGTGTCATTGAGAACAATGTTCTTAAAGTAAAATACGACGAAAACGGCATTTTAACTTCCATATACGATAAGGAAAATAACCGCGAAACATTGGATGGAGAAGGCAACCTCATTACTGTATTTATTGATAAATGTATTCACGAAACCGCTTGGAACTTGGAGCAGAACTACGAAAAGAAAAAATGGGAATTAAGAAAAGCCGAAAGTATCGAAGTTGTTGAGTCATCACCCTTGAGAGCAGTATTAAGGGTTACCAGAAAGTTCAACAAATCAACTATTTGGCAGAACATTATTCTTTATAAAGATTCAAGAGAAGTTCTTTTTGAAACAAAAGTTGATTGGCAAGAACGTGACAAGGTTATGAAAGCCGCTTTTGATGTTAATGTGCTTAATACAACCGCATCTTTTGAGTCGGCACACGGTGCTATTGACAGACCCACTCACAGAAACAACAGTTTTGATTACACAAGGTTTGAGCAATGTGCTCACAAGTGGGCGGACCTTTCCGAAGGTGACTACGGTGTATCAATCCTTAACGATTGTAAATACGGTTACGATATTCTTGAAAGTCGTATGAGAATAACCCTTTTGAGAGCGCCGACCTGTCCCGACAATTTTGGTGATTTAGGTGAGCATACTTTCACTTATGCATATTATCCCCATAAGAATACATGGCAAAATGCAAATACCGTTAACAGAGGTTTTGAACTCAACTTCCCACTCAAAGCAATAAATGTTGCCGCACAGAATGGCAATTTACCCGAATGTAACAGTTTTATCAGTACCGATAACGACGATATTGTTATTGATGCGGTTAAATCTGCCGAGGACGGAAACGGCAAGATTATTCGTGTATATGAAAGCAGGAGAGTCCGCGGGGAAAGAACTCTTAATATTAACATTCCCTTTACAAAGGCGTACGAGTGTAATTTAATGGAGGATGAAAACCGGGAGATTTCCGTTGACGGTAACAAAATACACTTCAGTATTAAACCCTTTGAGGTTAAAACATTCAGAATTGTTTAAAAATTCAGCGGCAGTAAGAACAAATCGTTTTTACTGCCGCTATATTTTTATTTGACCAAATATTCTTTAATTTTTGCTAATATATTGTTCCCGTCTTTGACACCCAAATCATACATTTTTTGTAAAACTGTCGGGTCTTTTTCCGTTCTTGAAACTTTTACGGTTTCACTTGGTCTTATAACAACGATTTTTTCCTCTTTTTCAAGCCTTTCAACATACTCGCATTGTTCGTTGTATGTTTTGTTTCTGTCTTTTAGGGTTTCGGAAAATTTCGGGTATTTTTTATAAAACAGTCCAGCCCCGTGTATATCACCGTTTTTACGGTAATTCTTTGGTCTTGTGAGAATAACGATGGCTTTTTCATAGCCGTTTTCTAAATAGTGTTTAAGCGGAATACTGTCGGCAATACCGCCGTCAAGATATGGAATTCCGTTAACGACAACTGGCTTTGAGCAAAAGGGTAGGGAGCCGGATGCCCTCAGATACTCCATACATTCTTCGTTCTCCAAATCAAAAATATTTTTATACTCCGCCTGTCCGTTTTGAAGATTTGTTATAACCGCGTGAAATTCGGTTTTGTTGTTTCGGTATGTTTCGCAGTCCATGGGGTCAAGTTTAAAAGGTATGTCCTCAAACCAAAACTCCTTATTCATAAGGTTTCCCGTTTTTAAGAACGATTTCCATCCCGTATATTCAGGCTTTCCCGCATACTTCAAATTATATCTTAAAACGCGTCCTATTTGTTTTGATTTGTAGTTTATACCAAACAAAGCACCCGCAGATACGCCTGCGGCAACATCGGCATAAATATCATTTTCCATTAACACATCAAGGACTCCTGATGTATAAAGTCCTCTCATTCCGCCGCCTTCAAGAATTAAAGCCGTTTTCATTTTTTACCTCCTTCAGTTTTTATCCTGGGGATATTCAACACCGATTAACTTGCGGATTTCATCCATCTGTTTTG
Source organism: Acutalibacteraceae bacterium (assembly GCA_051892415.1). GTDB lineage: Bacteria > Bacillota > Clostridia > Oscillospirales > Acutalibacteraceae > DTU089. The sequence goes on along the minus strand of JBJFGF010000009.1, from coordinate 8,150 downwards.
TAATATAAAGTGTTTGTTCAAATGTATTTACGGGGCTTTCGGTTAAACCTTTTTCAACACATTCACAAACGTGTATAATTTGCTCTTCAAAACCGTTGCCGAGATACTTTGCCTCAATAGTTTTGCTTGTGCCGTCAAGGAGTCGGATTTCTATTTCCTGGGGGGCATAGAATCTGTTGATATGTACGTAACCCTTTGTTCCGTATATGTAGCCCTCGTTGGGTTTTCTCAAAAGCACGGCGGATGATATATCCGCAATAGCGCCGTTTTCATATTTCAAAAGAACACAGGTGTGGTCATCAATTCCGTTGAATAAATTTGCGGTTGCTTGTATGTTTTCAATATTTTTCCCAAGATACCAACTTGCAAAGTTGAGTCCGTAAACGCCGACATCAAGAAGCGAACCGCCGCCGTTTTCTCTCTTTAGTACGTGGTGATCCATTTCTTCTTCGTCCATAGTGTAGCAGAACTTTCCCTCAACACCGCGTATTTCCCCGATAATGCCGCTTTCAATGAGTTCAAGAAGTTTTACGGTACCGGGAACCAATCTTGCCCACATTGCCTCCATAAGAAAAACATTGTTTTCCTTGGAGCATTTTATCATTTCTTCAACCTCTCGGGTATTTACCGCTAGGGGTTTTTCGCAAATTACGTGCTTGCCGTTGTTCATCATAAGTATTGAACATTCTGCGTGTCCCGAGTGGGGAACCGCAATATAGGCTACATCAATAGCGTCGGATTTTGCCATTGTTTCATAACCGACAAATCTTTTCGGAATATTAAATTCATTCCCGAAGTTTTCTGCGCCTTGTTCACTTCTTGAAGCAACCGCCGCAAGTTCTGCCTGTGGAACATTTTTTATTGCCTCTGCAAAGCGGTGGGCAATGCAACCCGTACCAACGATACCGAACCTGATTTTTGACATAAAGACCACTTCCTTTTACCAAAATTAGTATATCACAGAAATTTTTCTTGTACAATAAGTAAATTTGAATTATAATATATGTAATATTTTTTTAGGAGTAAAACTTATGGATTTATATAACGCAATGTTGGAAAGAAATTCCGTCAGAAGATATACGGATGAACCCTTGAGGGCGGAACATACAAAGTCATTAAACGATGCCATTGAAAAGGTTAATATGGAAAGCGGTTTACACTTTCAACTTGTTACAAACGAGCCCGAGGCTTTTAACGGTAAGGCGGCTTCCTACGGACATTTCAGCGGTTGTACCGATTATATTGTAGCGGTGGGACCGAAAGGAAAGGACGAGGAAATCGGTTATTACGGCGAGGAACTTGTACTGACTGCTCAAAGTCTCGGAATAAACAGTTGTTGGGTTGCTTTGACTTTTAGTAAAAGAAAGGTTAAAGCCCAAATCAATAAGGGTGAAAAATTTTATCTTGTCATTTCTATCGGGTACGGTATTCATCAGGGCAGACCTCATAAAAATAAGCCTTTTGAAGATGTTTGTTCCTGTGAAACGGAAATGCCCGAATGGTTTAAAAACGGAGTAAACGCCGCTCTGACCGCACCCACGGCTATGAATCAACAAAAGTTTCATTTCACATTGAAAGTGAATGATATTGTAAAAGCCAAAGCTCAAACAGGACCTTATTCCAAAATCGATTTAGGTATTGTAAAATACCATTTTGAATTGGGTATTAAAGACTATAAATTTAAGTGGGAATAATGATGATTAAGATAATGTTCATCTGCCATGGCAATATTTGTCGAAGTCCGATGGCGGAATTCATATTTAAAGATTCAATAAATAAAAAGGGGATTGATGATAAGTTCTTTGTTTCCTCCTGTGCCACAAGTACGGAAGAAATATGGAACGGAATTGGAAATCCCGTTTATCCGCCGGCAAAACGTGAACTTGAAAAGCACGGTATTTCCTGCGGAGGCAAGCGTGCTGTTCAACTTAAAAAAATCGACTACGAAAATTATGATTATTTAATTGCTATGGACAGTAATAATGTTCGCAATATTATGAGAATAATCGGTGACGACAAAGACGGCAAGGTGCATAAACTTATGAGTTACACTTCCCGGGGCGGCGATGTTGCGGACCCTTGGTACAGCGGGGATTTTGAAACAGCGTATAACGATATTTACGAGGGTTGTTGCGGCTTACTTGAAACTTTGATTTAATGTGGTGGTATTATAAAATACAAAAAGGTTGTAGAGGGTGTATTCCTTGAGCGTCCGAACAGATTTATTGCTAAGGTTTTAATTGATAATACAGAGGAGACAGTACACGTTAAGAATACGGGCAGGTGCAAAGAACTTCTTATTAAGGGTGCTAAAGTGTATTTATCTGTTTCCGACAACGAAAAACGCAAAACAAAATATGATTTGATTGCTGTTGAAAAGATTACTGAAAACGACACAATTCTTGTTAATATGGATTCACAGATTCCCAACGATGTAGTGGGTGAATGGCTCCCTGAAAGTGAACTGTTTTCCAATGCGGCAATTTATAAAAGAGAGGTTAAGTTCGGGAATTCCCGTTTTGATTTTTATGTTGAGGACGGGGAGAGGAAAGTATATATTGAGGTTAAGGGTGTAACCCTTGAAAATAACGGTGTTGTCAGTTTTCCCGATGCTCCTACGGAACGGGGAGTGAAACATATAAAAGAACTGATTTCCTGTTTGGAAAAAGGTTTTGAAGCCTATATAATCTTTGTTGTTCAAATGAATGGGATAAAATGCTTCGAGCCGAATGTCGAGAATCACAAAGAGTTTGCAGATGTTTTGAATTATGCAAAAGAAAAAGGGGTAAATGTGTTAGTTTATGACTGTATTGTAACTCCCGATTCCATAAAGATTGACAGTAGAGTTGAATATTAAAATAACCTGATACTCGCATTTTGGGTATCGGGTAATTTTTTTGGGTAATTTTGATAATTAAAGCATAAAATTATTGTACTGTTAATTCCGTTACCCTTAATATTTAATTTACAATTTGTTTACAAAAAATAATTCACATTTTTATGTTTTAATTTGTTTTAATTATATAAGACTACTACGAAAGGAGATATAATCGAGGGATTATTTTAACAAAATGCAGCAGATTAAAAGCAACGACTTCAATGAGCATATAAAAGTTTTAATTGATAAATACGGTTCCTTGTTGTTCCGGCTTAGTTTCTGTGTTCTTTGTAATAAGGCGGACGCAGAAGATGCGGTTCAGGATACGTTTTTGAAATATTTGACAAAAGCACCTGATTTTACGGATGAAGAACACGAAAAAGCGTGGCTTATAAAAGTTGTTTCCAATATCAGCAAAAATATGGTACGACTAAGAATCAGGCGGAACGCAATTCCCTTGGACGAATTGACCGATATCGGTGTTAATGACGATGATTCGGAAATATTTGAACTTATAATGGGACTGCCGCCCAAATATAACCTGGTTCTGTTTCTCCATTATGTTGAAGGCTATAAATCCAAAGAAATTGCAGATATTTTAAACATTTCCGAGGATGCAGTTAGAAAAAGACTGCAAAAAGGCAGAGATTTATTAAAAACAGAGTTTGAGAGGTGTGAATTTCTAAAATGACTAATGTGATACAAGAATATGCAAGAATTTTTAATTCTTTAAGTATGGATGAACAAGCAAAAGAGGATATGTTTTACAGAGTAACAGAGAATATGAGTATGAATAAATACGGAACAAAAAAACAGATAGTTGCCGCATCCGTTGCCGCCGCCACAGTTGCTGTATGTGTTTCGTGCCTTATAAAAACAGGCACAAGAATCAGGTGAGCAAGGTATGAAAAACAGAGAAACAGTTAAAAATCCGATTCTGTACCGTATTCTGAAACCCCCGGCGGTATTCTTGTTTCGCATTGCGTATCGTCCGAAAATCAACGGTAGAGAGAATATTCCCAAATCCGGCGCGGTAGTTCTGGCGGGTAACCACAAGAAATTCTGGGATTGCTTTATGGTAATGGCAGGAACAAGGCGTTGTGTTCATTTTTTGGCAAAATCCGAGTTATTCGGTAATTTCTTCACAAAATGGTTCTTTACCACGGCGGGTATTATTCCCGTTCACAGGAACAGAAAAGACAAGGCGGCACTTGATGACGCAGAAGTTTATCTGAATAACGATTGCGTTATCGGAATCTTTCCCGAGGGAACAACAAACAAAACAAACGAACCTCTTTTACCCTTTAAATTCGGCGCCGTAAAGATGGCAGGGGATACAAATTCTCCCATAGTGCCTTTTGTAATCAAGGGTAAATACAGACTATTCAGAAAAGGTATAGAGATAACATTTTATCCGTCAGTTAAAATTAACGGCGAAAATCTTACTGATGAAAATGAAAAATTCAGAAACTTAGTCTATTCAAAATTATAATTAAAAGGTGATATTATGAATAATCCTATTGAAACAGTCGCAAATCCTTTCAGAGAATTATTGAACCCCAATAGTAAACTTGGATTTGATGTTCCGGACGTTTCTATGTTCGGAATGCTTAAAATATCAGTGGAAAGTCATCCCGATGCATTGGCTTATGAGTACTACGGTACAAAAGTCAACTATCGTGATTTACTCCAAAAAGTTGAAAAGGTATCCGGCTCCTATCATAAATTAGGTGTCAGGAAAGGCGATATAGTAACAATTATTATGCCTAACACACCAGAAGCGGTTATCAGCATATACGCGCTTAACAGAATCGGTGCGGTTGCTAATATTATTCATCCTCTTTCCGCCCAGGAAGAAATTAAAAATTATTTGAATTCTGTACAAAGTAAATATGTTTTGTGTGCGGATATTTGTTATGAAAAGATTTCTAACATTATTGATAAAACTTTCGTAAAAAAGGTTGTTGTTGTTTCAATCGGCGAGTCAATGCCCGTTGTAATGAAGACATTGTATTCTGTTAAAACCGCAAAAAGTCCGAAGCCGAAAAAATCGGACGGTCGATATGTTACATGGAAGAAATTTTCTTCTCTGAATAAAACGGTTTCCGAATGTACTTCCAAAGAAAGAAGTAATGACGAAGTATCAATAATTCTTCATAGCGGCGGAACTACCGGCACACCTAAGGACATTCAACTATCCAACCGGAACTTCAATTCATTCGGTGTGCAATCCGTGCTTACTCTACGGGATGTAAGCGTTGGTGACAAGATTTTAGCAATTTTGCCGATTTTCCACGGATTCGGCTTAGGTGTTTGCGTTCATGTCGCTTTCTGCTTTGGGGCTTGTTCGGTTTTGATACCACAATTTAACTCAAGGAAATTTGCAAACATTTTAAATAAATATAAACCAACAATGATTTTCGGTGTACCCACTCTGTATGAAGCTTTAATTAAAGCAAAAGGTGCGGATGATTTGGATTTATCCTATCTTAAATATGTCATAAGCGGTGGCGATTCATTACCTAAACCCCTTGAAGAAAGCGTTAACGATTTTCTTGACGCCCACAATTCAAGTGTCAGAATTTGCGAAGGCTACGGTATGACCGAGGGCTTGGCGGCATTAAGCCTGTCAGTAGGGGAGGGCTACAAGACCGGCACCATCGGTAAACCCCTTATCGGTAACAAAATGTGCGTTGTAAATCCCGGAACAACGGAAGAATTGGCGGCTGATTGCGATGGTGAACTCTGTGTAACCGGTCCCACAATAATGATGGGATACAGAAATGCTCCCGAAGAAACTGCCAATACCTTGAGAGTACACAAGGACGGCAGAATATGGCTTCATACAGGCGATATGGCATCCATTGACAGTGAGGGCTTTGTGCATTATAAATTACGCATTAAGAGAATGATAATTTCCTCAGGGTTTAATGTTTATCCCACACAGATTGAAACTTTAGTGGAATCACTGCCTTTTGTTGAAAAATGTGTTGTTGTTGCAATGCCCCACGATTACAAAAAGGAAGTGCCTAAAGCATATATCGTTTTGAAGGACGGAAAACCGAAATCTGAAGAAACAAAGATTGAAATTGCGGAATTTTGTAAGAAAAACCTTGCACACCACAGTATTCCCTATAAATATGAATTTGTTGATGTGTTACCTAAAACTCCGTATAATAAGGTTGATTTTATGAAACTTCAAAGAGAAAGTTTCAAGGACGCTGTAGGTGTATAATGAAACTTAATAAGACTTCTATCGGTTTCAAAACCGTAACTGTACTTTTAAAGCCGCTTTTCCGTCTTTGGTACAATCCGCAAGTTGTCGGAAAAGGTAATATTCCCGAAAGCGGTGCCGTAGTTATTGCATGCAATCACAAACATATTATGGATCAGTGTATGGCAATTTTAGCTACAAAGAGAACTGTAAACTATATGGCGAAGTCCGAGTATTTTAAAGGGAAAGCAGCTTTTTTCTTTAAAATGACAGGTTGTATCTGCGTCAACAGAAACGGTAATGACGAGGAAGCCAAAAATTCGGCATTGAAAGTTTTGAAAAAGGGCGGTGCTTTGGGCATTTTCCCGGAGGGGACACGAAACAAAACAGAAGAACTGCTTATGGATTTTAAGTACGGCGCCGCCTCTCTTGCTTGCAAAACCAATGCAACTGTTATTCCCGTTGCCGTAACAGGGGATTATAAGTTCAGAAGTAAAAATCTGATGTCGAGAATCGGCACACCGATTTCCGTTGAGGGAAAGAGTGTTGAACAGGTTAACAGAGAGTTGAAAAATTCCGTTTCGGAACTAATCAGAGAAAATCTTGAGTCCGGCTACGGCAGCGAAGATGAGTATGCGAAAGCAGAAAGATATTTCGGAGAAAAAATTACTGATTATAAAAACATAGATTTTCTTGACTTTGATGACGCAATTTGATAGAATAAACAGGCTGATTGATATGAAACTTTGATTGTAATAATATAAGTTAATACTCCATGGAGTTTAACATATACGGAGACGTATCGAAGTGGTCATAACGGACATGACTCGAAATTTTACGGCGACTTGGTCGTTTCGTCCGCCGGAAAATCCCTAAATATAAGGGTTTTCAAAATTAAAAATCGAATATTTTTCAGTGTTCTCTCCTGCTTTTCTCTCCAAAAATTTTTTGACCGAAATTTGAGCGAAGAAAAAAGCGGATTGAAATATACACACGGAGAGTTGTCCGAGAGGTCGAAGGTGCAGCACTCGAAATGCTGTGTTCCCACAAGGAACCTAGGGTTCGAATCCCTAACTCTCCGCCACAAAGCCTGTAAACAAGCGCGTTTACAGGCTTTTTCTTTGACCACTTCTCCGAAAAACGGATTATCTCAAACCGTTTTCCAACGGCTTTCAAAATCTCCGTTCTCCGGCATAATAAGTCCGTTTTCCATCGCCTGTGCCGAGGTGATTTTAGAGCTGTAATCAAGGTGCGCATAGATATTTGCCGTCGTGGTAAAATCGCTGTGCCCGAGCCACTCCTGAATGTGCTTCAGCGGTACGCCGTTTGCAAGCAGTAAGCTTGCGCAGCTATGCCGAAGATCGTGAAAGCGCATACGGCGCAGTCCGTGCCTTTCAAGGAACTTCGGAAAAGCCGATGTCAAATAATTCATCTTCATACGCTCGCCCATTTCATCTACAAACACAAAGCCGTCGTATTCGTAGTTGTAACAGTTGCCGCAGACTTTCTTGTTCAACTCCTGTGCTTCCTTTACCTGCATAAAGTAATCACGGAAACTTCCGACCAAAGGCAATGTTCTCAAACTGGATTTGGTTTTTGCGGACTGCTGTTCCACTTCCCGATAAGTACCGTCCGCATTTGTAAAGGTTACCGTGCGCTTGATGGAAATTGTGCCTCGCTCAAAATCAATGGCGTCCCATTTTAGCCCCAGCACCTCGCCACGGCGAAAGCCATAAAATGCGGCGACCAGTACGGGCAGCTCCAGCCTTGTCCCTCGGAGCGCTTCAAACATCTTCTGCATTTCCTCTGTCGACAGAAATACCGGCTGAAAGTCGTTTTTCTTCGGTCGGTCAACCTTGTCCGCTACATTCTGCAATAGCATATCGGTTTTGACCGCATATTTGAGCGCCGAATGAATGACGGCATGATAATGAATGACGGTGTTTGCCTTAACCTTTTTGAGTTGCTCGGAATAAAACATCTGCAAATGCCTTGCTTCAAGCTCACGAAGCGTCAGCTTCTTTTTGCGAAAATATGGGGCGATAGGATTTTTAATCA
>JBJFGF010000008.1:3599-5170 GCA_051892415.1 Acutalibacteraceae bacterium | reverse complement strand
TTCCAACTTTACTTTTGTCGGATATTCGGGCGAAGTGTTGTAGAAAATGTAGATAATGAAACTGTATCTTACAGTTCTTTCATTATCCGTAGAAAAGCATCTAACGCCGTGGCATCCGGATTACTGGCGATCTCTTGCTCGCTTACCATGTAATAACGATAATTTGCGCCTGCCTGCGCTTGCCAGATTTTACCGAGTTCTGCTTTTTCTCTACTGTCATCATTAGAAGTCAAATGTTCGCCTTTAGTCTCGATCATAACGATTTTACCGCTGTTTGTCATTACGATAAAATCGGGATAATGATTCAAATAACCGTTTATACAAAACTCAAGCCTATCCATATTTCTGTGCCACCACTTGATGTTAGGCAGAGAAGATACTTTTTCTATTACTTTCAGTTCAAATCCGTTAACCGCCTGTTCAGACCTATAAAGCGATTTTGAAAGCAATCCAAAAGGATTTCCCGGATTTATTTCTCGTTTTAATCTGAAAGATGGCAAGCACTCTATTTTACCTGTTTCAAGCATGTTTTTGAATTTATCTTTGCGATATTCGTCAACCAGTCTCTCAATTTTTGCTTTAATTTTTGCCGCATATCCGTAAATATTCTTCTCCATGGCAGCGAGTTCATCAGCGTTCATATTCTCGACGATTCGGTCGATATAATCAGTCAAATCACCGCCGCAAACACTATCCATCTTTTCCAAAATGCCTTTTATGGCAAGTTTACAGTGCTTTACTCGGCTTTCGGGCGGTAAGTTTTGCATCATTCCTTTAAAGTATTCGCTTTCCGTTTCAGACATTTGACGGTACTTCGGGCGTTCGTTTTTTTGAACGTCAACTTCGACGACTGCTTCCGTCGCAGATCCGAAATCAATGCCGGCATCCTTGTCTTTCAGCGTAAATCCGTCCGTTAAGTCTTCTTTCGTAAGCAAGTCTTTATGATTCGGGTCAAGTAACGTAAAAATACTCGGCGTTGCTTTGATAAAGAATTGCGGAATTTCAAGCGACAACGCTTCTTCCTTAAACTGTTCGTAAATCGGGTATGTAGTCACTTTGCTTCTTAGCTCCAAGGGCAAATCTCCTGCGGGCTCTGCCTCCGCTTGTTTCATCGCATCGTCATAAGCATTACTGTTTGCCTCCGCGCTTGATAACATCGAATCTATCGCCGATGTTTCACTCGCATTTCTTCGTTCATCTATAGTACGCCTTAAAACAGTATCGTCAAACTGTAAGAATTCTTCTTTTTCATCATCAAATGTAAGTCCTTGCTGAACAGGCGTTATTGCTGGAGCGTCTATCGACTTTTCTTCGGCAATTCTATATTCTTTTTCACTGAATCCTGCGTCGTTCAAGCCCTTAATAACTTTCGTAATAGTCGTATGGAAATCGTTAGAGCAAGTCAGAACATAAGACAAGTTCAAAAATTTACTCTCATTTTGTTGCGTATAAGGCAAACGCAGTACACGCCCTAAAATCTGTTCCACATCAACAGTAGATGTCTTGTTTGCAAGCGTTGCAAGAATATACGCAAACGGACAATCCCAGCCTTCTTTAAGCGCATTTACAGT
>JBJFGF010000008.1:0-3499 GCA_051892415.1 Acutalibacteraceae bacterium | reverse complement strand
CCACCCGTCGGCACTTTGAAACAAACGTGCGGCGTGTTTTCTATCGTATTATTGTAAGAAGGCATACCTCCGAATCCTACCATGACGTTCTTTTCTTCCCAAAAGTCCTTATATGCTTTGGAAACACTGTTGGTCGAGTTCAGAAGTTCGCAGTATCGGTTAAGATCGCTTATAACTTGTTTTTGAAATCTCTTTAATTCCATATTCCACCCCTCACAGTCTCTTTATGTCACGCGGTATTTTTTTGAACACGATTCCGTTTGCGGAAAGCGTTTCTTTTGATAATGCACAGATGTCCGCATAAATGACGTAACCCGTCGCTTCCGTCTTTACCGTTGCAAGAAACTCTCTGTTCAACGTTGTAGGCTTGTCCTTTTCGTAGTAGAAATAATACGCCGTATCGTTGTTTTTGCCCATATAATAACGGTTGTCTGTTTCGTTCGTTTCTATAGGCTTTTTTGTCTCCATATAATAAACGTATTTGCGGATTTCTTCTTCGCCAACTTCTTCGTTTAGATTTTTATCTTCCTTAAACAGTGGTGCCCCTAGTTCATAAAAACTGAAATCGCTGGGAATACCGTCTACTTTCTTTTTCCCTGAACCATAGCCTTTTATGACTCTCTTAACTCTTTCCGCCGTTAAAGTTTCGGCATAATCCATCATTTCCACAAGAATAAATTTGCGGTTTCCGCCGTCTTTTTTGTTTAAATCAAGTACAGCGTGCGCGGTTGTAGCACTACCACTAAACGAATCTAAAAAAATGGAATTTTTCTTTTTACAAGCCATTGTAAGTAGCTGTGATATAAGTTTTGTCGGTTTAGGAAAAGGAAATTCGTTTCCGTTTCCAAATATTTCTTGCATCTCTCGAGTTCCATCTTGTGTAAACACGTTGTCAATCAAAGAAAATGGTCGAGTAGTTCTTTGAATCCCTTGTCTATCTTTCAAATATTGCTTAATAAACACTGACCATGTTCCATTTCTTTGAGCAAAACCTAATTCGTGATATTTTAATGCTTCTTCTACATGTTCCTTTGACCAAATCCATTGTCGTCTTGGCATAATTATACTTCCATCAGGAGCAGTAATTGGGAAACGCAAATTTTCTCTATCTCCCATACTGTTTCCTGCCTCTAATGGTTGCGTTCTATATTTTCCACGTTCGGAAACAAATTCATCTTCATACACATAGTTGCGAGCAATCATTTCTTCAGTATAAGGAATGTCAAGAGTGTCAATTAAGCGCATATCCTTTGCATACATTAAAATGTATTCTTGGACAACAATAACTCTTTTCTCTTTTGCCCCATTATATCTTTTCTTCCAAACTAATGTTGCTATTCTATTTGAAGCACCAAAAATTTCGTCACATACACATTTTAAGTTTACATATTCTATGTCATCTATACTGATAAAAATAATTCCATCCTTTGCAAGAAGTTTATGTAAAAGCTTTAATCTAGGATAAATCATGCACAACCATTTATCGTGCCTTGATAAGTCTTCGCCCTCCATACCAACAACTATCCCAAGCCATTTTTTTATCCTTGGATCATTTACATTGTCATTATATACCCATTTTTCATTTCCTGTATTGTAAGGCGGATCGATATAAATGCAATCAACCTTTCCTTCATATTGCGGAAGAAGAGATTTAAGCGCAAGCAAATTATCCCCGTGAATAATCATATTCTCGGAGCTTTCCGCATTAAACGTATATTTTTTATCAAGAATCCTGAACGGCACCTCTTGGTGATGATTTATGACTTTATCCTTTCCAATCCATTCTAACGTCGGCATTATTTATTCTCCTTACTCAATATCCATTTTCAGATATTTCTCAAAGTATACATCAAATTTTTCATATTTAAATAACTCTAACAATTCAGTCGTTTTTTCATCTATCTCGACTGTCGTTTCGGTTCTACATTTTTCCAGGTATGTATTATAGGCTTGTTGATTTCCTATCAACATACTAAAGTCATACAATGGAATATTAGAATAAATTTGACAAATTTGCTGCCAAGCGATATTGGAAACATTATACGCTATTCCGCTATTGAAATAATCATTAACTTGCAAATATAAGTTTATATATTTTTCCAATATCGTCTTCAATAAATCTCTAAATTCTTTATCTTGTTTAGGAAGCAGTAACATGGCTCTGTTTATTGCTTGAGATAGGGTGTTTGCTGCCATATTAATTCCCGTAACATAATTCATTGGTATGATTATACCATTCATGTTATTAAAGTTGGAAAAAACGACATGGGATTTTCCACCTGTAAAGAGCAAAGCCTTCTGAGCAATAGAAAAATCATCATAGATTTTCATTATATCCGAATGCATCTGCACTTTTATTTCCTTTTTACTCAATTCACGTTGCAAATTTTCACTTTTTTTGTTGATTTCCACTTGGAGTTGCTTATTTTTTTTATGTTGGATTATCGTAATTACGACAACCATAATTGAAATAAAAATAGGAACAACTATGCCCACAATATTTATCCATTGCGGTACAGCATTCTCATTTATTATCTGTCCCAATTCTTTCACTTCTTTAATAAGTTCTTCCACTCTATATTCTCCCTTACTTTCACTTAAATTTTTAAATATTTCTTTACCGACAACTATTTTTTTTGAAAAGTAATCCCCTTACTCTCACAGAAGGCGTAAAACTTGCCTTGGGAAACGATTTGCGGTTCGCGGTTTTCCTTTTCCCAACGGCAAATGGTGGCGTAGGAAACGCCGAGTTCTTTTGCCAATGCCTCCTGTGTCAATAGTAATTTCATTCTTGCATATTTCACTTTTTCGGAAAATTTCATTTTACACCTCATTCTTCATCCGAACCGTCGGTTAATTTCAGCGTATCCTCCGCCAAAACCTTCATCTGACGGATTGCCGCCTTGTTGAGTTCAACAAGCCGTTCCTGTTGGCTTATTCCGCGTTCGATAAGATAAGCGTTTAAGTTTTCAAGATTGGAAAGGCATACGAGTTGCGACACTTCCGCATAGTCGCGGATATTCCCCTTTTTATCCGGGTTTTTCTCTCGCCATTCTTTCGCCGTCATCCCGAATAAGGCAACGTTCAGAACGTCCGCTTCGCTTGCGTAAACAAACGACGCTTGTTCTTTCGTGATTTCAAGCGGAATAATAATGTTATCTTTGATCGCGTCGGTATGTATGCGGTAATTGATTTTGGCAAGTTCTCGTTTTACCGTCCAGCCGAGTTGCTTCTGTTCGTCGGCTTTCAGACGCTGAAACTCTTTGATAATGTACAAATTGATTTCAGGCGATATCCACGAAGCAAATTGCAGGGCAATATCTTTATGCGCGTACGTGCCGCCGTTATATTTTCCGGCTTTTGATATAATGCCGATTGCGTTTACACCGTCTATCCATTTTTTCGGCGTCATTGTAAAGTAATTATGTCCGGCTTCGCTTCTAAACGTATCGAATTCGACACGGTTAAAATTCGGGTTGTTGAGTTGTTCCCACAGCCC
>JBJFGF010000007.1:0-5425 GCA_051892415.1 Acutalibacteraceae bacterium | reverse complement strand
AGCCGCCGCACACCGCCAACCCACACACCGCCAAGCCACACACCCACGCGCACGAATCCATGCATGGATTCATCCCACACTTCAAACCACCCTGCGCTCTTTCTTTATCGCTCGCCCCCCTCGCTCGCTCTGTTCCGTTTTTCCTTTTTTTCTTATTTATTTCTTGTTTTATTCTCTCATAAATGCTTCATGTGCCCATTTTCAAATGGGCACAATCAGCATTTAGGTTATGTGCAAATTGACATTTTAATAAAATTACATAATAGTTTAAGCATGGGTAAATTAAATATAATAAATGCAAATTACATGGGAAAAGTCGGCGAAAACTACGGCACAAAATGGAAAAATAAAAGTGTAATAAAAGCAGTGCCGTTTTCTCACGCTCCGCACAATGAAAAGCAAAAAAATGCATGGTCAGCTTTTCAGAGACTAAATAGATTTGTTGCGTATTATTCTAAAAATATGTCGCAGTATTCTTCTTTAAGTTTCAAAAACAAAAATAAAATAAATGTGTTTGCTACTTTCTTCAAGAATCTAATAGCAAATGGTAGTTTCAACATCAATAATATTTTTAATGTTATCAATACAACAGAGAAAACAGAGATAATCGCCGCAAACTTCTACGCAGATTTGGCACAAATACAAATTACATTGCAAAAACTTAAAAAAATACCTTACGCAGAAAAAGACCTTGTTTTCATAGGTTGTATAAATCAGACTTCAAAACATATTTCTTGTAAGGTGGTGGAGTATAACCAAGAAAATGTAATATTGCCGTATCAACCGCAAGATATTTTGACAGGTGCTATTTATTGTTTCAGAATGGCAAAAGTGCAAAATAAATGGAGATGGATAAATGCAGGTATAGCAAAGTTAAACATAATAGAAAACGGCATTTTGTATTGTAGCAGATTTACAACCGCAGGAGCGGCAAAAGTAATAAATGGAATTTTGGTCGGCACAGATAAAGCATTTTCGGGTATACAAGATGGTATTCTAAAAATCTCTAATACTTGACAGCTGAAAAAAATAAAGTGTATTATTGTTATACAAAAAAAAGCGTGTTTACGAGTATAAAAACGCAAAAAAATAAATAAAAAAAAGGAGAAAATGCAAAAATGGATGATGTTCATGCCGTAGAATATGAAGATATTATTTACACAATCACAGACGAACAGGCAAGAAAAAACATGGTTTACAGCTTGGAAGAATCTGACACAGGAAAAACATGGATAGACGGCAAAAAGATTTACCGCAAAATTATAGATTTTGGAGCGTTGCCAAATAGTTCTGAAAAAAGAGTAGCGCATGGAATTACAAACTTGGATACTGTGATAGAGTTAAAGGGAATAGCAAAAAACAGTGCAGGACTGATTTTTCCATTGCCGTATATAGGTGGTGATTTTGCGCACAGGATACAGTTTTATATTAATGGTGTGTATGTCGTAGCAACACCAGGCACAGATAGAAGCGAATTTACAAAAACTTATATAACAATGGAGTACACAAAAGCAGAATAAAAAGCAGTTTTTTACGCTCCATTGGAGCGCAAAAACATTTTTATTAAACGGTTTTTTACGCTCTATTAGAGCGAAAAAAAATATATTTTGGGGGGTTCAACATGAACGAAACAATCAAAAACGCAGGAAAAACATTCCTGAAAAGTCTTGTGCCTTTAATCCTTACCTTTTTGGGTACGGTTTTGGGCGGCTTGTTTGGAACAGACACAACACTAACAACCGCAGTGGGTGCGGCTCTTGGTGTTGGAATCTATGACAAGGTTTGAAAAAGTTCCAAGAGGGCATGGCGCACAGTGTTATAAAAACACAGTGCGCCATTTTTTTTTAATAATGTTATAAAAAAGTTGACACTATGCAAAAAACAGTGTAAAAATATACACATAGACAAAATTAATAGGAGGAACAAATGGGAAAACTTAATCTGCTCAAGGGTGCATATTTTGGAAAAGTTGGTCAAACTGTCGGTTCTAAATGGAAGAATCAGACAACTGTGCGCACTTATGCCACGCCAAGCAATCCAAAAACGGACGCGCAGATGACTGTACGCAATGCTTTCAAGGATTTGAATGCATTTGTTGCAAGGTTTGCAGACGGTATTAAATACCTTTCTGCATGGAACACAGCAGGAATGTCAGTCAGAAATGCCATTGTGAAATACAATAAGGCATTTATGGGGAGCGGCGCATTTGACAAGGAAACCTTGGTAATATCTAAGGGTGGATTGCCAAAGTTGCAGGGTGTTGCGGCTTCTTGGGATAGTTCAGCAGGTGGGAATATTTCCTACACTTGGACAAAACCTATCGCGAGCAACATTTCAGCAGAAGCTAAGGCTATTTTTGTAGCCGTAGACACTGCAAATGACCTCGTGGAAGTTGTAGAAGCTCTTGCAAGCACAGAAAACGCGGCAGGAACTATGAACTTCCCAAGTTCTGCGGAACTTTCCGTATATGCTTACATCCTTGACAAGCACGGCAGTGTAAAGGTTGCAAGCAACTCTGAATACGTAGCAATCGCTTAAAAAGAGCGAAAAAAAACGTATTAACACTACAAAAAAAATAAAAAAAAGTGTAAAATATCTGTGTTCTTTTAGAACACAGATATTTTTTTTATTAGGAGTTTAATTTATGGCAATTCAAAACTTTTTAAGTGGTGGTTACTACGGCAAACTCGGAGCAACTATTGGGCAGAGATGGAAAAACAAACGGACTGTAAAAGCTTATGCGATCCCGACAAATCCAAGGACAGAAAAGCAGCAGGCGAACCGCAAAAAGTTCTCATCAGGTGTAAAACTTGCACAGCTTGCCACGGCTGTTGACTTCAAGAGCAGTCTATTTTCATCAGATGAGAATACGCGTTGGGGGCTTAGAATGTCAGTCGCAAAAATCAACACAGACAGCGGAGTTTTAGGACTAAACGCTGTGCCGCTTGCGCCGAGTGGGTTCATTCCTAATTACACGGTAGAAAATGCAATCCTTGAAAATGAGGGAGCCGCCTCTGCGCCGATAATTACATTAGAGGGGGTTTTGCCGTCAGAGGTTCAAACATTTGCCGTACTTTTGAACAACGGCGAAGATTTACCGGATATTGAAAACACTTTAATAATGTACGTAGACTTTGACCCAAGTACGAATCAAATAACATTGCCGCAGGCTTTGGCAGGGCAGGTTCACGCAGGGCAGTTTATGCGGATTATTTCATTTACTGAAAATGTGGACGTTTCGGACGTTTGTATGTCGTATGCATTGGAGATAAAAACAGGCTCACTCCCGTTATATACGTTCGAGTATGCAAATATGCGTTTCACGCAGGACGAAACATTGAAAACGCTTGTCTTGGCAGATGTAGAGGACAGTTCTGCAAGTGGTACAGTGTCTTTGCAGGTGCAGTATAGTTACGGTGTGGAAAGTCTTGGAGTGTCAGAAATAACTGTGCCGCTAAAAAATGACAGCACAAAACTATATGTAGAGTTTGAAACTCCAAATCAGAACGAAAAAGACAGCCTTTCAACTTATGTGACTTCGTACGGTTTTATCAAAATTACAGGGTTGTCCATTTCATCTAGTAATTACAATTATGTTTCAGAAGAGGGAAGTATTGCAGGCTCTGACTATTCAACGACAGAGGAAATAGAACTGTCTGTTTCAAATCAGAGCGGAGTTGCTCTCGCTTTGGAGAATTCAGAGGTTGATTGGGGTAGGATTTCAACAGAGTTTAACGCTGTTGTAAAGAGCCTAGATAATAGGTTGTGGGGAAAGCCTTATGATGGTGTCGGGTGGGATACTGTACTGACGGCGGTATCACAGGACAGCGCAGAGGGTTCTAAGTTCGTATTGCGTACATCTGCAAGCGACCTATTCCCGGCCTTTTCCGATTGGTGCAAGGTTTCTGCGTTCTCTCTTCTTGTAACAGGCGCAGGAGTTTCAAGAACGTTTGTGCTTAAAGCCGACAGTCATTTTACAAATGACATTAAAACAATGGATTTGTCAGACAGAGAAATGTTTGAATCTGTCGATACGGACGAACAGTCCGCATATCTGTTTACACCTTTGTATGGACTTGGAGATGAAGAAGAGGATTATAACGGAGCAATTCCTAGTATGTCCTATCAGTTTGCTTTCAAAGGCTCAAGTGCTGTGCATTACCCGGAAGATGTGTATCTGTACAATGGCGGAGATGGTTCACAGTTGCAACTATCTCTCTATTTCAGCGAAGAGGATGCATTTCCAACAACGGACGGAAATACGGCTAAAATCAGTTTAGCGAGTGGGGAAAGCGGTTTCTACTTCGTGGATAATGTCAGCGGAATTAGGTATAATTTCAAGAGTACGCAAAACAATCTTGTGTCTGCGTAATTAAAAAAGGTTGGCGGCTAGTTTTCACTAGCCGCCGTAGAAGATTTGAAAAAATTTACTTGGAAGTTGTTGACTTCCATGTCTGTCAAGTATATATTATATAACATACTTATGGCGTGTCTGTCAAGTAATCTTGTTAATACATTAGAAAGTTTCTCAAATAGTCCGATGTTATGGCGGTTACCGTTAAAGCGTTTTAACGGTGAAAGCATGCTTTTTTCGGAGAAAGGTAAGGAGCGGCAATTTAAATGTTGCGAGGCGGTTCCGTCCGAGTTTTGCGTTGAGCCAAGAGAGGACAAGAAAGTAATAAAGCGTAAGAATCTAATGCCGTTAATTATGAGGGATTACATAAAGGAAATGCAGGCGGCGGATATTTCTGACAAAATCATGAAGAAAGCTTTGCATGATATTTCTTGCAGGATTGCAATTTTAGGAATAAAAAGGGTGGACGGTACAAGGCAGTTTATAACAGGGTACGCAAAGGGAACAGAGCGGTACAATAAAAAAATGAAGTTCAAGATTATAGACACCGTCAAGGAACTTGTAAAATTAGACGGCGAAACACTCGCTTTGACAATAACGTACGATATAAAACGATATGGCAAAAATCAGTTTGCGGCATGGAAGAACTACACCAAGCATATAAATAAGGTTTTAGAGAACCTGCGCAAGCATAAGGGAGCCAAGTATGTTTGGATTAAGGAATCAACGGCAAAAGGATATCCGCATGCGCATATAATTATAAGTCTGCCAAAAGGTAGTGTAAAGGGTTGGGATAAATTAAAGAATGGTGCCAAACTTTTTTACGGTTCTGTTTTTGACGAGATAAAAAAGAGGGTTCGTTCAAAGATATTTAGGTTAGAGGTAGTAAAAGGCGATAATCTTAAATATTATTTAACAAAGTATGTTTCTAAGTTTTCGGAAGAGGATATTTTTAAGTTATCAGAGAAAAAAGAGGGTTTGACAACAGAGGAGCGCAAGGCAATATTTTGTCTTTTGGGAACTATTGCAACTCATACAAGACAATTTGGTTTTACTAAAATCTCTTTTGAG
>JBJFGF010000006.1:0-5521 GCA_051892415.1 Acutalibacteraceae bacterium | reverse complement strand
GTGGTCTGGGTGAGAAGATTTGAACTTCCGGCCTCTTGAACCCCATTAGCGAAAAGTCCTAAAAAAGCCTGTTTTTAGGGCCTGTTTTGCGTTTTTTGACTATTTTTTGTCGTCAAAATTGTCGTCAAAGAACGAATTAAGCCTTACGGCTTGTTCTTTTTGGAAGTCTTTTTGAGCATGGCTGTAGGTGTTTGCGGTGGTTTCGAAGTCGCTATGACCCAGCCAGGTCTGAACGGTTTTCATGTTGACTCCGGCTTCCAGGCATCGAGTAGCAAAGGTGTGTCTCAGGTCGTGCAGTTTATGAGTAGGGCAGAACTTTTTAAAAGTTTGCGTAACGGTATCTTCGTGGACATTCGAAAAATAAAAACCGTCTTTATCCGGTTGCAACGAACGCAGCAGCGCTTCGAGCTTTGTAAACAGCGGAATTTCACGTTCGGCCGATTGTGTTTTAGTGCCGTTTATTTTGACAGTCTTTTCAGAAAAATCAACGTCGCGGACATTCAGACTTAACGCTTCGCCGCGTCGGCATCCGGAAAGAAGATAAAACCGATAAAGATTTTCCAAATAGTGGCCGCGAATATCCGAAAGAAACTTTTTTTCTTCCGCTCTGGTTAAGGCTTCGCCTTTCTTCGAATGATGCACGACTTTAATAAGCGCGGTGGACGGGTCGTCTTTAATAACTTTAGTTTTAAGCGCAACGTCGAAGGCGCCGCGGATAATATTTGAAACTGCTTGTCGCGTTCTGGTGCTTTCGATTTTATTAAGAAGAAGCTGCAATTCGATTGTCGTTACTTTATCCAGAGGCTTGTCTTTCATCGCGCCGAAGATATGTTTTTTTATCTGCGGTGTGATACTGTCTGTCCGATTGTACGGTTTTTTATAAGTGTCGTTCCAGAAGTTAAGCCAGGAAAAGAAAGAATAGGTCTGCTTTTTCTTATCTTCTTTGAATTCATCCAACATAGTCAAAATTTTACGTTTTACTTCTTTAACGTCGTGTCCGTAAACGGTTTTTCGCACGCCGTCAATCATTTTACGTGCTTCCCAGCGTCCGTCAGAACGCTTTCTTATAGAGATTCCCTTGTATTTGTATTCCATAGTGTCCTCCTGTTCGGGGACAAAAGAAGACGAGCAAGAATTTTTTGTTAAATTTTCAATGTTCGCGTCAGGACCTTTTGCGTTTACGGCTTTACCTCCGACAATCCTGAATGAGTTACGACGTAACGTCGCTACGGTGGGCCCGATATCAACGATACCGATAATGCGATTCAGCAGAAGCGTCTGCTTTTCTGCAAGTACGGCGGCTTCTGAAATTAAATCATAAATAAACTTTTCCATTTTCCCTTATCCTTAGTCGTATTACTTACAAGGATAACGGAAATATAACAGAAAAAACTGCTAAATTTCGCCTCGAAATTTAGCAATCATAATTTATGTTTTTCGGATATAGTAGTAAGTTCCCTTGCTTGTAATAAGCCCTGAAGATTTCCGAGAATGCGCCCTTTCATGGCCGGCGTTAATTGACGAAAACCGTTAAGAAGTTCCTGTTCATCCGGGGAAAGCGCGGGGGCGTCTTTAATAATAGTTCCGTCTTCTGACTCGCGGCCCACTAAATAATCGATGCTGACGTTAAAAAAATCAGATAGTTTTTCTAAATCGGAAATTCCTGGTTCGATTACCCCAAGTTCCCATTTACTTATTTGACGTTGCGTAGAATTTATACGTTTTCCAAGTTCAGCCTGCGTTAAATTTCTTTCTAAACGAAGGGTTTTTAAATTTTTCATAATATCACCAATGAAATTTTAGACCAAAAATGCGTTTTTTATCTTGACATACTCAAAAAAAGGCTATATTATTAAATTAAATACTCAAAAAAAGTCTAAAACCGGAGAGAATTATGAAAAACATTTTATCGAAGTGGAACATTACCAAAGAAGAACTTAACGCCGCCGCAGACGAACTTTGCGCAAAGGGCATAGCAAAAGGGTGTTTTCAAAACACAAACGCGTTGCTTGCTTGCTGCGAACTTTTGTCCGGCGGCGATATTTTTAACGTAGACTCAGAGTTTAGAAAATTCGCAGAGTTTATCGGAAAGAAGTATTCGGTCCTTGAACTCGAAGTATCGGAAAAGGAACGTGACAACGCTGTTAAGTTGTTCAGAGAGGTACGCAGCAATGACTAAAACAAGATTATATCTGAAAAATGGCGTTGTAATAGAGTTCTGGCACGACCTTAAAACGGCATCCGGCGTTCTGAAGCGTTGTAAGAAGTATGCCAGGAACGAAGACAGCGAGATATCAAAAATAAATTATCGTATTGCCGGCGAGAAGCTTAAGTAAAAAACTATGCGGAAAAAACAAACCCGAAACGAATTCAGAAAATATAAAAAGAATGGACACCCTGCCTATATATATGAAAAAGTCGGTGATAAATTTAGATTTTTGGGCATAACGCATAGCGACGTTGGGGAAGGCGTAACAAAAATACGTTTAGAAGTAAACCCAAACCCGGAAGATAAAAAACCGGTTTATATGAAAAAAACATCCGAAATTGACAAGGTAAATCGATTTGGAAACGTAAAAAAAGGCTGGAAGTTAAGCGAAAAGGACTTTGAGAAGGTAAAAAAAATAAGAAGTGCGCCCGGTAAATCACAAAAGTGATTTCAGCACTGCAACGGGACACAATCCCTTCGGGCAGTCCCTAAGCACTTCTTGAAACACATATTAAAACAAAATACACCGCATGTCAAGCGGAATGAACCTTAAATCAATAATCGGACAAGCCTAAAAGATAGTCCGCCGATACGTCAAGATACTTGCAAACTTTTGTTAGAACTTCAACGGACGGTACGTTATCGCCCTTGCGCCAGTTAGATATATTCGACTTGCTTATGCCGCAATAATCCGCAAGAGCAGACAAATTAACCTTGTTGGCGGACAAATATTCGTTGAAACGGTCGTTAAAAACTGCCATACGATTCACTGCTTGTCAAATATATGCGGAATGAACCTTAAATCAATAATCAGAGAGGCCTAAAAGATAGTCCGCCGATACGTCAAGATACTTGCAAATATTAAATAGCAAGTATAAAGACGGTAGACTTGCGCCGTTTTTTAGATTAGTTATCGCCTGGCGCGAAACGCCTAAATCATCGGCAAGTTTTGCTTGATTTATGTGATTTTCTTTAAGGATTTGGTTAAACCTGTGCGTGAAATCCATATTTACCTCTTTTGATAGTTAGATTTTAACAAAAAAAGTAAATTGATGGTTGACAAGTAAACCAATAGTTGATTATAATATAAAATTGTAAACCAGCAATTTACTTTTTGTCAAATAAATACTAAACATAAAGGACGGAAAGAAAATGAGATACAAAATAACTTTTATCGGACGTCATCCGGAAATAATTAAGGCCCGGGATGACGAAGAAGCAATCCAGATTGCCGAAGCAATAGCTTTTGACAGCGGTCTTTACGTTGAAATTAAAACAATACAACGTTTGCCGTATAGAAATCTGCCGCGTCGGAATGAAGACGACTATAAATATCAGTATTGCTGATTATTTATTCCATAAACCTCCTTTGCCTGCCCGGCGGAGTGGTGTCCGCCGGGGAACCGGGCAAAACAAATCGAGAAAATGAAAAAAATCCTGTTAAGTTTTATATCTTTTATAATTTCGGTGGGCTTGCTTGTTTGTCTTGCTTTTCTGGCAATCGGCGGAGTTTATTCGGCCTTATCCGGGCAGACTTTCCCCGAAAGTTTAGAAATAATATGGAACTGGATTTTTTCACGCATATAGTTACCCCCTAAAATGCCCGGGCATCTTTTTCTTTTGCTTCGATGCCCGGGCGAAAAAATCACCGTATGAAATACATAGTCGTTATCGTTTTCTTAATTATTTCTTTATGCGTGTTTCCGGCAAGCGTTGTCAGTCCCGATACGGATAGCATCGCACTTGCTGCCGAAGGCGATAGCGTAACTTTGATTTTTACGGTAAATCCGCCCGAAGCGTGTCAGGATGCGGTATGGACGTTAAGTCTGATTGAAGACAAAATGACGTCGTGGCTTTGCCGGAGAGTCAAAGAAAAACTTGAAGACGGCGTTGTTTATATCGAGCTCGAACCGGACGGATTTCTCTGTGTCGTTACAGCAAAGCAGTACTTTAAATACGGCATAAAATACAAAACTTACTGGAGACTGACGGCGACGTCAGTGGCAGATAATAATTTTTCCGCAACGTGTGATATCACACTCGGATAAAAGGAAGGTGGTAGTTAAAAAAAAATAAAAAGTAGCAACAAGCAACAAATCAATCAAAAAATAATAACAGGAGCAAAAATGTATAATCAGAAAACGGCCTGGGAAAACCAAAAAGAATTTTTAAAACAGCAAATGTCTTGCGGTTTTCCTAATATCGAGAAGGCTGCAAAACAAAACTATGAAAGAATGTTGAGTATGGAAAAGAATTTACAAACAAAAAAGAAAGCGCCGGCGGCCAATACCCCGGCATCCACGGCGTTTACGCCGGTATCAAAAACGGTTATTACAACCTATCAGAATTCGAAGGGCGTTAAAAGAACTGTAAGAGAAACAACAGTAGCGCCCGGTGCGAAAACTAAAACCGCTAAAAAATGTGTACCCGCTAAAAATGGGAAAGGAGCATCTAAAAAATGAGTAAAAAATCTTCTAACAACGCAGGCGTAAAGGTATTATGTTCTATCCTGATAATTTTACTGCTTGCAACAATCGCTATCGCGATTCCCTCGAAGGGCTTCACGGACTGGGATAAGTTTAAAAAGAAGGTCGAAGAACCCATTGAAAATCCCGACGACGTTAAACCCGATTCCGGTCTTATTATAGACCAGATTGTCGCAAACGGAATGTTGTTATCGGCAGGAACGGCTGCCGCCGACGAAGACGGGAATATGTCTCAGCTTTTTACCGCCACGATAACCCCGGCGGACGCGACAAACAAAGAAGTAGATTGGGCAATCGCTTTTAAAAATCCGGACAGCGAATGGGCTACCGGCAAAGACATTGACAATTACGTAACCGTAACGCCTACTTCAGACGGCGCGCTTACCGCAACCGTAACTTGTAAAGCGGCTTTCGGCGAACAGATTGAACTGACCGTTACGTCACGCAGTAATCCCGGAGCTTATGCGGTTGCAAGCGTTGATTACGCGAAAAGACTTCAGAGCGCAAGCGTAACCGTCAGCGGTAACGAGAATTACATATTCGACGCATCGTCTTCCGCTGTTACTATTAAACTTTTCAATTTAGAACAAAAACAAAATTTTATCTCTACTCAGATTGAGGGGTGGGAAGCGGTGTGCGTTGAGCCTACAGACGGACAGAGTATTTCTGCAAAGACTTTTACAAGAAGTCTCGGAACGATAAATCCTGCGGATTCTTCGGTTAACGTAAGTTATCGTATAGTCGCATCGGATGAGCTTAAAGCGGCTTATTCCGGAACTGCAAGCGGTTCTGTTGAAATCTCGGCGCCTACCGAATATACAATTCT
>JBJFGF010000005.1:0-1529 GCA_051892415.1 Acutalibacteraceae bacterium | reverse complement strand
ATTGAAAAAGGATTAGCCGTAGAAAAACGCAAATGTCCCAAATCGACAACAGGCAAATGTGTATCGTGTACCCCCTGTAGAATAACAACAGGCTTTTCAGGAGCAGGCGCATTTTCCGACGGAAAACTTTCCTTAAATTACGAGGTCGGCGGTGACCTCCCTGACCTAATAGGTGCGGAATGCGCTCAAAACCTGATTGATTACGCCGACAAAATCTACCTCTCGTTCGGCGCAGACAATAAGATTGAGGGTATTGAACACACAGACGAGATTAAAGATATCCGTAAACGAGCTATAAAGGCAGGCTTAAAACTTGTAGATTGTCCTATACGCCACTTAGGAACAGAAAAAGCTCAACAGATCTATTTTGCGATAGAACAACATCTGATTGAAAACGGTGTTGAGATACTGTTTAACACCGAATGTACGGATATACTGTCTGAAAACGGCATATGTAACGGAGTAATTATTTCAGGCGAGAACGGCGCAGAGAAAATTTTCTCCGATCGGGTTATAATTGCCGCAGGCAGGCGAGGCGCAGACTGGCTGGAAAGGCTATGCTCACGGCACAACATTGCTCATGCGGCAGGCACGGTTGACGTTGGCGTTAGAGTAGAAGTACGCAATGAAATAATGGAAAAAGTCAACAACGTTCTTTACGAATCGAAATTGATAGGCTATCCGAATCCGTTCAAAGACAAAGTTCGCACTTTTTGCCAGAATCCCGGTGGTTACGTTGCGCAAGAAAACTATGACGATAACCTTGCTGTGGTAAACGGACATAGCTTTAAGGACAAAAAATCCGATAATACAAACCTTGCTATTCTATGCTCTCAGAATTTTACCCAACCTTTTAATCAACCCATTGCGTATGCAAAGAAAATAGGTGATCTGACAAATATGCTTGGGGCAGGAAGCATCTTAGTGCAACGTTTCGGAGATATTCTCGACGGAAAACGTACCTGGCAAAAGGAGCTTTCACGCTCCAATCTTAAACCCACACTGCCCGATGCAGTTGCCGGCGATATTACTGCGGCAATGCCCTATCGGGCAATGATAGGTATTATTAATTTTATGAAGGCGGTGGACGAGGTCGTGCCCGGCTTTGCAGCAAAAGAAACCCTGCTGTATTCCCCGGAACTTAAGTTTTACAGCAATAAAATTCAACTGAACGACGACCTTAGCACAACGGTAAAAAACTTATACTGCTTAGGCGACGCAAGCGGTTGGACGCGCGGACTGATGATGGCTTCCGTAATGGGTATTCATATGGCAAGAATACTCACTAAATAATAAATACTTCTATCCCCCTCACTTTATATCCCTGAATTTTTTTGCAAAAAACAACCCACCTCTTTAATTTTTGTGCAATCTGCCTAAAGTATCTACTCATTAAGCCCAGCCATTGTAAACGCCAAACCTGCAAGTTTTTTGCAGGTTTTAAAAAATTCTAACGCAGATTTTAACCACCCCCAAAAGGGTACAAAAAAGCCGACAAAACATAACGTTTCACCGACTTAAACCGTATT
>JBJFGF010000004.1:0-1550 GCA_051892415.1 Acutalibacteraceae bacterium | reverse complement strand
TGAGTTTTCGCAAGCTTTTGAACAGGCTTAACTTGTGGATAGAATCTGCCAACAGCACACCAATCAACTGTGTAATGGCGCATAGGTATGTATCCGCTTTGGCAGAAACAGAGCGGAAAGACTTTCTTGAATCCAGCACAAAGGTGTCTTTCATCAGGTTAATGGTGCGCTCAACGACAACTCTGTGCCGGTATAGATTGTCCCAGTGAGGGGTATCTCTGGGAATACCAGGGTAAAGGCGAAAGTCCTTGTCCGGATAAGTGTACACGCATTTGCCGTAGGTGGATGCGGTGCAAGGCGTTTCACAGCAGCAAATACGTTTTGAGCCGCACTGCACAGATTTCGGACACACCCACTTGAAGCGAGGGGAACGGTTTTTACCGCCGGATTTGCCCAGGAATTTGAATTCGCTGCCATCCAACGGGCAAACAGGCGTTCCGTGTGCATTAAACTGGGCGTCAGAGGTTTTTGAGTTTCTTGCGTTCATGGGGATGCAGGCTCTATCAAAATGGAACTCATTTTTAAGCATAGAGTAGTTGTCGTAGGAATCGAAAGCAGAATCTCCCAAAAAGGTTTTGTAAGACAGCTTCGGATGCGCGGCAAAGAAGTCCGAAAGGAAAGGCTTCAGGGAAACAGAATCTCCGATTTCCTTGTCCTTATCCGGTGAATCCGTCTTTTTCTCAACAATTTCCGGGTGTTTCATTTTGAAATCTTCGTCAAAGAATTCGATATGTCTGGTAATACCCAGTCCGTTTGTTAGGACACCCATTTTCAGAGCATAGCAAAAATGACCGTTTATATACTGCTGACGGGCATCCGGGTTTGTACCGGACGCATCGGGCAGGAGGTTGTAGACACCCCGATAAGGATCGTAGTCAGGATTGCCCTTGGCGTATCGTTTGGCTTCTTTCAATTTGGTATTGAAGAATTTTGGATTATTTTCAGCAACAGGCAATTCGATTCCGGTAGTATCGTAGACAAGATAATCTGCTTTTTTCGCATTTATTTTGCGGCAAATTGGGTCAGTTAAGTCGACCAATGCTTCAAACATATTTTTTAGGTGCTCACAATGGCAGCTTTTGAACCGTGAGAGCTGAGAAGCATCCGGGACCTTGGTGAACCCACAGAATTCCCGAAGCTCGCCACTAAGCTTCAAA
Organism: Acutalibacteraceae bacterium; assembly: GCA_051892415.1. Classification (GTDB taxonomy): domain Bacteria; phylum Bacillota; class Clostridia; order Oscillospirales; family Acutalibacteraceae; genus DTU089. Next base: position 393 of record JBJFGF010000004.1, on the reverse strand, counting down.
ATGGAAAGTAAAAGTGCATCCGTTGAGATACCTAACAGCTTCTGCAACACAAGGGAGCGAACAAAGCTTTCTAAATGGTAGATATGACTTCTGCCATACCGTTGGTAAAATGCGTTGTAGAAGCTTACGGGTATAATCGTTTCAAAATCAATATGGGTTTCCAGCAATTCTATAAGCGCTGGTTTCTGATTCTCCATGGATTTTGAAACATCGTTGTAGATGTCCTCCAGGGACATTTGCACGCATTCATTTCGCATGATTTTTTCTCCTGTTTTTTGCTGTTCTTGTTGTTTGGTCACTTCAATTATAGCAAAAAACTGGAGAAAAATCAGTAGTTAATACCTCATAAAATCCAGTATTTTCAACGGGTTTTCGAGTTTTACAAAAGACTAG
>JBJFGF010000003.1:0-1594 GCA_051892415.1 Acutalibacteraceae bacterium | reverse complement strand
TTACCGGTTTCCCGTCAGAAACGCGCTCAGGCCGTCTGAGCGGTGCGCGTAATGACGCGTTATGGTAAATGATCTGTGGGTTTGCTTAGGGTGAATGATTTGAAGCGTGAATATAAGATGTCAAGTTTCCTTTCTCTTTTTAGGGCGTTAAGGTTGATTAGTAGCTTTTCATTTTCGGATTCTAATTCGTTTATTTTGTTTATTGCGTTAGATAATTCTGATTCAATGGATTTTTGTTTATTTGATGTTTTGTCGTGTGATTTGTATTTATCAATAGAAATGTCTCGCATATCCATTATTTCATCAAATAAACTCGTTATATCATTATCGATTTTGTCTGTCAGGTATTTATTTTCATCACCTTCCATTGCGAGACGTATTGCGTGGCGGGCTATTAAAGCGAGTGTTAGTGAGTTGCATGATATACGATAAAGCTCTTCTGGCATCCATTCGTGTTTTTCTGTTTTATTATTTTCTTTTATTTTTTTGTTTATGACATTTAAAGTGTTTGTATTGGATGAATGAATCTTTGATTTGAAGAGTTCCATTTCTTCTGACGTTTCAATTTGTATTTTTTCTATTTCCAAAGATAAGGCTTTTAATTTCCGTTCTTTTTCTTTATTTGCCATGATAAAAAATAACAATAATATTAGAAGGATTATGCTGATTATAATTGATGATTGCATCTTTGCTTTTTCTCATGTAACTGGGTTGTTCGAATGTTATTTGCTGGCGTGATTTTTGTAAATATCTTCTTGTTATTATACCGGTCTCGTCGTAGTCTCTTGCCTTGCAAACAAAAAAACCACCGCTACCAACGGTGGTTCGTTTGCCGGAATTCAGAGCTACCAACTCTTTCTTCCGAAGGTAACTGGGTATACGAGACCACAGAAACCAAAACTGTTCTTCCAGTGTAGCCTCTCTAAGGCCCATACTTCAAGACCTCTCGTATACCAAGTTACCAATGGCTACCGCCACTGGCGAATTGTTGTGTCTGTAAGGGTTGGACTCAAGATGATAGTTACCTTGCATGGCGCGGTAGTCGGACTGAACGGGGGGTTCGTGCATACAGTCCAGCTTGGAGCGAACTGCCTACCCGGAACTGAGTGTCAGGCGTGGAATGAGATAAACGCGGCCATAACAGCGGAATGACACCGGTAAACCGAAAGGCAGGAACAGGAGAGCGCACGAGGGAGCCACCAGGGGGAAACGCCTGGTATCTTTAAGTCCTGTCGGGTTTCGCCACCACTGATTTGAGCGTCAGATTTCGTGATGCTTGTCAGGGGGGCGGAGCCTATGGAAAAACGGCAGCGCCGTATCCTTTTTTTGCCCTGCCTGTCATGCCGTATGCCTTTGCTCTTATCCGTGTGCAGGTAACGCCCGCCGCAGCCGAACGGCAGGAGCGGCAGCGACCGAGTGAGCGAGGAGGCGTCATATCACCGTAACTCCCATTTTCTCCCTTACGCCCTGTAGCTGCATTTTCCCCTGTCACATGAAGCACTTTTATTAAGTGTTACTCCGCCGTAACATATTTAGCCAGTATACACTCCGCTAGCGCTACGTGACTGGTTCAGGGCTGCGCCCCGAAACCCGC
>JBJFGF010000002.1:0-1597 GCA_051892415.1 Acutalibacteraceae bacterium | reverse complement strand
AAAAAAAGAGTTTGCAAATATAAAAAAAGACCGCATCATCGCAGTCTATAAAATGGATAATAGAGTATTTAGTAATATAGAGAAATAATGTTTTCCTATGCCTATTATATGTATTTGTTTGATTGTGTTCCTGTGCTGCCGGCCCTATCCCGTCTTTACCTGGGCCGTGTTTCCGCCTCTCAAAAATTTTTTAAACTTTTTTCAAAAAACGCTTGACATATCCGTACGAGTATGTTAACATGTAGTCAGTCAAGAGAAGAAAGGAGCGAAAAACAATAGAAAGTACAGATAAACCCAAAAGAAAAACCCACACCTCGAACGAAGTCAAGCGCCGCTATTATGATAAAACAATGAAGCAATTCAAAATTGACTTAAACAAAAATACAGATGCTGACATAATAGCAAAGCTTGAAAGCGTTCCAAATAAAGCCGGATATGTTAAACAGCTAATCCGTGCTGACATTAACAAATAGAAAAGGCGCCCGTTTCCTCCATCGCCAAACAGAGAACGGAACGCCAAGCACAACCACCCGAAAGGAGAAAACCTCAAAGCTGATTGCATTTATAGTATATAGCAATTCTCCTTTGAGGTCAAGAAAATTATTTAAAAGGAGAATATATACTATGTCTTGTTTCATCGTATCCGACCAGACCACCGCCCAGCTCGCAGAGTTTCTCGAAAAAGCCGCCAACGCCTCCGAATGGAGCAACACTTTTCATTGCAGCGTTTACAACGGAAAGGACCTCTATTTCGTTTTTGCTTCCGAGTGGAGCAAAATAACCGGAAGACCCTGCACGTCTCTTGACGTCAAAAAGGTTTACGGCGTCCTTCGCCACCTCAATAATGAAGCCTACGGCGAAAGGTACTTGCGCCACCCGCTTAACGAGCTCGAAGAACTCCCCGCCTATTACGAAGGAAACCAGGAAATCCGCAACCCCTGGCAGCTTCTGATGTCCTTCGACTGCTTCCTTTACCAGTGCGAGGAGGGCAAAATCCCCCAAACCGAAATATACAAAGTATTGAAGGATGCCCGGGAGTATTTCGCCGAGTTTCTCATCCGCAAATATACCCCCTACGGCGAAGCTGAATGGAGGTAAACAAAATGAAAATCCTCCGCTCTTTCCTCCGCTTTTGCCTAATCATCTGCTGGTTCCTTTGCTTCTGCAATTTCACACCGTTTGATTTACTTTAAGATAAAAGCCCCGCGTCAGCAGGGCTTTTTCTTTTTGCCGCCTTTTTTGGCTTTTTTGCAAGGCATATCTTTTTCCCTCTTTTCCCCAACGTAAAAAGCCCCGCCGGGCGACGGAGCTTCTACGGAGGTTATAAAAAATGAAAAGCAAAGGTGGGCTTTCGGTTTCCCTTTTCCCACGGTACTATTATAGCATATTCCCCGCTCTCATTCACTGTCAACCTACTCTCATTCACTGTCAACTTTCGCCGATTTTTCGCCGTTTTGAGAGTAAAACCGGGCGTGCTCAATGCCGCTCTTGAGAATGCGGTAAAACGTGCTTTCGCTGATGTGGTAGTGCTCCGCCGTTTCCTCCGGCGAATGCCCGAGAATGTAGTAGTAGCCGAGTATGTTCCGCTCGTCCTCGT
>JBJFGF010000001.1:0-88049 GCA_051892415.1 Acutalibacteraceae bacterium | reverse complement strand
TTTTCAGCCCGAAGCGTAGTATTTTCATCAGTCAAACGTTCGTTGATTTTGCTCACCCGCTCGTTCTCACGATAAAGTCTTGCGTTGGTGTTATTAAGTCGGTGATAAGTCTCCGCATCCGACTTCTTTCAGACTCCGTCTCACGGCGGACGCCCTTGTCTTCGGCTAACAGTTCCTACTGCCAAGCCTGTAGCGGACTTTCACCGCCAAGTTATTACGCGTGCCGAGCACACCAAAAAGAGCTATCTGACTTCTCTAACAGAAATCAGATAGCTCTTTATTCTTGAATAATCTTAAAATGTTGTCATTTTGTTGTCACGAAGCGTTTTCGCAAAGCAGAAACCCAGTATTTATGCGGGTTTACAGCGTTTCAGACATCATTCCCATTCGATTGTGCCGATGGGCTTGGGAGTGAGGTCATAGAGGACGCGGTTGATTCCGTCAACCTCATGAGTGATTCTGTCTGTAATTTGATGAAGAAGTGCATAGGGAATTTCTTCGATTGTTGCACTCATTGCGTCGGTTGTATTGATTGCACGAATTATTGCGGGCCAACCCTCGTAACGCTTTGAATCCTTAACGCCAACGCTCTTGATATCGGGAATAGCGATGAAATACTGCCAAACTTTTCCGGCAAGTCCGTTTTTGTCGAACTCTTCTCTGAGAATTGCATCGGCTTCTCTGAGAGCCTGGAGTCTGTCCCTTGTAATAGCACCGAGACAACGAACACCGAGGCCGGGACCGGGGAAGGGCTGACGGTAAACCATTTGATCCGGCAAACCGAGAGCTGAACCTACAACTCTGACCTCATCCTTGAAAAGAAGGGCTACGGGTTCGCAAAGTTCAAGTTTCATTTCCGGAGGAAGACCTCCCACATTGTGGTGCGCCTTAACTCCGTCGCTTTCAAGAATATCGGGATAAATTGTACCCTGTGCAAGGAAAGAGATACCATCAAGTTTAAGAGCTTGCTCATTGAAAACTTCAATAAACTCTTTACCGATAATTTTACGTTTTGTTTCGGGATCGGAAACACCTGCAAGTTTATCAAGAAAACGGTCTGTTGCATCAATGTAAATGAGGTTGGCATCAAGTTGTTTCCCAAAAACCTCAATAACCTGTTCGCTCTCCCCTTTTCTCATAAGTCCGTGGTTTACATGAACGCAAACAAGTTGTTTGCCTATTGCTTTAATAAGAAGTGCCGCAACAACCGATGAATCTACACCACCGGAAAGAGCAAGAAGAACTTTCTTGTCCCCTACCTGTTTGCGAATCTTGTCAATCTGTTCAGTTATAAAAGCCTCTGCAAGTTCAATCGTGGTAATTCTTTTCATATCATCGGGTCTTTTAATGATTTCCATAAAGTAAACCTCCGTAAAATATATATAGTTATAAAATAACCTTAAATTGTAATATAGAAAAAAGGCGGCTATCCTAAGAGAGCCGCCTAAATTGAAATCTTATTTCATCATGCTGGCAACTTCGTCAGCAAAATTATCTTCTCTTTTTTCAAGACCTTCTCCCTTTTCAAGACGAATGAACTTTGTAACCTTAACATCGGCGCCGTTTGTCTTTGCAACCTGTGCAACATAACCTGCAACATTGCCGTCAAAGAGATCTGTACGAACGAAAGGTTGCTCAAGAAGGCAGATTTCTTTAATCTGCTTCTGGATACGACCCTGAACCGCACCGGCAAAGATTTTGTTTTCAACGATTTCCGCTTTCATACCAAGAGCAATTTCAACAAGTGTTGCAACCGCCTCTTTTGAAAGGAAATTGAAGAGGTACTGATTCTTCATATTCTCCTCGTATGCCGCGATATCTTCATCGCTGAAGAGTTTCTCGCCACATGCTTTGTCGAAAAGCATTTTCTGGATGGGCTTGGGAAGTGAATCGGGTTTGTTGAGAGAACTGTCGATTGTGATGGATTTCATCTTTTCAAGTTCATCAGCGGAAATGCAATCCTTACTGAGATATTCGGGTGACATTGCGGCAATCTGCATAGCAATGTTTTTACCCATTGCAACAAATTCTGCCCTGTCGCTGAGATTTGTTTCAAACTGAACTGCAACACCTACCGAGCCGCCGCCGTGGATGTATGTCACAACGTCGCCTTCCATGATTTCAAAACGGCGAATTTTGAGGTTTTCACCGATTACGAGAATGAGATCGTGAAGTGTTTCTTCAACTGTTCTGTCCGAACCGCTGAGTGTAAGAGCCAAAAGTTCCTCAACCGTTGCGGGCTTGGATGCGGCAATTGTCTTAGCAACATCAAGACCGAAAGCCTGGAATTTTTCATTCTTACCAACGAAGTCTGTTTCGGAGTTGATTTCAAGAAGAACTGTTGTCTTGGTATCTTCATCGGTATAAGCAATGATTGCGCCTTCAGCAGCAATTCTGCTTGCTTTCTTTACGGATGCGGCAAGTCCTCTTTCACGAAGAATTTCAAAAGCCTTATCCATATCACCGTCAGCTTCTGTAAGTGCTTTTTTGCACTCCATCATACCAACGCCTGTTTTTTCTCTTAAGTTTTTAACATCCTGAGCTGTAAATGCCATGGGTGTTTCCTCCTTTATAAAGTTATCAAGGCGGAAAAAATTTCCGCCTTATTCTTGTTTTAATTATTCTGCAACTTCAACAGTTTCTTCTGCTTCTTCTGCTGTTTCTTCTGCAACTGTCTGCTCACCCTGACGGCCTGCGATGATTGCATCTGCCATTGCGCCGGCAATAAGTTTAACTGCACGGATTGCATCGTCGTTACCGGGAATTACATAGTCGATTTCGTCGGGATCGCAGTTTGTATCAACGATGGCAACAATCGGAATACCGAGTTTCTTTGCTTCGAGAACTGCAATTCTTTCTTTTCTGGGGTCAACAATGAACATTGCTGCGGGCATTTTCTTCATTTCAGTAATGCCGCCCATGAATTTTTCAAGTTTTTCTCTTTCGAGGTTGAGCTTTATAACTTCTTTCTTGGGGAGAAGTTCAAAAGTGCCGTCAGCTTCCATAGCGTTGAGCTGAGCAAGTCTTTTGATTCTCTTCTGGATTGTGTTGAAGTTTGTAAGCATACCGCCGAGCCAACGAGCATTAACGTAAGACATACCGCAACGCTCTGCTTCTTCCTTAATGGAATCCTGAGCCTGTTTCTTGGTACCTACGAAAAGAACTTCGCCGCCCTCATGAGCGATCTGGTTGATGAAGGTGTAAGCCTCTTCAAGCTTCTTTACGGTCTTCTGAAGATCGATGATATAGATACCGTTTCTTTCAGTAAAGATGTAAGGAGCCATTTTGGGGTTCCATCTTCTTGTTTGGTGTCCGAAATGAACACCTGCTTCGAGTAATTGTTTCATTGAAACGACTGACATAATTTTGTCCTCCTTTTTGTTAAACCGCCGCAAAGTTTCGACTCATACACACCACACCCTTCGGTGCACACGGCACGTACAATCTACCCTGCGTGAGTTTTTGCTCAAAAAGTATATCACCATTTTACAAAAAATGCAATACTTTTTTATAAATATTTCCCATAAAATATGCTTGATTCAAGAATTCATATTAAAAGTATACCTTTTATATCTCATATACTCGGTTATTCTTTTCATTCTTAATTCCCTTGCATATTCATTTAAGACGAAACTGCCGTTATCTCTTACGGAAATCACTTTCAATGGTGCAGTACCCTTGGGAAGTTCTTTTAAGGGAAGACGAATTAAATTCCCCGCCCTATCGGGCAAACGGCAAACGGCATAATCCCCATCCAAATACTCAACAAAAATGTCCATATTTATTCCTCAACGTCATAATTAGCATTATTTACCGCAGAACCGAAATAGTTGGGTTCTTCGGCAGAAGTTGTTTCCGCCTCATCGGGTGCGGCATTGTTTAATGGTATATCATCAACAGAGAGTTGTTTAGGCACCGACATTGAGGAATTCGCCTGCATTTGATACCACTGTTCCTTGGTAATAAGCACCTTTCTGGGTTTACTTCCCTCAAAGGGTCCTATTATTCCTTTTTCGGAAAGTTCATCAACAATTCTCGCGGCTCTTGCGTAACCGAGTTTCAGTTTACGCTGTAAAAGTGTTGTGGAAGCCATACCTGCTTCAACAACAACTTCAACTGCTTTGGGGAACATTTCGTCTTCATAATCGCCCGTACCTACATTATCGGTCTCAACGGCAGAGGATTTCTTTTTACCCTCCTGAGCCGCTTTCTGTTCGATTTCTTTCATTACTGCATCATCATATTTAACTTCGCCCTGGGAAGTTACAAAATCAATGACACGTTCTATTTCTTCATCGGAAACATAGGAGCCTTGAACACGCACCGGCTTTGAAAGTCCCACAGGACAGTAGAGCATATCACCGTTACCCAAAAGTTTTTCCGCACCCTGTGTATCTATAATGGTACGGGAGTCGATTTGTGATTTAACGGCAAAAGCGATACGGCTGGGAATATTTGCTTTAATAAGACCCGTGATAACATCAACGGAGGGTCTTTGGGTTGCAACAATAAGATGCATGCCTGCCGCACGTGCTTTTTGAGCCAATCGGCAAATAGAATCCTCAACCTCATTGGAAGCCGCCATCATCAAGTCGGACAACTCGTCGATGATTATAACTATTTGGGGCATTTTAGGAAGTCCCTCTGCCACGGCATAGTTGTTATAGCCCTGTAAATTTCTTACTCCGTTATCTGCAAAAAGAGCATATCTCTTGTCCATTTCCGCAACAGCCCATGAAAGAGCACCGGCGGCTTTTCTCGGGTCAGCAACTACGGGAACAAGGAGATGGGGTATAGAACGATAAACGGTAAATTCAACTTTTTTTGGGTCAATCATTATAAGTTTTACTTCATCAGGTTTAGCGTTATAAAGCAAACTTACTATCATTGTGTTGAGACATACGGATTTACCTGAGCCGGTGGTACCTGCAACAAGCAAGTGGGGCATTTTTGCAAGGTCGGCACAGGTGGCTTCACCCTGTATATCCCGTCCCAAAGCAACATTAAGTTTTGATTTTGAGTTTTTAAATGCGGGACTTTCGAGAATTTCCCTAAGTGTTACCATTGCTTTTTCCGAATTCGGAACTTCAATGCCCACCGCATTTTTATTGGGTATTGGTGCTTCAATTCTTACGCCGTATGCAGCAAGGTTCATTGCAATGTCATCGGAAAGTGCCGTTATCTTACTTATTTTCACACCCGGGTCGGGCTGAAGTTCAAACCTTGTGACTGAGGGACTCTGGCAAATATCAACAATACGTGTTCCAACACCGAAACTCTTGAGAGTTTTAACAATGGTCTCCCCTCTTTGACGTAATTCCTCCCCATTGCCCGCATTGCCGTTTCCTTTTGGCCTGTCCAAACAATCGAGGGGCGGCAATTCATAGACAATTTCGGGAGCGATAGTTTCTTTCTCAACATCATTCTCCTCAAAACCGTCATCAAAAGAAACAGCATCTTTCACTTCTTCGGTTTCTTTTTCAACTGCATCAAGGACTTCTTCAAAATGTGTTTCGGCAATAGTCTGGTTATTGAATATTTCATCCAATGAGGGAACTTCCGTGGGAGGTTCTTCCTCAAATTCGCCCAATAACTCAATTTCTTCAACAGGCTCATTTGCAGGTGTGTCCAAGATAGGCTCAATACCTTTATCTTCTACTTTCTTATCATCATCAATAGGTACATCAAGGTCAATTTGTTGCAAACTTTTTTTTCTGCGTTTTTCCGCATTACGTGCACGTCTCTCGTGAATATCTTCACTTACGGTTTCGTAGGTTTCCTTAAAATCCTCCATTTTTTCTTCTGCATAATCCACCGCAACTTCGGCAGGTCTTTTCAAAGATGAAATAAGTTTCAATACGGTGGTGCCTGTGAAAAGCATAAGGAGTGCCAACAAAACAAGAACTACAACAATTCCCGCTGCAAGTTTGTTTCCGGCAGTCATTAAGAGGGGCAATCCTCCCACTAAAGCACCGAATACCCCATAGCCGTAATGCATCCCCGTACCGTCGTACTCTTTAAAAATACTGTATGCTTTTACAATTTGTTCACCGTATGTTAGCTCGGGTTCAACATTAACAATATGTAAAAATGCAACAAGCAAAACGAAAATTACAAAACTTTCCGTAACCTTTTGCTTGTACTTTTTTGAATCCTTGCCCATTGCCGCAACAATGGAGACAAATAGAATGAAAAAAGGCAACACAAAAGCGGTTAAACCGAACAAACCGAAAAAGAGATTACGAAACATTCCCCAAAGGCTACCTGCGTCTATAAATACAACCGCACCCATAAACAAAGCAAAAAAGCATCCTACTAATGACGCAATTTGCTTGTGTTGGCTGTTAAAAAGTGAGTTTTTGGCGGCAGTTTTTGTGTTAGTCTTTTTCTTGTTTGATGAACTTTTCTTTTTAGTTTGTGCCACAGTAATCCCTCCTTATATTTTTCCTATTGCACTTACTATAGTTACTATAAATCCAAGTGCAAGGCAATAAAATCCGAAGTACTTAAATAAGTCCTTTTTAAGTATAATCTGTAAAATTTTAATTGCAAAAACACCTACAACCGCTGAAGCAACTACACCCACAACAAGCGGTAAAACAGGTATTATAACATCTGCCTCCATTGCGTCTTTGAACTCAACAAGTCCGCTTGCAAGAACTGCGGGTATTGACAAAATAAATGAATATCTAACCGCGTTTTTCTTAGAAACTCCGCAAGCGAGAGCGGTGGAAATAGTTGAACCCGAACGGGAAATACCGGGGAAGCATGCCGCAAAAAACTGTGCTACACCGATAGCAAGTGCAGAAGCGGGCGAAACATTTTTCATTTTCTTGTAATTGCTGTTTAGTGTTGTTCCGAGAACAAGCAAGAAACCCGTTACCATAAAACAGATACCCTCTGCCAAAAGACTGTCGTCCGATGAAAAAACATCTACGGAATCCATTAAAACGGTATCCTTTCCCGTGGGAATGAGCAGGAAAAGCAACGGAATACAGGATATAACAAACATAAACAACATTCTTCTTGTAGCGGACATTTTCTTCAGGTTAAAGGTGAATTTGCCGCTGAAAATATCTTTGATGCACAAAAAGAACTCTTCAAAAAGTTCATAAACAGGTTTATAAAACATTAACAGAATAGCAACCAAAGTGCCGATATGTAACATTGCAGAAAATAATCCTGCAGTATCGGCTTCAACATTAAAAAAATATCTAAACAGGGACAAATGTCCGCTGCTCGATATGGGTAAAAACTCCGTAATGCCCTGTATTATGCCAAGGATCAAGGCTTTTAAAACTTCCATAGTACCTCCGTTAATCACATAACTTATCTATATAGCCGAGAGCATCGGAAAGCCCTCCTATTTCGTCAATCAACCCTTCCCCAACAGCCTCTCCGCCGTCTAAAACGGTGCCGAAATCAGTTACAAGCTGTTCGTTGTTAAGCATCAGTTCTTTGAATCTTTCAGCGCTGATTTTTGAATTCCTTGTAACAAACTCCAAAACCCGTTCTTCCATTTTCTTCAAATACAAAAGTGATTGAGGAACACCGATAATAAGCCCGTTCATTCTTACGGGATGTACGGTCATCGATGCAGTAGGTACAATAAAGGAATGATTTGTACTGACTGCCAAGGGAATACCGATTGAATGGCTTCCTCCGAGAACCAATGACACGGTGGGTTTACTCATACCGGCTACAAGTTCCGCTATGGCAAGACCTGCCTCAATATCTCCGCCCACAGTATTGAGTATCAGTAAAAGACCGGAGATATCGTCATTTTCTTCCACTGCTACAAGACGTGGAATAATATGTTCGTATTTTGTAACCTTGGTATTTTGCGGGAGATTATAATGCCCCTCAATTTGTCCGATGACGGTTAAACAGTGAATATATTTATTGTTATGACAAATTGTTACGCTGCCGTCATGTTCCTGATCCGTTCTATCGGAAGCAACCTCGGTTTCTTCTGAACTACCGTTTTCATCATCGTTTGGGTTAGGTGCCGTAAAAGCAAGATATTTATACTGTTCGTTATACATAAATCAATCACCGATTGTTAGTATAACCGAAAAAAAACGAATTAAGAATATCATGCCACTACAACTTTTATATAATAGCACAATAAACAAAAAAGTGCAAGATTTGTCGAGATATATTTATGTTATATATTTATTAATATTTACACTTATTGATTGACAAAAACGCAAAAAAATAATACAATGAACTTTGTTAAAAACTTTAACAAGTTTTGGAGGTTTAGCTTATGGGTCTCACTTTATGTGAAAAAATCATTAAAAACCACCTTGTTGACGGTGAACTTGCTCCCGGTAACGAAGTGGGTATCAAAATTGACCAAACTCTTACTCAGGATGCAACCGGTACCATGGCTTATCTTGAACTTGAAGCTATGGACATTGACAGAGTAAAAACAGAACTTTCTGTTGCGTACATTGACCACAACACATTGCAGACAGGTTTTGAAAATGCGGATGATCACAAATTCATTCAAAGCGTTTGTAAAAAACGCGGTGTGCGTTTTTCCCGTCCCGGTAACGGTATCTGCCACCAGGTACACCTTGAAAGATTCGGTATTCCCGGTAAGACTCTTATCGGCTCAGACAGCCATACCCCCACGGGTGGCGGTCTCGGTATGCTTGCAATGGGTGCGGGCGGTCTTGACGTTGCGGTTGCAATGGGCGGCGGCGCATATTATATCACCGTACCCGAAGTTATAAAAGTTAACCTTACAGGTAAACTTTCCCCCTATGTTGCCGCAAAAGATATTATTCTTGAGGTATTGAGAATTCTCAGCGTTAAAGGCGGCGTCGGCAAGGTTATTGAATACGGCGGCGAAGGCGCAAAAACACTCTCCGTTCCCGAAAGAGCAACAATTACAAATATGGGTGCAGAACTCGGCGCAACTACTTCCATATTCCCCTCGGACGAAATAACCTACGAGTTTATGAAGGCTCAGGGCAGAGAAGAAAATTGGGTTGAACTTCTTCCGGACAGCGACGCACAGTATTCAAGAGTTATAGACATTGATCTTTGCTCTCTGAAGCCCCTTGCGGCAATGCCCCACATGCCCGACAATGTTAAATCCGTTGAGGAAATCGGCAACATTAAGGTTGACCAGGTACTTATCGGTTCTTGCACAAACTCCTCACTTCTTGATATGATGAAAGTTGCAAAAATTCTCAAGGGTAAAAAGGTACATCCCTCTGTTTCATTGGGTATTGCTCCCGGTTCAAAACAGGTTCTTAATATGCTCGCCCTTAACGGCGCACTTGCCGATATGATTGATGCCGGTGCGCGTATTCTTGAGAGTGCTTGCGGTCCCTGTATCGGTATGGGTCAATCCCCCTGTACCTCCGGTGTTTCCTTGCGTACCTTTAACAGAAACTTTGAAGGCAGAAGCGGTACTGCCGACGGCAAGGTATATCTTGTAAGCCCCGAAACAGCCGCCGCATCCGCAATTACGGGTGTTTTCACAGACCCGACAACTTTGAAAGATGACATTTCCGTAACTCTCCCCAAATCATTTATTGTAAACGATAATATGATTGAAATGCCCGCCGAAACAAAGGAAGAAGCCGCTGCCGTTGAGGTTTACTACGGTCCCAATATCAAGCCCTTCCCCAAGACCTCTCCCCTTGCAGATTCAATTTCCGCAAAGGCAGTTCTCAAGGTTGAGGACAATATTACAACCGACCACATTATGCCCGCAGGCGCAAAGATTCTCCCCTACCGTTCAAACATACCCTACCTTTCACAGTTCTGTTTCCGTCAATGTGACGAAAACTTTGCAGAGCATTGCAAGGAAGCGGGTTCGGGAATTATTATCGGCGGTAACAACTACGGACAGGGCTCCTCAAGAGAGCATGCTGCACTTGTTCCCCTTTATCTCGGCGTTAAAGCGGTTATTACCAAATCTTTTGCGAGAATCCACAAGGCAAACCTTGTAAATGCAAGTATTCTTCCTCTCAACTTTGTTAACGAAGAAGATTATGACAAGATTTCCGTAGGCGATGAACTTGTTTTTCCCAAAATCAAAGCCGAACTTAAAGCAGGCAAAGAAATTACACTTAAAAACATTGCCAAAAACGAAGAATACAAACTTGTTTGCGATGTTTCCGAAAGACAGATTGATATTCTTACAGCCGGCGGATTGCTTGACTACACCAAGGAGGAAAATAAATAATGAACGAAATGCAAATTGAAAATGCCCTTAATAAATTCAAACAGCTTCTTATTGAGCAGGACGAAAGAAATCAAAAAATCAAAGCCACAAAAGATTTCAAGGATTTTAAGTCCCTTGACAAAATAGTTATCGGTGTTTGCGGCGGCGACGGCATCGGCCCGATTATCACAAAAGAATCCGCAGAGGTACTCAAATTCATTCTTAAAGACGATGTTGAAAGCGGTAAAATCGTTTTCAAATACATTGACGGCCTTACCATTGAAAATAGAGCAAAGGTTATGAAAGCCATTCCCGACGATGTTATGGAAGAACTTAAATCCTGCGATGTTATTCTCAAGGGTCCTACAACAACTCCCCAACAGGGAGACGGTTACCCAAACATCGAAAGCGCAAACGTAGCAATGAGAAAGGCTCTCGATTTGTTTGCAAATGTACGTCCCGTTAAAATACCCGAGGAAGGTATCGATTGGACATTCTTCCGCGAAAACACTGAGGGTGCTTATGCCGTTGGTTCAAAAGGTGTTGATGTTGACGGCGAATTGGCATTTGACTTTGTTGTTACAACAACGGAGGGTACCGAGCGTATTGCAAAACTCGCTTATGAATATGCAAGAAACAACAAAAAGGAAAGAGTTTCCATTATAACAAAGGCTAACATCATCAAAACAACCGACGGTAAATTCCTTAATCTCTGCAAGGAAATTGCAAAGGATTATCCCGATATCATTACGGATGAATGGTATGTTGATATTACAACAGCGAAACTTGTTGATAAAAAGCGCAGAACGGACTTCAAGGTATTTGTTCTCCCCAACCTTTACGGTGACATTATCACCGACGAAGCCGCTGAATTCCAGGGCGGCGTAGGTACTGCGGGCAGTGCAAACATAGGAAAGAATTATGCTATGTTTGAGGCTATTCACGGCTCCGCCCCCCGCATGGTAAAAGAGGGTCGCGGCAAATACGCAGACCCCTGCTCCATGCTCAGAGCCTCCGTACTCCTTCTTTCACACATCGGCAAACAGGAAGAAGCCGACAAACTTGAGAAAGCACTTGATATTTGTATGATCACTGAAAAGAAAATGACCATCACAGGACGTGACACAGGCTGCACCTGCGAGGAATTCGGTAACTACGTGATGGAAACATTAAAAACACTTTAAAGGATAGATTGTTATGAAAGAAAATAATCACCAGGTTTCGACTCCCGTTATAAAGCGTCTTCCCCGCTATCACAGATATCTTGAGGAGTTGAAAGATTTAGGTGTTGTAAGAATCTCCTCAAAAGAACTTTCCGCAAGAATGGGACTCACTGCTTCCCAAATACGTCAGGATCTTAACTGCTTCGGCGGTTTCGGTCAACAGGGCTACGGTTATAATATTGAGCAACTCTATAATGAAATCGGTTCGATTTTAGGTTTAAACAATAAAACAAAAGCAATTATGATTGGTGCCGGTAATTTAGGTCACGCCATTGCCACGCATATTAATTTTGAAAACCGCGGTTTTGATTTGATTGGTATTTTTGACAACAATCCTGCGGTCATAGGCACAAATGTAGGCGGCAGAATTGTTAAGAGTTCGGATGATTTAGAAGAATTCTGCTTAAAAGAAAAGCCCGTTGTTGCAATCCTTTGTATTCCCGCGGAATATGCGGCAGAAAACACGGACAAGCTCGTTTCATTGGGGATTAAGGGTTTTTGGAACTTCACTCAGTATGACTTTGTACGTAAATACAAAGATGTTGCAGTAGAAAACGTGCATTTGGGCGACTCTCTTATGACCCTGTGTTACCGTGTTCAAGAAATCAACGGTTCTTGCGAGGAACAACCATGAAAAAGATAATGGACATAGATATTGCGGATATCGTCCCATTTTCAAAGGGCATTATCGTAGCAAGAAAAGATACCTTAAAAAGCGGTAAAACAAAAATTTCTTTTTTCACCTATGACGTTAAGTTGGAAAGACCTACTGCAAGCACTCGCGGAGCATATCTTCTCAACAAGTTTGGTGAGAAGTATGAAAAAATCGCAGAGCAGTTAAGCGACTTTATCTATTGTGATGCGGCGGTTTTACCAAATAAACACGTAGCCATTGCATATACAAGCGGCGAAATCGGGCTTTTCAATGATAAGGGCGAGTTATATTGGACGGGTGATTTACAGTACAAGGGCTGTCCCGTAAGCGGTGTTGTTCCCGAGGGCAAATACATCTGGTGTGTAGTTCCGGAGAACAACTGCATTATCAGATATTCTCCCACAACCGAAAAAATCGTACTGCGAATCGGCGGGGATACATCTACCGCATTTTTAAATCCGGTTTCTATAAGTGCGTATGAGAATAAACTTTATATTTGTAACTATCAATCCTGCAAAATTCGGACAGTTAATTTAAAAGATTTTTCCGTTGCGGATTATAAAACATTTGACGAACCCGTTTACAGATATATAAAAACCAACGACAGAGAGATTGTTGAACTGGAATCCGGCGTATATATGCTGTAATTATCGATTTTTTTCGACTTTTTTCTAATTTAGTACTTTACAAACAGAACAAATTGTATTAGAATTATTAAAAATAACTTTTAAATTGATCCCGAGAGGTCTATAAGGTTTTCAGAACACATCACACCTTGTCGCCCCCTTGCGTCAAGGTGATTTTTTTGGGGTAATTATGGAATTCAAAGCTGAAATTATGGATGAAGCCGCGCTTAAACGCTCTTTAGTGCGTATTGCTCACGAAATAATCGAAAAAAATAAGGGAACCGACAATTTAGCCCTTGTCGGTATCAAGAGACGCGGTGTGCCCTTAGCTAAAATGATTGCCCGAAATATGGAAAACATTGAGCATAAAAGCATTTTTGTGGGAGAGTTAGACATCAAACATTATCGGGATGATTTAACAGAGGTTCACGAATTGCCCGAGGTCTCCCCGCTTGATACGGTATTTGATGTTACCGGAAAAGATATTGTCCTTGTGGATGACGTTCTTTTTACCGGTCGAACCGTAAGAGCGGCTATTGAAGCAATTTTCAGCATGGGAAGACCGTCAAGTATTCAACTTGCAATTCTTGTTGACAGAGGTCACAGGGAATTACCTTTAAGAGCGGATTTTGTAGGTAAAAATGTTCCTACATCCACTTCTGAATTGATTTCCGTTCAACTGCCCGAATATGACGGTTGTTCCGGTGTAAAACTCTATCAATTATAACGGTTATTAGCCGAAAGGCAATAATAAATAAATTTTAAAGTGGGGGTAAATATGAAACTTATTTACAATGTTGATGACAAGCCCAAATTCGGACAACTCTTGGTATTTGCAATACAACAGTTGCTTGCTATTATGGCGGCAACCTTGGTTGTACCCGTAATTACCGGTCATGGTATGAGTTCTGCTGCTGCACTTTTCGGTGCAGGTGTC
This sequence comes from Acutalibacteraceae bacterium, assembly GCA_051892415.1. GTDB lineage: Bacteria > Bacillota > Clostridia > Oscillospirales > Acutalibacteraceae > DTU089. The sequence goes on along the minus strand of JBJFGF010000001.1, from coordinate 74,422 downwards.
GGCACACTCGTATATGTTTTATTCACTAAAAAGAAAAGCCCTGTTTTCCTTGGTTCTTCTTTTGCTTTCTTAGGCTCTATGGCCGCTGCTTTTGCAGGCGCATCATCAATGGCGCTCGGCTATGTTGGTCTTATTCTCGGTGCTGTATTTGCAGGTCTTATTTATGTTATTATCGCTCTTGTTGTTAAATTTGCAGGCGTTAAATGGATCAATAAACTTATGCCGGCAGTTGTTATCGGACCGACAGTTTCTATTATAGGTCTTTCACTTGCGGGTAACGCAATCGGAGATCTGACAAAAGGCAGCGTAGTTATTGACGAGGTAGCCGTTGCATCGCCGCTTGTTACTGTTCTTTGCGGTATTGTTACACTTCTTGTTGTTTGCCTTTCATCCGTTTACGGAAAAAAAGCCGGCAAACTCATTCCCTTTATTTTTGGTATTCTTGCAGGTTACGCAGTAGCGGCTGTATTCACAATTATCGGTAATGCTGCTGATATCCCCGCTCTTATGGTTACGAACTTCTCACCTCTTACAAGTTTATTTGCAGATGGTGTAAAACTCAGTTCTTTTCTTGCTGTTCCCGATTTCACATTTGTTACGGCTCTTAAAGGTGTTGGTGAAATCAACGCAACATACGTTGCATCAATCTTTGCCGCTTATGTTCCCGTTGCTTTCGTAGTATTTGCCGAACACATTGCTGACCACAAAAACATTTCTTCGATTATCGAAAAAGACTTACTTGAAGAACCCGGTCTTACAAGAACTCTTCTCGGTGACGGTGTAGGTTCAATAGTGGGTTCAATCTTCGGCGGTTGTCCCAACACAACATACGGCGAATCCGTTGGTTGCGTAGCTATTACAAAGAACGCATCAATTTATACAATTATCACCGCAGCAATTTTGGCTATGTTGATCTCATTCATCTCACCTTTTGTTGCATTTGTCAACTCAATTCCCTCCTGTGTTATGGGCGGCGTTTGTATGGCTCTTTACGGCTTTATCGCTGTATCAGGTCTTAAAATGGTACAAAAAGTTGACCTTGAGGACAATAAAAACCTCTTTGTTGTATCAGCAATCCTTATTGCAGGTATCGGCGGTCTCTCATTAACATTCGGCAAAGTTACAATTACTTCTGTTGCTTGCGCTCTTATTCTCGGTATCATTCTTAATATCGTACTCGGTAAGAAGAAAACTGAAGATGTTACAGCAGAATAATTGACACAAACTTTATTTTAATCTATAATTAAATAAAACTAAACAAGGCATTGCACTTTTACGTGTAATGCCTTTCTTATAGAGGGTGAACAAATGAAAACATTTAATGCAGAAAATGAATACTTTACGCTAACAGTAAAGGAAATGGGTGCGGAACTCAATTCCCTGAAATCAAAGAAAACGGGAATTGAGTATATCTGGAGCGGTGACGAATCAATCTGGTACGGTCAATCCCCTATTCTCTTTCCCATAATCGGAAGACTACTTGACGATAAATACACTCTAAACGGAAAAGAATATATAATGGCAAAACACGGAATTGTGAGAAAAAAGCCCTTTAGATTAGAAGAAAACACAGAGGATTCCTTAACTTTCGTGCAAACAGAAGACGCTGAATCTCTTAAAAGTTACCCCTATGAATTTGAGATAAAAGTTACCTTTAAATTAACCGAGAAAGGGTTAAAAGTAACCCACGCCGTTACAAACAACAGCAACAAATTGATGTATTATTCATTCGGCGCACACCCCGCTTTCAACTGTGAAATCGGAGATTATTTGGAATTCTCCGCAGATTCATCTCTTGTTACCGAAAGAATCGACCACGAATCTATTATAATTGATGAAAAATTCCCTGTTGAAATGGAGAAAGGAAAAATCAAACTCACCGAAACACTCTTTGAAAACGACGCGCTTATTCTAAGTGAATTCAAATCTAAGAATGTTAAAATTAAAAGCGATAAACATAACAGAGTTATCAGTTTTGACTTTGACTCACCTTTTTTGGGTATTTGGGCAAAACCAAATGCTCCCTATGTCTGCATCGAACCTTGGTGGGGTGTCAATGACGATTATCACAAGAAAAGCGATTTCTCACAAAAACGGGGGATTATGTCCTTGGAGTCAAAGAAAAGCAAGACGTTTTCCTGGGAAATCAAAATTAGTGAATAATTAACAGTTGACTTCTTCAAGGAATAATATTAAAATTAAACTATAATATAAGGATTGGTGATATAAATGACAGAAAAATTTGATGAAAACTACGGTCCCGATATTGTATCGGTTGTTGACGAAGAAGGCGTGGAACACACTTTTGAAGAACTTGACAGAATTGAAACGGACGAAGGCAGATTTATTGCTCTCCTCCCAATTTACGACGAAGCGGAAGAAATTCTTGACGGTGACGGCGAGTTGATTATTCTTTCCGTTGTTGAGGATGAAGACGGAGAAACGTATCTTGAGCCCATTGAGGACGAAGAACTGTTCGATTCCATCGGAAAAATCTTTGAAGAACGTCTTGAAGATTATTTTGAGTTTGATGAAGAATAATTTTACAGTATAATAATATACTAAATATGCCTGCGGTGTTCGAGAAATGCGACTAATACTAACCCTATGTCAAATAAAAGGGAGTCCGGGCTTCCGCGTGGGATTGCAGACCTCCCGACTTGTTCGGACGAAGGGAGCGTGAAAGCGCAGAGAGGACACCCACCTGCTAAGAGCAGGTTACTATTATCGCATCCGGCATTGCGGGTTTCTGAACAAAAATTAAAGTAGTAGCAAAACTAAAAAATTGCTACTACTTTTTTTACTTTATTATAACTTATTTTAAACTTGCTGCTTCTGCCTCAAACTGTTCTCTTGCCTGTGCCGCCTTTTCTTCCATTTCGGCAATTTCAAGTTTTCTTTTTTCAATTCTTTCAATATACTCGGAAAGATCCTTGTATTTTACAGGAACATTCTGTTTTTTTATAAGAATATTAACAACAATAATTATAACGAAACCTATAATTACAAGAAATGAACCGAAACCGATGTTTCCTGAATATATTGCACCAAAACTTGAAGTAAGCTGACTATTAAAAATCAAGAAAGAAATAATGCTCAATACTGTGAAACCGATTCCGCAGGAAGAAAGTGCTATATTTCTCTTGAAGCCCTTGGGTGAACAAGAAACTGAATCAAAAGGTATATTCAAAACTGCAAATACTGCGGCGATAAGAAGGAATAGCATGGAAAGAACGTAGGTTATAAACGCCACTCTTGTTATATCCGAACCGCTAATCATATTAAAGACAATTCCGAAATCCATCTCCATAAGGACATCCATTACAACATTGAGAATGGAAATATCTGTATCAATAGTCTTGTAAGGCATATTTACCGTAATATGTGCCAAGGGCAAAAACATCATTCCGATGGGGATAAACAACGAAATAAGACGAACTATTGAAAGTTTCGTACCTGCGAAAGCAAATTTAACTCTGTCAATCTTAGGTTGGAATCGGATATGCTCTTCCTCGGCTTTATCGGCATCCTCCGCAAGCCTTTCTTGATGGTTATAATACATGAGGTTAACACCGCACTTGGGACATTCAGCCTTTACGTCGATCATTCTCAACTTATAACCGCATTTAGGACAATTTGCCATATAATCTCCTGCCTATTCATATTATAATACTTTTTTCATTATAGCACACTATTTTAATATTTTCAATAAAAAAACAATAAAATCAGCAGCAAAACAGTAAAAGATGTTGAATTATTTTTTTGAAATGGCAAGTTTTGCTTTTTTAACAATGTTATCTGCGTCAAGACCGAATATGTGAAGAAGTTCAACAGCGGGACCCGATTTGCCGAAAGTATCCTCAACACCCACCTTAACAACGGGTACGGGATATTCCTCACAAACCGCATCACAAACAGCGTCACCCAAACCGCCTACCACATTATGTTCTTCTGCGGTTACTATACAACCTGTTTTCTTTGCCGCTTTAACAACTGCCTCTTTATCCAAGGGCTTAATTGTGTGCATATTTATAAGTTCAACGGAAATTCCATCGGCCTCAAGAGTCTCTGCGGCCTCGATTGCTTCCTTAACCATAAGACCGGTTGCAATGATTGTCACATCGCTACCCTCTTTAAGAGTTACGGCTTTACCTATTTCAAACTTATAATCCTCATCAAAAATTCTCGGAACGGCAAGTCTTCCGAAACGCATATATACAGGACCGTCATACTCAGCGGCGGCAAGAACTGCGGCTCTTGCCTCAATATCGTCTGCAGGGTTAAGAATAACCATACCGGGAATTGAACGCATAAGCGCGATATCTTCACAACACTGATGGCTTGCACCGTCTTCACCGACTGAGATACCAGCGTGTGTAGCACCGATTTTTACATTAAGGTGGGGGTATGCTATTGTGTTTCTGACCTGTTCGAAGGCTCTGCCTGCGGAGAACATTGCAAAAGATGATGCAAAAACAGTATAACCCGTTGTAGCAAGTCCTGCCGCAACACCCATCATATTACCCTCCGCTATACCCGTATCAAAAAATCTGTCGGGGAATGCTTTTTTAAATGCTCCTGTTTTTGTTGCGGCAGCAAGGTCCGCGTCAAGAACGAGAACATTCGGATTTTTTTCACCTAACTCAACAAGCGCCTTACCGTAGGCGTCACGTGTTGCCGTTTTAATTACATCTGCCATAACTTAACCCTCCAAATCCTTAAGTTCTTCTTCAAGTTCTGCCATTGCGATTTCATACTGTTCTGCATTGGGTGCCGCGCCGTGCCAATTAACCTGATTTTCCATATATGAAACGCCTTTACCTTTTATTGACTTTGCGATAATTGCGGTGGGTTTGCCCTTGCAAGTCCTTGCAGAATTGAGGGCAGCTTCAATTTCATCAAAATTATGGGCGTCAATTTCAATAACATTCCATCCGAAAGCGGCAAATTTTTCAGGGATGGGATGGGGTGAGTTAACTTCTTCAACGGTTCCGTCAATTTGAAGATTGTTGTTATCAACAAAAGCAACCAGGTTGTCAAGTTTCTTTGCAGCGGCATACATAGCTGCCTCCCAAACCTGACCTTCCTCAATTTCGCCGTCGCCTAAGATTGTGTAAACTCTGAAAGCATCGCCTTTGAGCTTTGCGCCTAAAGCCATACCGCAAGCCGCGGAGATACCCTGACCTAAGGAACCTGAACTAATATCAATACCGGGAAGATAATGCATACTGGGATGTCCTTGAAGTCTTGAATCCACCTTACGAAGTGTTTTCAGTTCTTCAACGGGGAAATAACCTCTTTGCGCCATTACGGAATAGAGAGCCGGAGCGGCGTGGCCCTTTGAAAGAACAAATCTGTCCCTGCTCTCCATTTTAGGTTCCTGAGGGTCTATATTCATTTCTTTAAAATACAAATATGTTATAATCTCCGCAATAGAAAGGGAGCCTCCCGGATGTCCGGATTTTGCATTGAAAGTTCCCTCTATAATGCCCATACGAACATTACAAGCAATTTTGGCCAATTCTTTTTTAGAATTTATGTCCATTATGATGCCTCCAATTATTTAATATAATTTGTTTCAATATAGTTTATAAAATCAGCAACTGCACCGTTATTACAATGACACGTTACATACTCGCAAATTTCTTTAATATCATCCGGAGCCTGACCGCAGCAAACCGGGTGCTCCACCCTTTTGAGCATATCAACGTCATTATAATAATCTCCGACAGCAGCCGTATTTTCTTTCTCAATATTTAAAAGTTCCGCAAGTTTAATTACTGCGTTTCCCTTATTAACTCCTTTGTTTACAATTTCCAATGTGAAAGGCGAAGTGTTAAAGCATTCGAAGAGTTTTTGATTTTCCTCGCTTTTGAATATTGCCTTAAGTTTTTTCACCAAACCGGGCATACCGAAAAAGCAAACTTTACCCCATATTCCCCTTGGCAAGTCCGAAACTTTTTCACAAAGTTCACATTCCAAATCATCCATTTTCGAAATAACATATCCGTAGGCACACTTACGGGTGGCACGATATATTTTCTCGGGGGCAAAAACGGTGAGTTGTGCAAACTTATGCTTAGCCAAAACATCCAATATAATTTCCTCACCCTCGGGAGTTATGGGATTTTCATATATTATTCTCTTTTCTTTAAAATCATATATTCCCGCACCGTTAAGAATTATTGCAGGAGTAACAATGCCCAATTTTTTATAATGGATTGACAAAGACGGTAAGTTCCTTCCCGAACACAAAGTAAAATTTCCGCCGTTTTCAACATAACGCTTTATTGCGATACGGTTGTTTTCGGGAAGTTTCTGCACCTTTGTATTCAATGTTCCGTCAATATCGGAAACAAGTAACCAATTTTCATAACTTTCACTCATTATGATATTCTCCTAAGAAAATCCTTAAAATATTCCGGCAAATCAGCGGTAAATTCAAGATACTCATTAGTTATGGGATGAACAAAACCTATTGTGGCGGCATGAAGGCACTGTCCCTGCAATCCGTATGTTTTCTTCGGGTTTCCGTATATAACATCCCCGGCAACCGGGGTCCCTCTATATGCCATGTGCACTCTTATTTGGTGGGTTCGACCGGTTTCAAGACGTACTTTGAGATATGTAAAGCCCTTAAATCTTTCTATTACCTCAAAATGCGTAACTGCATTTCTTGAGTTTTTGTCAGTAACGGCTTGTTTTTTACGGTCTTTGGGATGTCTTCCGATGGGTGCGTCTATGTTTCCGCTGTCATCTTTAACATTTCCAACAACAACGGTTTTGTATTCCCGAGTAAAACTGTGTTCTTTTATCTGTTTAGCAAGACCCTTGTGAGCGGCATCCGTTTTTGCAACTATTAAAAGACCGCTTGTGTCCTTATCTATTCTATGAACAATTCCGGGTCTAATAACACCGTTAATTCCCGAAAGAGAATCTCCGCAATGGTATAAAAGTGCATTAACAAGGGTGCCGTTATAATTCCCCGCGGCAGGATGAACAACCATTCCTTTGGGTTTATTAACCACAAGCAAATATTCGTCCTCAAAGACAATATCAAGGGGAATGTTCTCGGGTGTGACGGAGAGAGTTTTCGGCTCGGGCAGAACAACCGTGATCACATCATTCAATTTAACCGAATACTTTTTACTCTCACTCTTTCCGTTAACGAGAACATTACCACCATCAAGCAATTGCTGAACTGCATTACGTGACAAATCTTCACACAGCAAAGTTATTGCTTTATCCAATCTTAAACCTACTGTTTCCTCTGGAATCGTGTAATCATTCTGCTGCATCATTTTGCTCCGTTTCTACATTTTCAACGGATTTTTTCTGTTTTACGGAATCCATAACCAAATCAACAATTAAATAAATTATCAATGCAAATGCCCCGACAGTTATAAGACAATCCGCAAAATTAAAAACTGCAAAATTCACAAACAGCGGTTCAATAAAATCAACAACATATTTCAAGCGGAGTCTGTCAATTATATTTCCTATTCCTCCGGAAACCATAAACAAGAGGCAAAGATTCACCAATTTATTTTGATTTTTGTTTTTTACTAAAAAGAAAATTGTTAATACCAAAAGAATCAAGGAAAATGCCGTCAGAAAAGCTGTGTATGCAGAAAAAGAACCGAATATCGCTCCTGTGTTTTCTACATAACGAAAACGCAATACACCGTCAATAATGTCGATATACTGTATGGGTTTTAAATAATTTATTACCAATAATTTAATAATCTGGTCTGCACCGACTAAAGCGCAACACAAAATTACCGCTGCAATTACTGACATTCGCTATACACCTTACATTATTTTTTTCTTTTGAAGAAGCCACGTTTCTTTTTAGGCTCCTCCCCTTCTTCATCAACATCCGAATCAACAGTTTCAAATGAATCGAACAAAGACGTGTTTTCAGATTTATCAGAGTTTGAGAAAATGTCCAAAGCCTCGGTAACATTAATAGCATCCACGGAAAAGCCCTTAGAAATCGGAATATCTTCAGGCTCGTTGCGGGACTCTTCCTCTTTCTCTTCTTCGTTCTCTGTTTTGGAATCACCCTCGTCATCGAACAGTTCAAAATTCAGATTATCGACAACAGTTTCCGCAGTTTCCTCTTCATCTTCTGCACCGTTTTCATCATCGCTGACGAATTCAAGAGTTGTATTTTCTTCAAAGAAATCATAGGGCAAAGTGGTCTTTACAACTTCTTCGTTTTCCGTGATTTCTTCTTCAAAACCGTCGTTATCAAAAGCGAGTGCGGCAGGCTCGATGAATTCAACATTATCTTCCGTCTCAACTGCTCCCGGCTCTTCCTCAACAGTTTCGGTTTCCTCAGCCTCTTTTTCAGCGGCTTCTTCAATTGCAAGTTCCGGAAGTTTTGAAATCAACTCAATATGTGCTTTGTACTGAGCGAGAATTGACGCTCTGAAATCGGAAACCTCTTTTTTCAACATCTCATAATGGATTGATTCGCTTGTAATTGTTCTTGTTGCCGCACCAACCGTATCGCTTGCCGAGTCATTTGCGGCAATAAGAATACCGTGTGCTTCTTCCTTTGCCTTATTGATTATTTCTTCCGCTTTGTCTCTTGCAACGGATAAAAGCAAATCGGAATCGGCAACAGCCTGTTTTTCGGCATCGGATTTGATAATATCCGCCTCACCTTTTGCGGCGGCAAGAATGGCTTCGGCTTCTGCTTTTGAGTCCTCAACAGCGGATTCAGCCTCTTTTACAATAATATCTGCCGCTTTTTGCGCACCTAAAACAGCCTGTTTGATTTCAGACTCATTCTGTTTAAACTCTTCAAGTCTGTCTGCAAGCAAACTTATTCTTTTTACCAGTTCTGCATTTTCTCTGTAAATCTTCTCATAAGCCACAGCAACTTCACCGAAGAAGTTATCAACATCATCGGACTTATAAGCATTTCTTCCTGCACCTTTAAATTCATACTCTCTGAGTTCAGAGGGTGTCATCATAATAAATTCCCCACTTCCACGTTATATTTAGAAAAATACACCTGTATTTTCAAGTTCGTCTATAAGGTCACCCGAAACATTTACATTATAGGGTGTAATAATATATGTGTTTGTAGAAACTTTTTTGAGTTGACCGCCGTTGGCATAAGCAACGCCGTTAAGAAGGTCAACAAGTCTTCTTGACACATCCTTGCTTGCCGCTTCAAGATTTAGTACAACTGTTCGCTTATCATTAAGATGGTCGGCGATTGCACGTGCATCCTCAAATTTATCGGGCTTCACAAGAACTACCTGTAACATTGCCGTTGTTCTTACATCAACAACTCTGCTCGGGTCGTTTGCAGAGTTTCTTCTTGCTCTGGGAGCAACACGAGGAGTTTCCTGCTCATACTCATCGTAAGAAGAAACACTTGAAAACGGACGTGCTTCAAAGGCTTCCTGAGTTTCCTCCTGAGCCGATTCCTCAAAATCTTCTTCATCCTCCGTGTTAGTAAACTTCTTCCAATAATCCATAAATGACATAAATATAACCTCCGTTATTTATAATTACGCGCTCCGAATATTGCGGAGCCGACTCTTACCAAATTTGAACCATGCAAAATTGCTTCTTTATAGTCACCGGACATACCCATTGACAGTATTTTAAAATCAAAGTTTGGATAATTTCCTTGTTTGACTTCATTGTAATAATTGCTCATTTTTTCAAAATACTTTTCAAGTTCCAATGTGTTTTCACATATTGGCGGAATAGTCATAAGACCTTTCACCGCAATATTGGGCAACAGGGAAATCTGAGTCAGGGAATCCTTGAACTCGCCTTTGTCAAAACCTGTTTTACTGTCCTCGTCACCTATATTGATTTCCAAGAGTATTTCACTTATGATTCCCGATTTAACAGATTCGTCGGAGATACTTTTTGCAACTCTTAAACTGTCAACGGATTGAATCATATCAACCTTTCCGACAATTTTTTTCACCTTGTTTGTTTGAAGATGACCTATAAGATGCTTTTCGGTTTTTTCTAAATTAAGTTCATTCTCCTTTGAGAGAAACTCCTGAACCTTGTTTTCACCGATTAGGTCAATACCGCAATTATTGATTGCATAGTTAATGTATTCGGTGCAAACAGTCTTTGTAACTGCCATAAGCCGAACATCCTCCGGGGAACGGTCGGATTTAACTGCGAACTCGGCAATTTCGTTTTTAATCCGTTTTATGTTTTCGGAAATAACCGAAAAATGTGACTCGTCAAATGAGTTTATTGTCATACAAATCAACCCCTTCCGTTACAACCTTATCGTATAATTTTATATAATCCGAACTGTTTTCGGGATTATCAACAATAGTATAATCGTCGGCGGTATATACAATTTTAATCTTTCTGAAACCCATCAAATTCCCGCGAACAATATACACGCCCTGCTGTCCGTCGAGGGTTCTTATAGATGTGTTGGATATTTTAAATCCGGTGTATTCATCGGTAATTATTTGAACTTTTTCTATGCGAAAATCAGAAAGACTCTCATTCATTTCATCGCAACAGAAAATAACGACGGTTTCCTTATCGTTTCTATCTCCGATTTTATAAAGCGTGACGGGCAATCTTTCTACTCCCGCTTCGACAAAATTTATATAAACTTCCTTGTCATAAGCAAAATCCACCGTTTTGTCCGTATCAATAACACAGGCAATGTACCATTTAAAAGAGGAAACCGTTCTGCCCACAACATCGGAAGCAACATCTTGAGGTTTGGATTTTAGCGCCTTTTTAACATCCGAAGCCGTTAAACTGTCGATTTCGTCAAACTTCAGCGTGCTTTCATAACCGTCGGAGCCGCTTATAAAATACCCTGCATTTTCCGTTTTGATTTCCGTGTATTTTAATGACGATATATTCAAGGCGGCCTGTTCTTCCTTTAACTGTTGTAATTTGTCGGAAAAATCAAGAGTTTCGCCCGTTGCAATTTGTTTGCCGGTCAAGGAATCGCGGAAAGATTCCGCGGATGCCGCCGCCTTTGAGAAATCGCGTTTATCGACGGAGTCAAGATATACTTTCAACTCGTTATTTATTTTTTTAGTCAGCGAAGCAATATTAAGAGTTTGTAAATTAACCTGACCCGACAAATCCTCATAATGGTCTATATCTTTTTTCAACTCTTGGGACTTTAAATAAACCGCCGCATCATCGGGGGAATCAAAAACCATTGAAACTGTATCCCCCCTTGCAACACGTTCTCCGTTAGTTGCAAAAGAAACAGTTGTACCCACCGCTTCATTTTTTATAAATTCTTCATCACGGATTACAAAACATTCCGTGTCAATAGTTTTATATACGGTTTCTTTCAAAGCAAACTCAGTCTTTATCTCGCTGTTTGCTCTGCTTACCATCTGATAGATGATATATGATGAGAAAAAACCGATACTTAAAACGATTACCGTAATAAAAGCAATACGTTTTACCGTTTTATTCTTCACAAACATCACCTTCCGTATAGTTTAAAATTAAATTATCAACATATTTTAACAAATCTTCTTTTGGCATTAAATCCGGGTAAACCCAGTTAATATTCTTGTTTCGCTTGAACCATGTAATTTGCCTTTTAGCATATCTGCGAGTCTCTCTTTTTAAATTCTCAACACAAATTTCCAAGGATAATTCGCCATCAATAAAAGGTTTCAATTCTTTATAACCGATAGCATTGATCGCCGTTTTTGAGGGGTTGTCCTCAAAAAAAGTCTCCGCCTCTTTCAAAAGCCCCTTTTCAAGCATTAAATCAACACGAAGATTGATTCTTTCATACAGTTTTTCCCTGTCCGAATAGTTAATTCCTATATACAAGGGCTCAATGTCCGACTCTGTAACCCTGGACTGTTCATTTTGAGCCGTAAGAGTTTTTCCCGTTGTTTTATAAATTTCCAACGCTCTGACAATTCTGACAGTATTGTTGGGGTGTATATTTTTCGCCGCGTCGGGATCAATTTCTTTTAATTGATCGTAAAGGATTTCACTTCCTTTTTCCTCAGCCTCAAGGAGCAGTTCTTTCCGTATGTTTTCAGAGGATGCATCATCAAGAAACTTTGTGTTCGACAGAAACGAATCTATATAAAGTCCGGTTCCTCCGACAATAACGGGTAACTTTCCCCTACCGACAATATCGTCAAGGGCATTTCTTGCATCATTACAGTAAGCCGAAACGCTGTATTGTTCATGAATATCAAGAAAATCTATTAAATGATGCTTAATGCCCTGCATTTCATCAGGAGTGGGCTTCGCCGTTGCAATGTCCATACCCTTATATATTTGCATTGAATCCGCGGAGATAACCTCACCGTTAAACCTCTTTGCTATGTGAACACCGAGAGCGGTTTTACCCGAAGCGGTGGCACCCACAACAACAATAGCTTTCTTTTTCAATCTAATTCCTCATACAATTCTTTTAAACTGCTTTTCAAGTTCTTTTTTCGTCATTTCAATCAAAACCGGTCTGCCGTGAGGACAGTAGCGTATGTCATCACGCTTTAAAAGCATTTCGACAAATTTTTCCGCTTCATAAGCCGATGTGAAATTCCCCGCCTTTACTGCCGCTCTGCAAGCCATTGAATGATAAATCCAATCAAGTTTTTCCGGAATTAAAGTTCTGATATTGTCGGCAAGGTAATCTGCTATTTCGGAAACAATATCAGCAATATTACAGTCAACAAGTTCGGGTGGGCACGCACTTACCTTGACACATCTGTCGCCAAAATCTGAAATATCGTAGCCCGCATCAGTTAAAAGTTCGGTATTTTCAAGAACCGCATTATACCCATCCGGTGAGAGCGTCACGGTTATAGGTTGCAGCATTATTTGAGAATGACCGCAACCCTCTTTTTTGAATTTTTCAAAAAGTATCCGTTCATGAGCGGCATGCTTGTCTATCAGTATAAGTTTACTGTCAACTTCGGCAATCAAATAGGTATTAAAAGCCTCGCCTACAAACCTGAAATACAAAGGTGCATCCTTTTGCGACTCGGTAGTTGCCGTTTCAAGACAAGTATCGGGCTTGTTTTCACCTATATTTTTCGTGTGTTCGATAACAGATTCTTTAAAGTTTATATTTTCCCCGCTGTTAAAATTGATTTTCAATTCGGTTTTTCCGTGGGTGTTTTCGGTTTTTTGCTCATCGGTATAGGCATCAATTACCAAACGAGTAACAGTTGGCTTTTCATATTCATCCTTTAAAAAATCAAGTTGTTTCGGTTCGTTATTTTCAGGGGAACGAACGGAATTATCAACTCCCGTAATTGCGCTGCCGTATTCCTTGACTTCAATAATCATAGGTTGGGGCGGCGGAACTTCAGTAATTTTAAGTTGTTCACCCTTTTCGGCAGGCTTCGCAAAAACTCTTGCCTCTGAAAACTTCGCCTGAACCCGAGAATTATCACCTTGCAGAGCGGACACCACTCCGTAATACACACAGTCAAAAACCTTTTTTTCTTCAAAAAATCTGACTTCTGTTTTTGCAGGATGAACATTCACATCAACTGATTCATAGGGCATATCGATAAACAGAACACAGGCGGGGTATTTTCCTACCATTATGGAATTTTTATAAGCCGCCTCTAAGGCGCTTAAAAATACAAGGCTTTTTACAAATCTTTTATTAACAAAGAAGATTTGCATTGTGCGGTTGTTTCGTCCTGCGGTAGGTTTTGAAACAAAACCTCTAACAGATATTCCGCTTTGTTCATTGTGAACTTCAATTAGATTCTCTGTAAAATTCTTACCGAAAACCGAATAAACCGAGGATTTCAAATCACCGTCTCCGCGAGTGGAAAACTGTAATTTTCCATCCCGTATGAATTTAAAAGAAATACCGGGATTGGAAACAGCAATTCGCTCCATAAGTGTTGCTATATAGTTGCCCTCCTGGACATCCTTTTTAAGAAACTTCATTCTTGCGGGAATATTATAAAATAAGTCCCTTACCATTATGGTTGTACCAACAGGACAACCGGCATCATCAAGCAAAAGTTCATCCCCGCCCTCAATAACATAACGGGTGCCAAAGTCTGCATCGGCGGTAGCGGTTAAAAGTTCAACCCTTGAAACCGCGCTGACGGACGCAAGTGCCTCCCCCCTGAAACCGAGGGTGGAAATAGCATCCAAATCGTCTATACGGGAAATTTTGCTTGTTGCGTGACTGATAAATGCTTTTCTGACATCTTCCCTGTCAATACCGCAACCGTTGTCGGTTACACGTATATAAGTTTTACCGCCGTTTTTGATTTCAACGGTTATATTTGTTGCGCCTGCATCTATGGAATTTTCAACAAACTCCTTAATTACGGAAGACGGACGTTCAACAACCTCTCCCGCCGCAATTAAATCGGCTATATTTTTTGGTAATACATTTATTCGAGGCATTGCTCCGCCCTCCTTTCCGTTAATAATTATACTATATATTCTCCGCGCTTTTTTGAAGTTCAAAGAGAACGCTCATAGCTTCAATCGGAGTAAGAGTATTAACATCAATATTTTTTAGTTTTTCGATGATTTGCTCCTTTTCGCCCGAAGAAAACGAAAGTTGAAGTGTATCATCAGTTTCTTCCGTTTTCTTTATTTTGGAAGTTATACTGACTTTTTCCTGTGTTTCAAGGGTTGCGAGGATTCTTTTTGCGTTTTCAACCACCGTTTTGGGAACTCCCGCAAGTTTTGCCACCTCAACACCGTAACTGCCGTCCGCCGCGCCTTTAACAATACGGCGAAGGAATGTTATATCGTCCCCGCGTTTTTTTACCGATGTGTTGTAATTCTTCACACCGTCAAGAATATTTTCAAGTTCGGTCAGTTCATGATAATGGGTTGCAAACAGAGTTTTTGCCCCGATTTTCTTTTTATCGGCGGTATATTCAAGCACCGCTCTTGCAATACTCATTCCGTCATAGGTGGAAGTACCCCTGCCGATTTCGTCAAAAACAATCAGACTCTTTGATGTTGCATATTTAAGAATATCTGCAACCTCGGTCATTTCGAGCATAAAGGTTGACTGACCTGCGGAAAGATCGTCGGAAGCGCCAACACGTGTAAAAATACGGTCAACAATGCCGATTTTTGCGCTGCTTGCAGGTACAAAACTGCCTATCTGCGCCATCAAAGTAATTATTGCAACCTGTCGCATATATGTAGATTTACCCGCCATATTAGGACCTGTTATAATCGCGGTTCTGTTATCGCGGCAATCTAAAACAGTATCGTTCGGTACAAAGGGCGCTCCCCCCAACATAAGTTCAACAACGGGGTGGCGACCGTCCTTGATGATTATTTCATCGGAATTGTCAACGACGGGTCTTGTATAATTATTGTTAACCGCCGTGAAAGCCAAGGAACAAAGAGCATCAAGATTTGCAACTGCTCTTGCGGTTTTTCTTACACGTTCAAGCTGATCCGCAACATTCTGACGAATCCCGGAGAAAAGTTCGTATTCAAGACGGACAATTCTCTCCTGTGCGCCGAGAACCTTGGACTCCAATTCTTTAAGTTCCTGCGTTATATATCTTTCGCAATTAGAAAGCGTTTGTTTTCTGATGTAATGTTCAGGAACAAGATCCTTGAAGGAATTTGTAACCTCAATATAATAACCGAAAACTCTGTTGTAGCCGATTTTAAGTTTTTTGATACCTGTTTTTTCCTGTTCCTTTTGTTCAACGGATGTAAGGTAACCTTTTCCGTTTTCAACAATATCGTGCAAGGTATCAAGTTCCTCGCTATAACCTTTTCTAATCATGCCGCCTTCACGAACGGTAAGGGGCGGATCATCGGTTATGGCATCTTTAATTAAAGTGTTTATATCCTCCAGCAAGTCTATATCATCATAGATACCCGAAAGCATCTTTGATTTAGCGTTGCTCAGGGAAGATTTGATATTATAGAGTTGGTCTATGGTTTGGCTCAATGTTTTCAATTCCTTGGCATTTGCCGTACCGTACACAACTCTCGTCATAATTCTTTCAATATCAAACATATCTGAAAGATTTGTCATCAACGAATCAAGTAGAATCGTATTTGCGGTTAATTCCTCCACCGCATTTTGTCTTAATATAATGGAAGAATAGTTAATTAAGGGTTGTTCAACCCAATTCCTTATAAGTCGTTTACCCATTGCTGTTTTTGTATGGTCAAGCACCCAGAGTAAACTACCCTTTTTTTCACGTCTTATTTGTGTTTCCGTCAGTTCAAGATTTCGCCTTGCGGTGATGTCAAGAGTGAGAAAACTGTCCTCGTTGTAAAAGTCAACGTCGCTGATATTCTCTAATTCGTTCTTCTGAACACCTTTGAGATACACAAGTGCTGAACCGAATGCATATAACAGACTTTTATTTTCAGTAAACTGAGATAATCCGTTTTCCTCGGAAATGTGGGAGCAAACTATATCAACAAGTTCCTGCTCGTTATATTGGGATTCCGAAACAATTTGATAATCAACGGAAAGCCTGTCCTTAATAAAAGTCACAACCGAATTAAAAGAGGCGGCATATTTATTGATTATAACTTCGCTGGGAGTATAACATCCAAGTTGATTTATAATTCTTGCGCTAGTATCAGAATCGGTAAATGAATCAAGATGAACTTCACCCGTTGAAACGTCAATAAAAGCAAGCCCGCAGGATTTGTCCGAAACGAACACGGATGCAAGATAGTTATTTTTGCTTTCGTCAAGCATATTACTCTCGATAACCGTACCCGGAGTTACAATACGAACAACGTCACGTTTTACAATGCCCTTTGCGGTGGCAGGGTCTTCAACCTGCTCGCAAATTGCAACCTTATAGCCGCGTGACACCAATTTTGCAATGTAAGTATCCGCACTGTGGAATGGAACGCCGCACATGGGCGCACGTTCCTCCTGGCCGCAATCTCTGCCCGTGAGAACAAGTTCAAGTTCCTTAGAGGCAACTTTTGCATCATCGAAAAACATTTCGTAAAAGTCACCCAGTCTAAAGAACAACAACGTGTCCGAATAATTCTTTTTTATTTCAAAATACTGCTCCATCATGGGAGATAATTTAGCCATTTCCTACCTCAGTGAATAAAAATTAAATCAGTTATCAGTGGCAACCGTCGCAAGAACCGCAGCTACCGTCGCAATGATGCTCCTGTTGGGGTGTGCAAGTTGCGGGATCCTGTCCGTCAACACAGCAAGCGAGGATACCCATGATTTCGTTCATCATATCGTCAACAGCAGTTTTTGCTGCTTCAAATTTTACCATATTGCCGTTAAGCATAATTTCACGGTAAAGTTCCTCAAATTCCTTAGCAAAGCCTTCCATTTTTGATGCGTCCGCTTCTTCACCCTTTGCGGCTTCGTTCTGATAAGACATCTGGATAAGATTGATTTTGCCGATAAGTTCATTGAGTGCATTGTCGGCTTCGTTAGCCTTTCTTGCCTCTTCGTATGCTTTGTAGCGGTCGTCCTGCTGAATTGCTGCACCCAGCTGTCTTGTAAGTTCAATTACTGTCATTTTGTATGCTCCTTAAAATTTTTATATTAAAGGGTTTCCCCTTTTTTACCTGAAATTATTTCCTGCACCTTTAAAAGTTCCATAAACCACTCAGTTTTTTCTTTTTTACTGAAGGGGTCGGGCATTTCTGCGGCAGGAGTTCCCTTTCTTGGGGAATATATAAATGTAAACATCGAGCCGTACTCAACCTCTTTAACAAGGGAAACGGTATCAAGGAACTCCTCGTATGTTTCGCCGGGAAAACCTACGATAATGTCCGTTGTCAAATCAACATTCGGAATTTTTCCTTTGGCATAGTTTACAAGTTCAAGATAATGCTCGCGAGTATAATGGCGGTTCATGGCTTTGAGAATTCTGTTATTACCGGATTGTACGGGCAAATGAAGATGACCGCAAAAATGCTTGCTCTGTGCCAAAACGTCAATAAGTTCAAAACTGCAATCACGGGGATGGGAAGTCATAAAATCGAAAGTAAAATCGCCCTCAAGAGAATCGATTCTTCTGATGAGTTCCGCAAAATCCACGTTGAAGTCGCAGTCCTTGCCGTAAGAATTTACGTTTTGTCCCAATAACGTGATTTTTTTATACCCCTCGGCAATTAACTGCTTTGCTTCGTCAAGAATAACATCGGGCTTCCTGCTTCTTTCCCTGCCTCTTACATGGGGTACTATACAATATGAGCAGAAGTTGTTACACCCGTACATTATGGAAATCCACGCGTTTTCACCGCTGTCCCGTGAAAAAGGCAAGCCCTCGGCAATAACACCGTCGCTTTCATCGGTACAAAATACTCTTTTTTTCCCTGAAAGAACTTTAGAAAGAAGTTCGGGAAGTTTGTGGACAACGTGAGTGCCGAAAACAAGATTTACAAAGGGGTAACTATTCTTAATTTTTTCGGATATATGCTCCTGCTGCATCATGCAACCGCACAGGGCGATTATAAGGTGGGGCTTTTCCCCTTTAAGTTTTTTCAAAGCACCCACATTACCGAAAACTCTGTCCTCTGCGTGTTCGCGTATAGCACAGGTGTTGTAAAGAATCAAATCCGCATCTCCGGTATCTTCGCAAAGTTCGTAACCCATCTCAACAAGCATACCCTTGATGTGTTCACTGTCCGCTACATTGCCCTGGCAACCGTAAGTGTGAACAAAAGCCTTTGGGGTATGTTCAGGAAAACGTGCATTTAAAATTAACCGAACTTTTTCGGAATAATCCTTTTGTATATTCAGTTCTTCTTCGGAAACAAAAACATTTTTTTGCAATACATTCACCTAAATTAAAGAATTGATTGTGCCCAACCTAAAATATCGTTATAGACTTTTTCCTTGCAATCCTCGTTGAGAATTTCGTGTCTTACTCCGGGGTAAATTATAACCGTGGGCTCGTGTCCCGTGGCTATCAAAGAATTTGAACAGGCAATGGGTCCTTTACCGTTTGATCCAACAGGGTCCTTGGCACCTGCAATAATCATTATGGGTAAATCCGTAGGAATTGTAGCGGGCCACATTTTATCGGAAGCAAGAATACCGATAACAACAAGGTCTCGCATACCTGCAAGAGAAAGTTCAAAGCCGCAGAGGGGATCTTCGCTGTAAGCCTTAACATTGTCCCTGTTGACACTCAACCAATCAATATCGGAGGTTCTGTCCTTTATCTGAATTGAAGAAAATTTATTCAAAAGCCCTGCAACAGTATGATTAACCGTTCTCGCACCGAACTTTTCAACAAGTTTATCAATAGTGTCAATGGAAAAATCAAGTCCCGAAGGAACCTGTGCGGTACCGCAAATAACAAGTCCGTCAAGTTCTTCACCAAATGAACTTGCGTACACTCGGGCACAAAGGGAACCCATACTGTGACCGAAAAGTATGTAGGGAAGTTCGGGGTAGCGTTTATGCATTATTGAATAAAGAATATGCATATCATCAACAAAACGGCGGTAACCGTCCTTTTCAGCGGTAAATCCCAGATCTTCCTCGCTTTCCACGGACAGACCGTGACCGATGTGGTCGTTTCCGCAAACGACGAAACCGTTGGACGCAAGAAAACGTGCAAAATCGTCATATCTGCCGATGTGCTCTGCAACCCCGTGTGCAATCTGAAAAACCGCAACGGGAGTAACCTCATCATCCTGCCAAATCAACGTCCGGATTTTATTGACACCGGTCGAAGAATTAAAATATGCTTCTTTCTTAATAATTGCCATAAATTTTCCTCCTTTTTTAAGTGAAAAATGCCAAAAGGTAATACACACCCATAATTATAATAATCATACCATAAAGGGTACTGATTTTCAAGACAAAAGCGAGAGAAATGTGGCTGAAAACAAAGAAAATTTCCTTTTATTTTTAATAAACCTGTTTTTTTCACAAAATGTTGAAATTACGGACACAATATGTTAAAATGAATAAAATTGTGCGTAATATTGCGGAGGTAAAAATGGATACCGAATTTAACACCAATTCAAAAGCAATAATCATCGGAATGACGGACACGGGAGAGAGAATCCCTGCCGCGTCCGGAAGAATTTCAACTCAACCCGGTACCGCTCTTGAGATTTTAGAACTTTCAAAGGACCCTCAGAAGAATGCTTCCTTAATCTCTAAAGTTACACGTTCGGGACACACCTCGACAGTTGAACATACTGTATTTAATCTCGCTTTCCAGAATGTTTCCGTTCTTGTTGAGCAGTTTGTAATTGAATTCAGACTTGCTTCTTTTACTGTTAAATCAAGACGATATGTGGATTTTGCAAAGCTCGGTTATTACACTCCACACTTTGAATCCAAAAGCGTTCAGGATAAATACATAGAACACATGGAGTATCTTTATTCGGAATACCAAGCATTTATTGATGCGGGTATTCCCAAAGAGGATGCACGTTTTCTCCTCCCCTATTCCCTTTACAGTAATTTTTACTGCACACTTAATGCCCGTGAACTTATCAATATGCTTTATGCCATGATTTACGGCAGGGGTTCCCAGTACAAGGAACTGAAAACTTTGGGCGAATCTCTTCTGGAGCAAGCGCGCAAAATGACTCCCGGTATTTTCACCGACTTTGAAACAAGACGTCCTTCTGTACAGGATGTTCCCGTTTTCTCCTTCAACCCCGACAAAGAACTTATAAAAAATGAACCTGCTGTGGAACTTTTAAATTACACTCCCGAAGCATCAAAAGCAGTTGCAAGGGCGGCGCTTATTGAGAGTTGTAATCTTCCCACCGCACAGATTGAAGAAATAATCAGCGACAAAAATGAATGTCGCTCAATCATTGAAAAGGTCATAAATTCCAAACGTCAAAGACCTTTGGAAGCAGCGATTTTCACTTTCAGAATCAACAATGTTTCTCTTTCTTGTCTTACCCACTTTGCACGCCACAGAATGCACTCCATCGGTATTCCGTCACTTTCCTTAACCGACAGAACACGTCACATTCTCCCGGCAACCATTGAGGCTCGCAGCGAACTCAAGGAGCGCTACTGTGCGGCTTTCACAAAAACCGCCGCAGTTTACGAAGAATTAAAGAAAATGGGTGTTGATGAAGAAACTCTTTCTTACGTTCTTCTCAGCGGTAATACTCTCGATATTGTCACAACCGTAAATGCCAGAGAATTACTTCTGTTTATGAAACTTCGCTCCTGTAACAGAGCCCAATGGGAAATCCGTGATTTTGCGGTGGAAATGTTGAAAAAACTCCGCGAAACAGACGAAACGATTTTCAAATTCTACGGTCCGAGTTGTTATGTTCACAAATGTCCCGAAGGTCCCATGACCTGCGGAAAATCCGCGGAAATCAAAGAATTATTCAGCAAGTTATAAAAAAATACGACCCTTGTAAAAGGGCCGTATTTTTTTATTCAATTATGATTTCCGTATCAAGTTCGTTTGCAACAAGGGAAAGCATTGCCAAATCAATTACATCAAGGTAACCGTCGCAATTTATATCAGCCGCCATATCGTAGGCATCACTGATATCGGAATTCGCCATAACCGTGTTTACTGCCACAGAAAAATCCGAAACATCTGCCAATCCGTCGCCGTCGCAATCCCCTAACAAAACCAGTGTCCACACTTCCGAATTTCCACCCGTGCCGCTTGGTACCGTAAAATCGGAGTTTGTTACCGGATTCTCTAATTCGACATATATGCCGTTATAGTATATATTACTGTCAGTTACATCGAACGGGGAACGGATAAGATATCTACCGTCATTCTTTGCAAGTGAATTATACGTAGCGGCAAAGGCTGTGTTGTGTTGAGTCTGTGAATATTTAACACTTGAGTAAGGAAGAACCGGCAAATATGAGTTACCGTCGGAAACATGACTGACAGAAAAGGCGTTTTTACCGAAATATGTGTCAACCGTATCAAGCCCGACTAAGAAAAAATCGTAGAAAGTACCGCTGCTTCCCTGGTCATCCCAAGTCATATCAAGAAGATACCAATTACCGTCATCCATTTGTACTGCATTCCACATATGACCGCCGCCGTTAGCCGTGCCCGTTAAGCAGACGGCCGGAATTTTGTAATAATCACAAATTAATTTAAAAGCCTCCGAATAACCCTGACAAACGGCCCGTTTCTCAACAATGGCGCCGTATGCGTCATGAGCATTTCCGACATAGTCGGATGAGTTTAAATCCGGATAATAAATATTATTACAAAGGTAGTCGTGGACGGATTTCACGAAATTATATCTGTTTGACAGGTCAACCGTAATATTCTGCATATCAGAAATTAAATCTTCATAATAGCCCGCTATGTTTGCACTCGTATAAGTGCTTGCGCTGTTCAGGGTGATAGTGTAATCCATTTTGCTGATACTGGTGCCGCCGCTGTATAAATACCCATTGGATATTGTGTAACCGCTGTAATAGAATAGACCCGGGTTATCAAGACAAACGGCATTCATAACAGCAGTCAAATAAGTGCTGTTAAAGTTGCTGTACAAAAACTCGTTTTTATCAAAGGTAATTGTTATAGTTAGTGTACCTATGGGTGCATCAACAACACTGTTATATATTTTTTTCTGACAATCATCAAGAAGAGAATAAGATGAGTATATGGGCTTACCCAATTCATTCTTATAATAATAAGTACTTACCTCTCCTGAAATTTGCGGATACACTTTATCATAATCTATCGAATCGCTGATTACATAGGGTATTTTCTCAAATTCCTCATCATTTTCGGCAGATACTGCTATCGTTAAATCGGAAAATAAAAAAACACATGCAATAATTATAACAAAAAATCGTTTCACATAATCACTCCCTAACGGTTTTATATTATCATAAAATTTCAAAGTATTCAACAAAACAATGTAAAAATATTGAAGATTCTATGCAAAATATACCAATTTATGTAAAAAATAATTGATTTTTTCTATTTAATAGGTTTTGTTTACATATTGAAAGTGAAAAATAAAACAGTTATAATGTAACTTAGATTTTTCTTTTTTCGAGAGGTTAACTGGTATGTTGGGCAAATTAGTTAGAGTTTGCATTACCGACCCCGTCGGTTCTCCTCTGCCGAACGGTAACGCCTATAAGCTCAATCACGGAAAGCCCATAGGTAAGTTTAAAACATCTTCTCCCATAAGCGGCGTTTTGATTTTGGGAATAGATAATCCGGTCAAGCATTTTGACGGCAGAGTGGTTGCAATAATTAAATTCAGAGACAACGGCGAGCAAAAACTTGTTGCTTCGCCTAAGTCAAAGCGCTATATCAATTGGGAAATTGATAATTTAATCAAGTTCTATACCGAGGGGCGTCCCTATACCCTTGAATGTTTTTACGAACGCTCCTGCGGTGCGGTGGTTTTCAGAAAAATAAATGAGGATTACAGATACCTCCTTATCAGAAACAGGCGCAGTTCAAACTGGAGTTTTCCGAAGGGTCATGTGGAAGCCGGTGAAACCTTTGAAGATACTGCAATGAGAGAGGTTCTGGAGGAAACGGGATTACACATTGACATCATCCCCGGATTTGTGAGTAAATCCCAATACTCCATTCAGAATAAAATACAGAAAACAGTTCAGCTATATGTTGCAACAACAAATGACACACAAACCAAAATCCAGGTTGAAGAAATAGAAGATTACATTTGGTTGACTTATGAAAATGCCCTGAGAAGCTTAAAATTTGAAAACGACAAAACAATCCTTACAGATGCACGGGAGTTTTTATTGAATAACAAGTACATTACAGAGGTGTAAAATGGTCGAAAATATTGTAACTACAATCGTCGATTTCTTTCAAAACGATTTTCCCCCTCAAATTGTTGCATTTATTATTTCCCTTTGCCCCGTACTTGAACTTCGCGGGGGCATGATTGCAGCACGGCTTTTAGAAATTCCTTTCTTACAGGCTTTTTTAATATGCTATCTGGGAAATATGATTCCCATTCCCTTTATTCTCCTCTTTATACGGCGAATTTTTAAATGGATGAGAAAGTACGGTTTCTTCTCCAAAATTGTTGATAAATTGGAAGCGCGTTCCGAAAAGAAAAAGGACACCATTGTAAAGTACAAGGAATGGGGACTTTTGGCATTTGTTGCCATACCCCTGCCCGGCACAGGCGGATGGACGGGTGCACTTATTGCCGCACTTCTTGATTTAAGAATGAAAAAGTGTCTTCCCATAATTGCACTCGGTGTATTCATTGCGGGACTGATAATGTCTTTGATAACATACGGTATATTTTAAAAAAGCACCGTCGATTGACGGTGTTTTAATTTAGGCGGTGATTATATGCTTTGTTATATATTCGGGGCTTTGGAAGTTACTGAATTCCCTTTTCAAATTGAAAACGGTGATTTGGTAATTGCCGCCGATATGGGTTTAAACAATTTGAAAAAACTTGATATCACACCCGATTATATTATCGGTGATTTTGACTCATTGGGATATGTCCCAAAAGAGAATAATACCATTGTCCACCCCATAGAAAAAGACGATACGGACACACTTCTTGCCGTTAAATTTGCTTTTGAAAAAGGCTATAAAGATTTTCGTATTTTCGGTGGTATCGGAGGTAGGCTTGACCACACAATTTCCAATATTCAAACTGCGGATTACATTGCCGAAAAAGGCGGGAACTGTGTTTTCTTCGGAGATAACGAAAATTTTACGGTTATAAAAAACGGTCAAATAAACTTTGATGAAAACTGTGAGGGTAATATTTCCGTATTTGCCCTGGAAAAAAGCAGAAAAATAGACATATCGGGCTTATATTACCAATTAACCGACGGTGAATTGACACCTGATTTTCCATTAGGTGCAAGCAATAAATTTAATAATAAAAAGTCCCGTCTTTGCGTAGGTTCGGGTAAACTTCTGATTATTTGGGAAAACAAGGGCGGTACATTTAATTTAGGAGAAAAAACTTATGAATAAAAGAGATTTAAAGAATATCAAAGGTGCAATATTTGATATGGACGGCACATTGCTTGACTCCATGCAGATTTGGAGTGAAGTTGGGTTGATGTTTTTAAAATCAAAGGGTATTGTTCCACCGGAGGGAATTGAAGACGAATTCGTAAAAATGAGTATGGTGCAAGCCGCCGAATATTACATAAAAAATATTGACCCAAACGAAACTGTTATGGGCATTGTTAAAGATGTTAATAAACTTGTAGAGGGTTTTTATTTTAATGAAGTTAACAACAAAAACGGCGTTCCTGAATTTTTGGAGTTTTTAAAATCACGCGGAGTAAAAATGTGCGTTGCCACCGCCACGGACAAGCATCTTGTTGAAAAGGCCCTTGAACGAAACGGCATACTGAATTACTTTTCCGAAATATTCACCTGTACAAGTGTGGGAGCAGGAAAAGACACCTCGGTAATATATGATGTTGCCACGGAACATTTGGGCACGGACAAAGAAAATACATTTATTTTTGAAGACGCACTATATGCTATCGAAACCGCACGAAAAGCGGATTATGCCATTGTGGGAATTAAAGATATTTCCGAAAAGGCCGACCCTGAAACCGTCAAAAAACTATGTGACTACTACATAGAAAACTATTCGGAAATATATAAATATTTTGAATAAAAAAAGCCTCGGTGACTTTCAAATCACTGAGGCTTTATATTTATTCAACAGAATTTTTATTTTCTTCCTCTACGGAAACTTCTTCGGATTCAACAGTTTGTGCTTGTGTTTCTTCTGTGGGAGCAGTTGTGATTTCTTCGGAAGTTTTTTCTTCTTCGGGATCAAAGTCGTCACTCATCATCTTCAAGAACAGAGTTCTGTCAATCTTTTCTTTTTCAATCAGAGTTTCCGCAACAAGTACGAGCTTGTCGTTGTGTTCCTCAAGGATATCCCGACATTGCTTTTCGCAATCCAAAAGAATAGACTTAATCTCGTCATCAATCTGCGTTGCGTAAGAGTCGGAATAATTCTTTGTATGATTATAATCCATACCCAAGAAAACCTGGTCATTGTCCTTGCCGTATACAACGGGTCCTAATTTTTCGCTCATACCGTAACGGGTAACCATACCGCGAGCAATATCGGAGGCTCTTGATATATCGGAAGAAGGTCCGGTTGAAATATCGTCACCGATTATTTTTTCCGCAACACGTCCGCCCATAAGTGAAATGATGCTTTCAATCATCTCGGTTTTGCTTCTAAAGGAGGAGTCCTCTTCGGGTCTGTAAAGAGTGTAACCGCCCGCCATACCGCGAGGAATAATTGAAATTTCATAAACGGGATCGCTGTTTTCAAGATAATAGGCAACAACCGCGTGACCCGCTTCGTGATAAGCGGTCATTTTTTTATCTTTTTCTGTATATTTATGTGATTTCTTTTCCGTACCCACCTCAACCTTTACTGCGGCTTCGTCAATATCGGTCATGGTAATGGCTTTCCTGTTGCGTTTAGCGGCGAGAAGCGCGGCTTCGTTCATAAGGTTTTCCAAATCCGCACCCACAAAGCCGACTGTTGCGTGGGCAACGCTCTTCAAGTCCACATCGGGAGCAAGGGGTTTATTCTTGGCATGAACCTTTAAAATTTCTTCCCTACCCTTTAAATCGGGTCTGCCCACGGTTACCTGACGGTCAAAACGTCCGGGTCTTAAAAGTGCCGGGTCAAGAATATCGGGGCGGTTTGTTGCGGCAATAATAATTATACCTTCGTTGTTACCGAAACCGTCCATTTCAACAAGCAACTGGTTAAGGGTCTGTTCACGTTCATCGTGACCGCCGCCCATACCGGCACCGCGGTGGCGACCCACCGCATCAATTTCATCAATAAATATAATTGACGGAGCGCTCTTTTTTGCCTGGTCAAAAAGGTCGCGTACACGGGATGCACCCACACCTACATACATTTCCACAAAATCCGAACCGGAAATTGAGAAGAACGGAACATCCGCTTCACCTGCTACCGCACGTGCAAGCAAGGTTTTACCTGTACCGGGAGGACCCACAAGCAGTACACCTTTGGGAATTCTTGCGCCCAACTCCGTAAACTTGTGAGGGTCTTTCAGAAATTCAACAATTTCCTGTAATTCTTCCTTTTCCTCGTCGGCACCCGCCACCTGCTTAAAGGTTGTTTTTCTTTTTTCATCCTTGCCGAACTTAACTCGGGCTTTTCCGAATCCCATTGCGCGATTATTTTCTGTCGAAATGGAGTTGTTCATTTTCTTCATGAAAATATAGCCGCCGCCGATAACTAAAATACTGCAAAACAGTATGGGCAACAAATCAAGAAGAATTGAACCGGACGCGCCTGAAATATAGTTAAACTTAATGGGAGCATCCGGATGTTCCCTATTATATTCAACAACAGAATCGTGAACATCGTCGATGAACAACGAAACATTGGGAACGGAGTATTTGGCGGAAGTACCGTCCTTTAATTCGTATGTCAATGCGCCCGAACCGATATTCAGGCTGTATTTTGTAACCTCACCGCTGTCAAAAAGTTCGATAACCTGATAATATTCAAGATTGGTCTTTTTGGCACTACCCGAGCTCATAAAATATATCAAAACCAAAGGAATTAAAGGAATAATAATATACGGTAAAATCGCTTTAATTTTATCAACGTTTTTTATAACAGTTCACCTCTTAAAAATTATTTATTATAAACAGACTCTTTCAAAACCCCGATAAAGGGAAGATTTCTGTAATATTCGTCATAATCCAAACCGTAACCTACAATAAATTCGTTAGGCACGGACTCACCTACATAGTCGGCAACAATATCTGCCTCGCGTCTCTCGGGTTTATCGACAAGAGTACATATTTTTATACTTTTGGGTTTTCTTGCGGAAAGAATTTCTTTTAAATAATAAAGAGTATTTCCGCTGTCAAGTATATCTTCAACAATAAGGAGATCCTTGCCCTCTATATTTTTGTCAAGATCTTTTATAATCTTAACAACACCGGATGATTTTGTTCCGGAGCCATAGCTTGATACTGCCATAAAATCAATATTGCAAGGTATAGTAATTGCTCTCATAAGGTCTGCCATAAAAACAACGGAACCTTTGAGAACACTTACAAGTAATAAATCCTTATCCTTATAATCTTCACTTATTTTTTTTCCCATTTCGCTTACAATGGTTTTCAACTCATCTTCAGAAATAAGAACTCTGTCAATATCGTCAAACATATTTTTGTCCGCCATTATTTTTTCCCCCAACTAAAATAATATTATTTGAATTCCCTGATAAACAGCATCTTTTTGTAACACCGAAACCGTAAACCCAAACGACTCCCGAATCATCGCAGATTACAGGTATGCAATCTCTTAACTCAACGGGAATATTTTCTTCATTAAACAGTTTTTTCAAACTCTTTGATACGTTACGTTTAGGAAACGTGAAAATGTCTCCCGCTTTTCGTGTTCTCAAAACAAGATTTCCGAAAATCTTATTACAGTCTATCACATCACGGGAAGATATTTGGTTAACAATTTTTGAATTATCAGAAATTTTTTCTAATTTAACTGAAAAATTATATATTTCTGCCTCAAAAGGCAGGGTTTTAATATCTATATATGTATTATCGGCTTTATCAGGCATTGTATAAAAACGCAAATAATTCTTTTTTACCTCGGCAAAATACTTTCCGTATATTTGAAATCTTCCTCCCGAACTAAGCAAATTATAAAGACCGTTAATCTTTTTATTATCCGGTGAGATTTTACCGTACTCAGAAAACTGAGAGCAAAGCAACTGTGTTACCACGGCTTTATGGGAATCTAAAAGTATTTGTCTGTCATAAATAAACTCGCCTATTCGGGCACGGCTCAACAAATCCTGTGCACTTTCGGAAAGAAAAGCCGAAACACTCTCCGCACTGTCGCTTAAAGAGGAAAATGCATCCAAAAACGAGGGGTTGATTTCCCCTAAAACCGGCAAAACTAAATGTCTGATTTTGTTTCTCGTATAGTCGATACCCAAATTGGTGCTGTCTGTTACAAAGCGCAAGTCATTTTCAAGGCAATAACCCTCAATCTCACTTCTTGAGCAGTACAAAAGCGGACGAATAATGTTGTCTCTCACAAAAGGAATACCGCTCATACCCTTTACGGATGTACCTCTTGTAAGGTTAAAGATTACTGTTTCTGCGTTGTCATTTGCGTTGTGAGCAGTGGCAATTTTAGATTTATATCCACTAAGTTTATTAAAACTCTCATAACGCAACCGTCTGCCGCACTCCTCAAGGCTCTCTTTGGTTTTTTCAGACTCGGCAATACAGTCAACGCTGACAAGAAAAAAGGAAATCCCATGTGCCTTGCAAAAAGATTCTGCAAACTCCTCGTCCGACTTTGCTTCATCTCCGCGGATTCCGTGATTCACGTGAACCGCCTTTAAAGAATACCCGAAGGTATCTTTCAACGAATTCAAGAGATGCAGCAAACAAATAGAATCCGCACCGCCGGAAAATCCAACAACAACATCCTCGGTACCGTCAAGCATATTATAGTTTTTCACCGCTTTAAAAAATTTATTGCGAACAGTATTTGTAAAATCATTCATCTCTGTACTCCAAGGTTGAGAAAAGAGTGAACTGGGCGTCCCAATGGAGTTTAATTCTGTCCGTTGGACCGTGACGGTTCTTTGCAACATCCACATCCGCCTGTGTCATATCAATTTCATCCGCATCCTTTGCGCCGTTTTTGTAATAACCCTCACGGTAAAGCATCATAACAATATCTGCATCCTGCTCGATTGAACCGGAATCTCTCAAGTCGGAAAGCATGGGTCTGTTTGAAGCCTTTCCGTTTTTCTCGGGACCACGGGAAAGCTGTGCGCAAACAACAACGGGAATTTTCAAATCCTTGGCAAGCATTTTTAAACTGCGGGTTATTTCCGTAATTTCCTGAACTCTGTTCTCTTTTTTCGTTGCCGACTGCATAAGACCCAAATAGTCTATAATAACGCAGTCAACATCTTTCATTCTTTTAATTTTTGATTTAATCTCCGGCACGGTAATTGTGGAGGTATCATCAAAATACAAATTACACTTTGTCAACCTGTCGGTTGCCTCCGCAAGCCTCATCCATTCGTCGTTGGAGATATTACCCGAACGCAATTTATTGCTCTCAACACGTGCTTCCGTTGAAAGCACACGAGCGGCAAGTTGTTCGTTTGACATTTCCAAAGAAAAAAACACAACTTTTTTTCCTGTAATTGCAACGTTGCGTGCAATATTCAGCGCAAAACTCGTTTTGCCCATAGCGGGACGGGCACCGATAAGTATTAAGTCAGAGCGGTTAAGACCCGATGTAATATCATCAATCTTTGAAAAACCCGTGGGAATACCTTTGTACTCGTCGGCATTTTCAGATGAAATCTTAACAAGATTCGGATAAACCTCCGCAGAAATTACCTCGCTCAATCTTTGAATAGAGCCGTTTATTCTGCCCTTTCTGATGTCATAAATTTTCTGTTCCGCCGAATCAAGAATTTTATCGGCTTCGGCACCGCCGTCGGTTGCAGAAGCAATAGTTTCTTTTGAAATAGCAATAAGCGAACGAAGGAAATATTTTTCTCTGACAATTTTGCAGTAATTCTCAACATTAGCGGCACTCGGAACCATCTGTGCAAGTTGGAAGAGATAATTCTTGCCGTTTTCAACATCAAATGACGCGTTACTGCTTAATTTATCAAGGATCGTTAAAGCATCAATTCTTGAACCCAAAGTGTCAAGAATCATGACCGCATCCATAATCGCTTTGTGCTGTTGAATATAAAAATAGTCCGGCTTTACATGGGAAAGAACCTGGGTAACACATTCGGGGTTAATAAGTATTGAGCCGATAACCGCCTGCTCTGTTTCAAGGCTATAGGGCAAATCCACATCATCAAAAGTCGGCAACTTATTTTTTTCAGCCATTTCTTTAATCATCTCCGAAGTCTTATTCTTCCACAACCTGCACTTTAAAGGATGCAGTTACCTTGGGGTGAAGGCGGACCTGTGCATTGTATGTGCCGAATGCTTTAATATCGTCAACGGTGATTTTTCTTTTATCAACAGAAACACCGAATTCTTTTGAAACAACAACTGAAATCTCCTTTGCGGTTACGGAACCGAAAAGTTTGCCGTTTGCCCCGCCCTTTGCTTTAAGAACAACAGTCTTATTGCCGATTTTCTCGGCATTTTCCTTTGCGGCTTTGAGTTCCTCGTCAGCCTTAAACTGCTCCGAAGACTGTTTGTTTTTCATTTCTGACAAGGTCTGTGCGTTTGCTTCCGCGGCAAGTCCGCGGGGAAACAAAAAGTTTCTGGCATAGCCATCGGAAACATTTACCTTTTCACTTTTTTTGCCGAGACCTTTTACGTCACTTTTCAATATAACTTCCATTATTTGTACCTCCGTGGAATGATTATTTTGCTAAATAGTAACTGTCAATCGCTTTTATAAGCATTGATTTTGCAGTTTCAATATCCGTATTTTTAATTTGTGCCGCCGCCATTGTACTGTGACCGCCGCCACCGAGATTTTCCATAATCAGTTGGACGTTTTCTTCACCGAGGGAACGTGCAGAAATTTGAACAACTCCGTCGTCAATATTGGACAAAACAAATGAGGCCTTTACACCGTCAATGTTAAGCATTTCATCCGCCGATTTTGAAGTGATGATTCTTACGTCCTTGGATTTGCTTTCGGTAAAAGATATCATACAGTTTTCGTAAACCTCTGCTCTGTCCAATATCTCATTCTTCAAGGCAATCATTTCTGCGCTGACGGAAAAGAGTTTCTTAACCGCAACCGTGTCTGCCTTACACTCTTTTAAAAATGCCGCCGCCTCAAAAGTCCTGCCGGACGTCCTTAAAACATATTCCTTTGTATCAAGCACAATACCGGAAAGGAGTGCCGTTGCAATAACCGGCGGTAATTTATTTTGAATTGTTGAATACTCAATCAATTCCGTAACCATTTCACAGGTTGAGGACGGCGAGGGTAAATGATAGAAAATATCTGCGTCGTTTATAAAGTCATCGGAACGTCTGTGGTGGTCTATAATTACCTTTGCCCCCGCTCTTTCGTAGAGTTTTGACTCGTCCATTAAACGCAATCTGTGAGTGTCGGCAACGAACAAGACGGTGTCCTCGTCACACTTATCAAGGGCTTCCGAAAGAGATATAAAGCCGTGAAATCCGTTTTCCGTTGACAAAGATATAAGGGATTTTGCCAAAGTTGTTTTTTCATCCACCGCAACATAAGCGGGAACGCCGTTTGCTTCCGCAAAAAAATGTATTCCCATGGCAGATCCCACTGAATCATAATCGGAAAATTTATGACCCACAATAATAACTTTCTTATGTTTTTTAATCAGGGTGGAAATATTTGCCGCTGTCTGACGGGGGGAAACACGTGAACTGTCGTTTGAAAGGTTGGACATTCCTCCGAAATAAACGTAGCCGTTTTCCGTAAATACTGCCGCTTGGTCACCACCCCTGCCCAATGACATTTCAAGTGACTTTCTCGCCCGCGACTCACATTCCGAAAAATCCTGTCCCGTACCCACACCGATTGAAAGGGTCAAATTAACCGACTGATTGTTCTGTTTATACTCCCTGACATCTTTCAAAACGGAAAACTTCTTTTCACAAAGTTTTTCAAGACTTCTTTTCTCACCGATTACTAAGAATTTTCCCGTACCTGTTTTTTTGAGGATTAGTTTTTCATTCTTCAGCCAATTCTCAATTTTGCCTTCAATTCCGCCCAAAATCTGTGCTACCTGACTGTCACTGAGCTGACGTGAAAGCTGTTCCACATTGTCTATGAAAATCAACATTACAAAAGGTTTGGACAGGTTGTATTTTATTTCTGTCTCTTTCATATATGTATCATCAAACAAATAGAAACAAAGCATTGGGGCGGAAACGCTCTTTATATTTGTGATAAATGCGGTAAACTTCCTTTCACCGTATTCGGCATCGGCAACTTTCTTCTCCGAATAATCGTAATAATTAAAGTCGTCGAAAAAATCATTCATGCCCACTTTTTTGTTATCAGCCAAAATGTTTTTACCGAATTCATCGTTATACCACACAACATTGCCCTTTATATCGCACATTACGCAGGGCAACGGGAATGAATCAACATTCCCGCATTGCTCTTGCGACAATGATTTATTAACCTGTTGAACATATTTTCTTGTGGATTTGAAAGATAACAGGGAATACAGAAAATTAA
Organism: Acutalibacteraceae bacterium; assembly: GCA_051892415.1. Lineage (GTDB taxonomy): Bacteria > Bacillota > Clostridia > Oscillospirales > Acutalibacteraceae > DTU089. The sequence goes on along the minus strand of JBJFGF010000001.1, from coordinate 41,269 downwards.
CAATAAAAACGAAAACAAAGGCAACAAGAAAAATATATGCCGTGTTGTTGTCAATAGCAAAACCTACCGCACAGAAAACAAGCAAAAGTAATGCTGTCAAATAACCTGCGGGGTTTCGGTAAAACAACGCTGTAATTTTCATAAGCCAAACACCTTTAAACTTCCAATAATATGGGTAAAATCATGGGACTGCGTTTTGTTCTTTCGTACATAAGCCGTGAAATCTCATCACGGATTTTTGTATTCATTGCGTTTATATCAAAACTGTAAGGGGGAAAACTGTCAATAACTCTCATGGAAACCTTTACTGCCTCATTCATGAGAAGTTCCGCTTCCTTTACATATACAAAGCCTTTGGAAACAACCTCGGGACCGCTCAAGAGTTCTCCCGACGCGCCGTCAATGGTTGCCGCCACGATTATAATACCGTCCTGACCCAAGTGAAGACGTTCTTTCATTACTCTTGCACCAACGTCACCAACACCGTATCCGTCAACATAAACCTTGCCGCTTGCCACCGTTCCCGTAACAGATATATTCCTGTCGGAAACAGAAACCTCGTAGCCGTTGTCGGCAATAACTATATCTTTCTTGTCCATACCGATACTCTCGGCAAGTTTTGCGTGATATCTCAAATGCTTTTGCTCGCCGTGAACGGGAATAAAATATTGGGGCTTTACAAGAGAAAGCATTATTTTCAGTTCCTCCTGGCAAGCGTGACCGGAAACGTGAACATCATACATTTTTTCATAAATGACCTGAGCCCCAAGTTTTAACAGATCGTTTATAACCTTGTAAACAGTCTTTTCATTACCCGGGATTGGACGTGCTGAAATAATAACACAGTCATTTAAGCCCACGGTTACCTTTCTGTGACCGCCCTGTGCCATACGGGAAAGTGCAGACATGGGTTCTCCCTGGCTGCCGGTTGTAACAATTACGAGTCTGTCGTCGGAATAACTTTTTATCTCATCAATTCCGATAAGAGTTCCCTCGGGAATATTGATATATCCCAGTTCCGACGCAACGGAAACGACATTCTCAAGGCTTCTGCCCGAAAGGGCAACCTTACGTCCCCTCTGTGCCGCAATATCAATAATCTGTTGAACTCGGTGAAGATTGGATGCAAAGGTTGCAATAATTATACGTCTGTCCCCTGCTTGATTGAACAAATTACGGAAGGTTTCTCCAACCTTACTTTCACTTGCGGAATAGCCGGGTTGCTCCGCATTGGTGGAATCGGAAAGAAGGCACAACACGCCCTCGTTACCAAGTTCCGCAAAACGTGAAAGGTCAATTATACTGCCGTCAACGGGACAGGTATCAATTTTAAAGTCCCCCGTTTGAACAATGGTACCCGCTTCGCTTTTAATGGCTAACGCTACCGCATCGGGAATGGAGTGATTTACCTTGATAAATTCAACCTCAAAATCCCCTAATTTTACGGTGTCACCCGCTTTGACAATATTGATGCTAACCTCGTGTTCAAGGTTGTGTTCGCTGAGTTTTCCGTTTATTAAACCGGCAGTAAGCAAGGTTGCATATACGGGAATATTAACTTTTTTCAAAAGGTAACTCAAAGCGCCGATATGGTCCTCATGACCGTGAGTGATAATGATACCCTTGATTTTGTCAACATTTCTTTCAACGTAGGTAAAATCCGGAATAACAAAATCTACACCCAACTGGTCGGATTCGGGGAAAGCCAGACCGCAATCCACAATAAGCATTGACTTGCCGTATTCATAGCAGGTCATATTTTTACCGACTTCATTTATACCGCCGAGAAATGAAATTTTAACGGGTTCTTTGCTCTTGGGCGGTGTAATTTTGGAATAGCGGGTGAATTTTTTAGCACCGGTGGTATTGCTGTTGGGCTGAGAAGGCTTTTTTTGCGAAGTGTTCTTATTGCCTTTTCCCTTGGAATTGCTGGTGTTTAGGGGTTTATTCTGCGTCTTTTTGGTAGTTTGCTTCTGATGTTGTGTGCTATTTTTCTTGTTTTGCACGGAACTGTCAGGAGACTGTTTTTTCTTACTGTTTTCTTTCTGCATAGATTTCTCCTAATTTTTCTGAGTTTATTAAGTTTTGTTTATTATGTAGAGCCGTCAGAAACAAGACGGCATAGTAACCTAATTTAACAATATATAATTTTACTATTATTAACTTATATTGTCAAGTGTTTAACTTTCTTCTAAATAAGTTGAAAAAAAATCGCATAACTCCTTTGAAAAGGACATATTTTCCGTACCGCAAAGTATTTCAAATCTTTTAAGAAAGGGTTTATTTACAATATTTACCAAACCTTCTTTAAACCCGATCTTATAACTTCCGTCTTTATAGTATATCTTTTTCAAACCATCCAATTTGCGTGCGGTTTCCCCCGGTTTTAAAGGGCTTTCTATAGATTTTGTGCTTATATGGAAATCCGGCAATTCTGCCATTAAATCGTGAATATTTTTACCTGTTTTTTTGATAATATTAAGAATTGCAAACAAAACAAATATGCAATCGGAATTCCACAGAGATTTATATATATCGTTGTCAAATTCATTCAGATCTTTTTTCATATAAAAAGAAGCCAGTCTTTTCAAATCCCGACAGGAATAAAAATTATTATTATATTTTATATTAACGCTTGTTCCGTATTCATTCATATTCACGCAAAACCCCTCATTTACCTTTAGATCCTTTGAAATCTTCTTAAATATATCTTCAACGGTTTTTGTGATAATTTCATTTTCACAAGAAAATTCAGGAACAAAGTCTTGGTTTTCACAAAACAAAGCAGTTATTTCACGGACATACATTCTTCTCAATCCGTGAATTTGCCTCACATTTTTACACTCATCCGCCCCAACAAATACAAAATCGCCTTTATTGCAGAAGTTAAGCAAATTACAACATTGCGCTTTGCTCAAAGGGGTGTTTTTCGAGTCGAATATTTCAATATCCGTTCCCCCTCCTCTACCGCTGAAAAAAACGGAATAATCACTTTCACAAAACAGAGAACTAAAAAAAATATGGGCTTTAAAAGTCACCCCCATATCAAAACATTCGGCACCCGAGGCAATCAATCCGCTTAAAAAAGCCAGTTTGATTGCAAGTGAATTCGGGGCTCCGTCACTTGCAATTAAAACTTTCGGTCTTCCCAAAACTGCGGCAACCGCAGACCCCAACAGAGCCGCTTTGTCGGGCGTCATCCCTTGAAATTTATTCTTAAATAAAGAATCAATTTTATTGGTAAAGGGAGATTTTACGTAGTTATCATATCTGACATTTTTTTTAATATAGGAATCATTTTCCACTGTCATATCTTCACCGATAAGAGAATTCTCCCCGATAACTGAACCTGCAAAAACCGCAGAATTTCTTTTTACTGACGCATTATTGCAACAGACGCATCCGTCAACATAGCACCCGGAAGATATATAAACATTTTCAAACAGCACGCTGTTTTTAATAACGGTATCAGTTGATATGACCGAACTATCGTATATTACCGTATTGGGTCCCACGGAAGATCCGCTTTCAATTTGTACGGATTTGCCGATATAAACGGGCGGCACTATGGAAAAATCACCTCTCGGAACATTTTCCGCCGTAAAAATTCCCTCTGCAATATACGGGGGCTTAAAGTCGGTTTTTCCGTTTAAAATATCAAAAAGCAAGGCTTTATAATCCTTAATATTACTCAGAAATTTTGTATATCCCTGTAAGTTAACACAATAATCCGCGTATTTTTTACAGTTACAGAGTAAATCTAAAAATACGATATTTTTATTGTTCAGTTTTTTCAGCGTATTTACCGAACAAACAGCCGAAAAACATTCCCCTTTTTCATTATTTAAAACCCCGATGCCGTTTTCGGAATAATCACTTTTACCCACAGGAATTTCACACTCAAAATAAACATCATTGCGAAACAGAACTATCTTTTCGTTGTCATCAAAAGAAAATAACTCTTTATAAAAATCAGATTCACTGATACAAACCGTTTCAAACAGGGAAAAATCCACCTCTTTTTCCGAATTTATAACAAAGCATTTATTCACAGATACGTCTGCAAAATTCTTTAACTGTAACTCCGGCAACCCCAAGTTCAAAATCGGCAAATCATAAAAAGACCGAACATTCAACTGTTCGGTTAACAGATTATTTTTTGAACAATCCACACACACAAGAAACATGAAACAACCCCCTCAATTTAATTATAACCTTTACTTGAACAAAAATTAAATTATAAAAGTGCTTTTAAATTCCAATAATGTGTGGTAATATATATTCATTAAAAAATCGAAGGAACGCTTATGAAAAAAGTTGAAATTTATACAGACGGTGCTTGCAGCGGAAATCCCGGTCCGGGCGGTTGGGGCGCAATACTACGTTGCAACGGAACGGAAAAAGAACTCAGCGGCGGCGAAAAGAATACCACTAACAACAGAATGGAGTTGACTGCGGTTATCTCTGCCCTGTCCGCTTTAAAATATCCCTGTGAAGTGACTGTTACAACGGACTCAAAATATGTGTGCGACGCCGTTACACAGGGTTGGGTTTATTCCTGGAAGAAAAACGGATGGCGAAAAGCCGACAAAAAGCCCGCTTTAAACCCTGATTTATGGGGCGAACTGTTGAAACTTTTGGAAATCCACAAAGTTACTTTCGTTTGGGTAAAAGGACACAATGAACACCCTGAAAACGAAAGGTGCGACAAATTGGCAGTTTCGGAGTGGGAAAAACTAAAATAAATATTAAAAACTATTAAGTATGAGTGTTAAAGGCATAAACGCTTTTAACACCATATTTTTTCTTTTTTCCAAAAATTTGCTTTTACCGATTGACAAGGTAGGTAAATAGTGTTACAATACCAACATACCAACAAGGTAGGTGGAAGAAATTTAACTATGAAAAACTATTTTGAACAACTTGTAAGAGCAAATTTCCGTTTCGGTCGAATGTGTATCAGATGAATTTTTCATTATTAATACTACACATTTAACATGAAAGGAATAAATATTATGAACAACTATAAATTTGAAACTTTACAACTCCACGTAGGTCAGGAAACCCCCGATCCCGCAACCGATGCCCGCGCGGTACCCATATACGCAACTACTTCCTATGTCTTTAAGGACTCTGCTCATGCGGCGGCAAGATTCAACCTAACCGACGCAGGAAACATTTACGGCAGACTTACGAACTCAACCCAGGATGTTTTGGAAAAACGCGTTGCCGCTCTTGAGGGCGGTGCGGCGGCTCTGGCGGTTGCATCCGGTGCGGCGGCTATTACTTACACCCTTGAAGCATTGGGACAAAACGGCGGTCATTTCGTGGCTCAAAAGACAATCTACGGCGGAAGTTATAATTTACTTGCCCACACTCTCCCCAACTTCAACATAACCGCAAGTTTTGTAAATATTCACGATTTGGCGGAAGTTGAGGCGGCAATTCAGGAAAACACCCGCGGAATTTACATTGAAACCTTGGGAAATCCCAACTCGGACATTCCCGACATTGACGCATTGGCAGAACTTGCACACAAACACGGCTTACCCCTTATAGTTGATAACACTTTCGGTACACCCTATCTCATTCGTCCCATTGAACACGGTGCGGATATTGTAGTTCATTCCGCTACGAAATTCCTGGGCGGTCACGGCACTACCCTTGGCGGAATTATTGTTGATTCGGGCAAATTTGACTGGGCGGCAAGCGGTAAGTTTTCACCCATAGCAGATCCCAATCCCAGCTATCACGGTGTATCTTTTGTTGAAGCGGTGGGTCCCGCGGCATTTGTGACTTACATACGCGCAATACTCCTGCGTGATACGGGTGCCACCCTCTCTCCCTTTGCGGCATTCCTGCTCTTACAGGGAATAGAAACTCTTTCTCTCCGTCTTGAACGTCATGCCGAAAACACAAAAAAGGTTGTGGAATTCCTTAATTCCCATCCTTTAGTTGAAAAAGTCAATCATCCCTCTCTGCCGGAACATCCCGATCACGGGTTATATTCCAAATATTTCCCCAATGGCGGCGGTTCAATATTTACATTTGAAATCAAGGGCGGTCAAACAGAAGCACACAAATTCATTGACAGTCTTGAAATATTCTCGCTTCTTGCAAATGTTGCAGATGTAAAAAGCCTTGTCATTCACCCCGCAACCACTACACACAGTCAGTTAAATGCGGAAGAACTTGAAGATCAGGGAATTAAACCAAACACAATCCGTCTGTCCATAGGTACCGAGCATATTGATGATATTATTGCAGACCTTCAACGCGGATTCGATTCAATTAAATAATCAGGGAGGAAAATATTATGTCCAACATTTATACATCAGCCGACCAACTTATCGGCAGAACTCCGCTTTTGGAACTTACTAACATTGAAAAAGAGTATGATTTAAAGGCAAAAGTTATTGCAAAACTTGAATACTTCAACCCCGCGGGTTCCGTTAAAGACCGTGTGGGAAAGGCAATGATTGACGATGCCGAAAAATCGGGAAAATTAAAACCCGGCTCCGTAATTATAGAGCCCACATCGGGAAACACCGGTATCGGCTTGGCATCCGTCGCCGCCGCCCGCGGTTACAGAATAATCATTGTAATGCCCGATACAATGTCCGTGGAACGCAGGCAGTTAATGAAAGCGTACGGTGCGGAACTTGTTTTAAGCGAGGGCGCAAAGGGTATGAAAGGCGCTATTGCAAAAGCCGAAGAACTTGCCGCCCAAATTCCCGACAGCTTTATTCCCGGACAGTTTGTAAATCCCGCTAACCCAAAAGCACACAGAGAAAGCACGGGCCCCGAAATCTATGAAGATACGGACGGAAAAGTTGATATCTTTGTTGCAGGTGTGGGCACGGGCGGTACAATAACGGGAGTTGGTGAATATCTCAAATCCAAAAATCCCGATATTAAAATAGTGGCGGTTGAGCCCGAATCCTCTGCCGTGCTTTCAACGGGTGTTCCCGGTCCCCACAAAATCCAGGGCATCGGCGCAGGCTTTGTTCCCGATATTCTGAATACCGATATCTACGATGAAATAATTGCCGTTTCAAATGATGACGCATTTGCTACGGGCAAACTTTTGGGAAAGAAAGAGGGATTCCTTGTAGGAATTTCCTCGGGCGCCGCAACTTATGCCGCTATCGAACTTGCAAAGCGTCCCGAAAACAATGGAAAAACAATTGTTGTGCTTTTACCCGATAACGGCGACAGATACCTTTCCACTCCCCTTTTCACAGAATAATTAAAGGTGGTTTCAATGATTTATCTTGACAATGCCGCAACGACAAAAATGAGCAAGGCGGCAATCAACTCTATGTTACCCTATATGGATGTTATTTACGGTAACCCGTCAAGTCTCCACTCCGCAGGTCAACAGGCGGCGGAGGCATTGGCGGACGCACGGCAAATAATTGCCGATTGTTTAGGCGCTTCGTCAAGGGAGATATTTTTTACCTCAGGAGGAAGCGAAGCGGACAATCAAGCCATTGTCTCAGCCGCAAAGTTGGGAGAGAAAAAAGGGAAAAAGCATATTGTTTCCACGGCTTTTGAGCATCACGCAGTATTGCACACGTTGAAAAAACTGGAGAAAAAAGGCTTTGAAATCACCCTTTTAGATGTTCACGAAAGCGGAATAATAACTCCACAACAGGTTGAAAATGCAATATGCCCCGATACCTGTCTTGTAACGGTAATGTATGCAAATAACGAAATCGGTACAATTCAGCCCATTGAAGAAATCGGTAAAATCTGCCGTGAAAAAGGTGTATTGTTCCACACGGACGCGGTACAGGCGGCAGGGCATTTACACATTGATGTAAAAGAACAAAATATCGATATGCTCTCCCTTTCGGCGCACAAGTTCCACGGTCCCAAAGGAACCGGCGTTCTGTTCGCAAAAAGCGGTATTGCTCTCACAAACATCATTGAGGGCGGCGCTCAGGAGCACGGAAAACGTGGCGGCACGGAGAATATTCCCGCAATAGTCGGTATGGCAACAGCATTGGAAGAATCCTGCAAAAACATTGATATAAATGCAGAAAAGACTATACCTCTGCGTGACAAGTTGATAGAGGAACTGTCGAAAATTCCCCATTCTGTTTTGAACGGGGATGCTAAAAAACGTTTGCCCGGAAATGTAAACTTTTGTTTTGAAGGCATTGAGGGGGAATCGTTACTGTTGCTCCTTGACGATAAGGGTATCTGTGCTTCCTCGGGTTCGGCTTGTACATCCGGTTCATTGGATCCGAGTCATGTTTTACTTGCAATCGGCAGAATTCACGATATTGCACACGGTTCACTGCGCCTTTCCCTTTCGGAAGAAAACACGGAAGCAGAAATTGACTGCACCGTTAAAGCAGTAAAAGAATTTGTTGAATATTTACGTTCTATTTCTCCTATTTGGCAGGACCTTGTAAAAGGTAAAAAAGAATTTATTACAAAATGAGGATTTAAAAATGGCATTATACAGCGAAAAAGTAATGGAGCATTTCCGCAACCCCCGTAATGTTGGTGAAATTGAAAATGCCGACGGTATCGGTGAAGTGGGCAACGCAAAATGCGGAGATATTATGAAAATATATCTGAAAATTGAAAATGATATTATTGTTGACGCAAAATTTGAAACATTCGGTTGCGGTTCGGCAATAGCCTCAAGTTCAATGGCTACCGAGTTAATTAAGGGAAAACCACTGTCCGATGCTCTCACTCTCACAAACAAAGCCGTTGTTGAAGCTCTTGACGGACTTCCCGCACACAAAATCCACTGTTCAGTACTTGCAGAGGAAGCTATCAAAAAAGCCGTGCAGGATTATTACGAGAAAAACGGCATTGAATATGACCGAACACAATTTCCCCAATGCGACAAATGTGAAAGTTGTTGCGAACTGTAACTGTCAAGAGGTGAAATACTATGATGATTTCAACAAGAGGTCGTTACGCTTTGCGTGTAATGATTGAACTTGCAGAACATTCAAAGGGTGATTACATCCCAATGAAAGAGATTGCCGAGCGGCAGAATATTTCGTTGAAATACTTGGAAAAAATACTGCCGGTTCTTGCAAAGAACGGTTTAATTGAGGGTATCCACGGCAAGGGCGGCGGCTACAAACTTACAAGGGACCCAAAGAATTACCTTGTGAGTGAAATACTGCGACTGACCGAGGGGGATATTGCTCCCGTAGCCTGTCTTGAATGTAACGCAACACCCTGTCAAAACACCGCAGAGTGCCGAACTCTGCCCATGTGGACCGAACTTAATAAAATCATCAACGAATACCTTGACAGCGTTACAATAGCGGACTTAATGAGAAAATAAGGGGTTGTTAAAAATGTGTAGAGCGCATAAAACCCAATATATAAAGGGTTTTTAATACTCCCAATCAACTTTAAAGTATGTCAGAAGTAATAAAAACCCAAAACCAAGTGAAAAGTGTTTTATGCTATAAGCAAACTTAGCCACTCGACGTATCTCTATACGTCGTCGGGTAACCGCCGCCTAAGTGAACTTTGTCGGCGCTCAGTTTGTCCATTTTACGCATTTTTTCCTAACCCCTTAAAAATATTGCTGTAAAAAAACACAGAGTCGGTTGTCAGCCTACTCTGTGTTTTTTTATTGTTTCTGTTATATCTTCTACAACATCCGCAATTATCTGTGACGTTTCGGGTCCTGCAGAATTTGTTTCCTCGTAATGCCGCCGATTATGTATATCAACAGCCTTGTCAATATACGGGGATTTTTCGTTCAATACAAAATCATTGGGCGGCAAAATATATCCCAACTCGTCATTTGCAAGTCCGAAAATGAGAATGTTCTCATCCCCTACAATATCGCCTATAAGTTTCGGGTTGACTTCGGTACCTTTGCCCGTACCTGAATTTTCGGCGCTTAAGGCGCCGCCGAAAACAAGTTCAGGAAACAATTCCCCGGGGAGTAAAAGAAGTTTTTTATCCCCTATTTCAAAATAGGTAATTTCCGATTTCAGACACCAATAAGCAGACGTCTCTTTCCGTGTGAATTTCTCCGCATCCAAAAGACCGATATATCCTGCAACAGTTAAAACAGGATTTTCGACGTCAACATAAAATTCTTTCCGCGCGAAATTTACAAGGGGTTGCAGTTTTCTGTCATTATTTATTGATAAAGCATAATCGGCAAGTTTAAAACCGATACTTCTTGTGGATTCAAGAAGTCGGTGTTCTTTTTTTAAAACATCTTCGTTGTCAATATTCATGCTTATCATTCCGCCGATTGCACCAACGGTATAGAATGTGTCCGCATGGGTTTTTTGTTTAATTCTCTCACGAAGATAACAGGGAAAATCCGCACTGACAAGATGGTTACAACCCTGCAAGGATTCGGAGTGTGACGCAAAATTCAAAACCCAAATCTCATTTGAATTATCACGCGGAACAAATCGGAAACGGGTTAAAGTTTTTGAATACACTTCGGGAGTTCGTATATCTTCCTGCATATCGGGCACTTCAATTTCTCCCAAATACAAATCTCCGTCATGTCGGTTTTTATATGCTTCAAAAGCGCACTCTTTTACGGCATCAAAAAGCAAATCCATAAACTTTTCGTCTTTTCCGCTCTTAAAGGGCAAATGCCCCCAAATTCCCATAGTATCAATTCCCGCGTGGTTATGGGTTGACATTACACCGATATAACGGCAGTTTGTTTCCCTGGAAAAATCCTTTAACATCCCCCGTATTTTAAGAACGTCCTTGTTAAGCAAGCCCACAACATCAAGAGAAATCAAGAGAATTCCGCCCCTGCCGCTGTTGTCGTCAACCCAGAGAGCATGGGCATACTGAGGGTCTATGACACCCCTTGCGGGGTTGTTTTCGCCGTAACCTGCAATATAATACTTCTTCGTATCAATATCGTCGGGCAAAACTGCTTTTTTGTGAAAACCCACGGTAAAACTTTCCGAATCCGACGATTCAATGAAATCAACATAAACCGGATCCAAAGGCGTTGCCGCCTTTGATTTCCGGGAAGTTTTTCCGTATATCTTAACAAACCCGTTAAGTAAGTAATACAGGGCGGATTTTTTCATCTTAACACCTCAAAGTTTCATTCGTTCTTTGTAATCGGGCATATACTGTTCAATGAGTTTATAAAAGTCTTTACTGTGATTGTGGTGCTTGATATGTGCCAACTCATGTACCACAACATAGTCAATAAACCGTTCATCCTTATCCATTAAATAAAGGGAGAAATTCAGGTTATCGGTTCCCGAACAGGAGCCGTACCGCTTTTTTGCCGAATTGATTTTTACACTATTGGGTTTTAAACCCATAATACTCCCGTAATACTCCACCTTTTGAGGAATAATCGCTTTTGCTTTTTCGCGCATCTGTTCAATTTGTTCCGTTGAATACTCTTTAACATTCTTTTTCTTCTCTCTTTGGGAAACAATCGCTTTTTCAAGCCACTCTTTCTTTTCAAGAAGAATTGCCTCAATTTCTTTTTGGGAAATTCTCAAAGGTGCTCTGACGGTAATATTGCAGTCCGAATCCACCTGAATTGAGACCGTCTTTCTTTTTGAGCGTATCAGTTTATAATCAAAAAGCATATTTAATCCCTATATCTTTAACATCACATTTCATAGTTTTCTAAACGTAGATTTTCAAAGCAGGACAAAATTTCTTCTTTCGAGGCAGAAATTTTACCCTGTATCATTGTTCCTCTGCCGCCGCCCCGACCGTTTAAAGCCGAGTTAAAATCCCTGGCAAAGGAATTCAAATTAAGGCTTGTGCTTCCTGCAACATAGGAAAAACCCTCCTTGGAATTTCCTGAAAAAATAACGCAAAGTTTTGCCTTTGTCATACCGAAATTTGTAAGATTGCGCATCATATCCGTATCGTAGTAGGAGGAAATAAAGAAAGCGATATCACCCGAAAAGTTCAAATTCTCCTTATCGCTTTCCGCAATTTTCATTTTAAAATCCGTAAAGTTACGCTGTAGGTTTTCATTTTCGCTGATTTTCTTCTGAACGAAAGAGGCAACCTCGTTTTGTTTTGAAGAAAGCATCACCGACGTTTCATAAACATTTTTATACTTTTCTCTGTAATCCAGCAGGGCTTTGAAGCCGGATTTCATAACAATCCTCACTCCGCCCCTGTGACGCATAAAATCAAGAATTTTAATAATCCCGATTTCCCCCGTACTTTTAACGTGGGGCGCACAGCAGGCGCAAAGGTCTGTTTCGCCGATTTTAACAAGGCGTACATTTTCTTTTAAATCAAGTTTACTGCGGTAATCAAGGTTTTCCAGTTCTTTTTCGTCGGGGAAAAAACATTCAATTTCAACATTGTCATAAATTTCCCTGTTGGCTTTTTCTTCAACCTCGTCAAGTTGTTCCCGAGTCAGTTCGCCGCTGAAATCAACGGTAACATAATCCTCCTCCATGTGAAATCCCACATTGTCGTATCCGTAAAGGGAATGTACAATTCCCGAAACAATATGTTCACCGCTATGGTTTTGCATACGCAAAAATCGTTGCTCCCAATTTATCACACATTGATATTCAACACAAGCAGAAAGTTCTCTGTCAACAAAATGGACTACCTCTCCGTCCTTCTCCTGAACATCAAGAACCCTTGCTTCACCTATAAATCCCGTGTCGGATTTTTGTCCTCCGCCCTCGTAGAAAAAGGCTGTTCTGTCAAGAACAACCTCATAGGCTTTGCCGTTATTTTCGCAGGCTAAAACAACTGCGTTAAAGGATTTTATGTATGCGTCCTTATAATAAATCAACTCTGTTTTCATAACTTACCCTCTGTAAAATACCAATGACAGCACAATAATATACTGTGCCGCGTAGTATGTAATGTGATTTAACACAATCGAACTTCTTTTTGTTCTCTCTTTTTCGTCATCACTGAAATAAATTACCGCAAGAAAGGCATCGGAAATCACGAAACATAAAAAGCCGATATTCAAAAGGATACTGTGCAATGTAAAATGTTCGGTCAAGGTGTAACTGCATGCAAGACCCAATGTTGACGCCAAAAAGACCGAATACAACACAGTTTCTTTTTTGTGGCTGCCGTAATTTAACTTCATAATTTTTTCGCCGAAAAATATAGACATAATACCCAAAGCAATGCCTGCAAAAACACAAATAAAATTCACAAGCCCAATTCCGTATGCCGAAATCATTGCTACACAATAGAACAGATGACCCATGAGAAATGAGTAAAAACCGTAGTTTGTACAGCGCTTCGAATCATTGAGTCCGGAATATTTTAAATCAAGAAAGATATCACCCAACAAGCCGAATATTGCACCTGCCACGGTGAACGCACCTAAATATCCCGTACAATCCTTACTGTCGGCATAGAAAAAGACGGCGGAAAGAACAAATCCAATACTTGCAAGTGCTTTGGCATAAACAATATTTGTTGTAACTTTTGTATCCCTTTTGATAACAAAAACCGTTGCCGTAATTATACCTACGGCAAAAAAAAGGTAACCCAACATAGTATCACCCTATCTCAAGTATTTAGTCCATATTATCACAACCCACAGCAAAAAGCAATCGACCCAAAGTAAAATGCTTTGCATAATTTTTCTTCAAAAAATTTGTGTATAATAACGAATTATTTTTCCTTGATTTTCGTGAAAAAGAGTGGTAATATGAATTCAAGTTAATACGCCAATAACTTACGCAAACACCGACAACCGTTCAATTTTGTGAGCGGTTGTCGGTGTTTTAATATTCGGTAAAATATGTTGAATAAAATGAGCATTTCATATTGATTTATGAAGTTTTTTGTTGTAAAATAATTCCGTACGTATTTAAGTATAATATTAAAGTAAAAGAAAGAGATTTCAGAATGGCTCTTGTAACATTAAAAGAACTGTTAAACCGTTCAAATGAAAAAGGTATTGCAACGGGTGCTTTTTCCGTGGGCAATATGGAAATGATTATCGGCGCCGTCAAAGCCGCCGAAGAACTTAACACTCCAATCATTTTGCAAATTGCAGAGGTTCGCCTCCCCACCTCGCCCCTCAACATTATAGGTCCTATGATGGTTGCCGCGGCAGAAAACAGCAAGGTTGATATCTGCGTTCATTTTGACCACGGATTAAATTACGAAACTGTTTTACAGTCACTTGAGTTGGGCTTTACATCCGTTATGCTCGATGCTTCCTTGCTCCCCTTTGAAGATAATATCGCCGCAACAAAAAGAGTTGTGGAAACCGCCAAGGAATACGGCGCTTGCGTTGAAGCGGAGTTGGGTGTTGTGGGCGGTAACGAAGGCGGCGGCAAAGGTCACGAAATTCAATGTACCGATCCTGCTTTGGCAGACGAATTCTGCAAGAAAACGGGAATTGACGCTTTAGCAGTTGCTATCGGAAACGCACACGGAAACTACCCCGTTGCCCCCAATCTCAGACTTGACGTTTTAAATGAAATCCACCGAAGATGCGATACGCCCCTGGTTCTCCACGGCGGTACGGGTGTCACTCCGGAAGATTTCCAAGAATGTATTAAAAACGGTGTGAGAAAAATCAACATTGCCACCGCAAGTTTTGATGCGGCGGCAAATGCCGCAAAAAACGTTACTGCGGCGGACAAACCCAATTTTTTCACAACTTCATCCGCAATGGCGGACGCAGTTTATGAAAATGTTAAAAAGCACATAAAAATCTTTAACATGGAAAATTTGAAATAAGGAGTTCTTATTTATGAAGTATATAGAATTTGATAATTCAAAGGAATACGATTTAATCCTTTTGGGACGTGTGGCTGTTGACTTTAACCCCACCGATTATTACTGCCCGCTCTCACAGAGCACGACTTTCAAAAAATATCTCGGCGGCTCCCCCGCCAATATTGCCGTAGGTCTTTCAAGACTCGGCAAAAAATGCGGTTTCTTTGCAAAGGTTTCCGACGATGAGTTGGGTACATTTGTTGAAAACTTCTTTAAAAATGAAGGTATTGACTGCTCACACATCACCCGTTGCACAAACGGAGAAAAAATCGGTCTTACGTTTACGGAGATTCTTTCCGAAACAGAAAGTTCAATTCTTATGTACCGCAACGACGCGGCGGATTTAAAACTCTCTGTTGAGGACATTGATGAAGAATACATAAAGAAAACAAAAGCACTTCTTATTTCCGGTACAGCTCTTTGCGAAAGCCCCTCGAGAGAAGCGGCTCTCAAGGCAACAATGCTTGCAAAGAAAAATAATATTCCCGTTATATTCGACATTGACTACCGTGCATACAACTGGAAAAACAGCGATGAAATTGCTATTTACTATTCCACGGTTGCGGCAAAGGCGGATGTTATTCTCGGCTCAAGAGAAGAATTTGATTTAACGGAAAAACTTATCGGTCTTGACGGCACGGACGAAACAAGTGCAAAATACTGGCATTCACAGGGTGCAAAGATTGTTATAATCAAGCACGGCAAAGAGGGTTCAACCGCTTATACCAACGACGGTGAAAGTTACAAAATTAAACCCTTCCCCGTAAAACTTCTCAAATCTTTCGGCGGCGGCGACGGTTATGCTTCCGCTTTCCTCTACGGTCTTTTTGAGGGATGGGAAATCATCGACTGCCTTGAATTCGGTTCCGCAAGCGCCGCAATGCTTGTTGCAAGTCACGCTTGTTCACAGGATATGCCCTCTGTTGATGCCGTTAAGGAATTCATAAAGAAAGAAAAAGAAGAATACGGTGAGATGATTGCCCGAGGCTGATGCTATGAACAAAAAAATTAAAAGACTTGTAGGGGTACTCCTCCTCTTATGTCTCATTTTTGCTCAAATCCCCATACTTATAAATGCATTTATGTATGAATTTTCTTCAAGGTACATTCTTACCGTTGAAGAAGCCTCCGAGGAAAATTTCGACTGTGTACTTGTTCTCGGTGCGGGTGTTTGGGGCGAATCCCCCTCACCCATGCTTGAAGAAAGACTCAACCGAGGTATTGAGGTTTACAAAACGGGCTGTGCCGACAGATTACTTATGAGCGGCGACCACGGACGTACGGAATATGACGAGGTCAATGTTATGAAAGATTTTGCCATCGACAAGGGTGCGGTTGCCGAAGAAGTATTTATGGATCACGCAGGTTTCTCCACATACGAATCAATGTATCGGGCAAAAGAGGTATTCCAAGTTGAAAAGGTTGTTATAGTCACTCAAAAATACCATTTGTTCCGCGCAATATACAATGCGAGAAAATTGGGCCTTGATGCCTACGGGGTTGCGGCAGACGGTCAGTATAATTACAGTCTGCCCGTCAGAACTTACAACAACGCAAGGGAATCCCTTGCAAGATGCAAGGATTTTCTCTGGTGTATTTTTAAGCCCGAACCCACTTATTTAGGCGATGCAATACCAATCAGTTCAAGCGG
The DNA here is from genome assembly GCA_051892415.1 of Acutalibacteraceae bacterium. Lineage (GTDB taxonomy): Bacteria > Bacillota > Clostridia > Oscillospirales > Acutalibacteraceae > DTU089. The sequence continues at coordinate 24,885 of JBJFGF010000001.1, read as the reverse complement.
TGTTTTAACAGATGATAAGGTTTAAAGGTGATATTTATGTTTGAACAGTTAAATTTTAATGAAAACGGTCTTAAAACGGTTTGCGAAATGGACGGAAAACATTCCGATATGCTTATGAACATTTACGTGAAGCGTTTTAAAGAAAATGAAATATACGAAGTATATAACGAGGATTGCGAAACCGCTTTTCTTATACTTTACGGTGACGTTGACATCACCTGGGACGGCAGAACGGAAAAAATGGTAAGAGAAAACCCTTTTATAAAATCCTCCTACTGCCTTCACGTGCCGAAATGTATGAAAGTTTCAATTAAGGCTAATAAGGACAGCGAGATACTTATTCAGCAGACGGATAATGACATTGTATTCTCCCCCGTTTTCTACACTCCCGATATGATTCTTTACCAGCACTTCGGCAAGGATCAATGGGAGGGTGCGGGTTACCGTATTGTTTCAACTGTGTTTGACCACGACAATGCGCCGTATTCAAATATGGTACTGGGTGAAGTTTTCAATCAGCCGGGACGTTGGTCAAGTTATCCGCCCCACCATCATCCTCAACCCGAGGTTTATTACTATCAGTTCGACAAACCCCAGGGATTCGGCGCCGCATTTGTAGGTGACGATGTATTCAAGAGTGTTCAAGGCAGTGCCGTTTACATTCCCGACGGAAAAGACCATGAGCAGGTTGTGGCTCCGGGCTATGAGATGTGCTATATCTGGATGGTACGTCATCTTCCCGACGATCCCTGGCTCAAAACAACAAGATTTGTTTCCGATGAACACCAATGGCTCACAAAATAATTTTTTAAATAATTCTTTAAGGAGTGGTATATAAATGGCTATTATGACAATGGGTCAAGCCCTTGTTAAATTCCTTGATAACCAATATGTTTCCTTTGACGGAAAGGAAACAAAATTCGTTGACGGTGTTTTCACCGTTTTCGGTCACGGAATTGTTGTGGGTTTCGGTCAGGCTCTTGACGAAAACCCCGGTTCATTGAAAGTCTATCAAGGCAAAAATGAACAAGGTATGGCACACGTTGCCGCAAGTTTTGCAAAACAGCATAACAGAAGAAAAATAATTGCCTGTTCTTCTTCCATAGGTCCGGGTGCTGCGAATATGATTACCGCGGCGGCAACTGCAACGGTAAATAATATTCCCCTTTTGCTTTTCCCCGCCGACACATTTGCAACCCGTCAGCCCGACCCGGTTTTGCAGCAGTTTGAACAACCCTATTCACTTGCAGTAACAACCAACGACGCTTATAAGCCCGTTTGCAGATATTGGGACAGAATCACCCGTCCCGAACAACTTATGTCCGCAATGACCAACGCAATGCGTGTTCTTACGGATACTGCCAATACAGGCGCGGTCTGCATTGCTCTTTGTCAGGATGTTGAGGGCGAAAGTTATGACTACCCCGATTACTTCTTTGAAAAAAGAGTACATAAAATCACAAGAATCGCTCCCTGCGAGGATGAAATCGCAGATATTGCCGCAATTCTTAAGTTCGCCAAAAAACCCCTTGTCATTGCAGGCGGCGGTGTAAGATACTCGGAAGCCGGCAGAGATGTTGAGAAATTCTGCGAGAAACACAATATTCCTCTTGCAGAAACACAGAACGGTAAATCCGCAGTTCTTTCATCCCATCCCCTTAATTTAGGCGGTGTTGGTGTTACAGGTAACCTTTCCGGTAATTTAATCGCAAAGGATGCGGATGTAATTCTCGGTATCGGTACCCGTTTCTCCGACTTCACAACCGCTTCAAAATCTCTATTCAGAGATGATGCAAAATTCATTACCATAAATACCGACAGATTCGACGCATACAAACTTTCGGCTGTTAAGGCGGTATGTGACGCCAAATTGGGCATAAAAGCCCTTGACAAAGCCTTGGGCGATTACAAAACTGCTTATACCGCTGAAATTTCCGATGCAAAAAAGGCTTGGACGGAGGAAATGGAAAAACTTTCCTCTTACAGATATTCCGAGGATTTTGAACCCATTATCAAAGCCCGTTACGAAGAAACCATTCCCGAATTCGTTAAAGAAATCGGCGGCACAATCACTCAGACTGCCGCTGTTGCTCTTATAAGAAAAGTTATCGATGATGACGCTATTGCGGTTGCTGCCGCGGGCTCCCTCCCCGGTTGCTTGCAAAGAATGTGGACCACCGACAGTCCAAACTCCTATAATATGGAATACGGATATTCCTGTATGGGTTATGAGATTGCGGGTGCTCTCGGTTCAAAAATGGCAGAGCCCGACAAGGAAGTTTATGCTTTCTGCGGTGACGGAAGTTATTTAATGCTCCACAGCGAACTTGTTACATCAATTCAGGAAAATAAGAAAATCAACGTACTTCTTTTCGATAATTCCGGTTTCGGTTGTATCAACAATCTTCAGATGTCAAACGGCATAGGAAACCTTGCTACCGAATTCCGTAAAAGAGACGAAAACGGAAAACTGCTGGGCGACCTTATTCCCATTGATTTTGCAATGAGTGCCGCAGGCTACGGTGTAAAGACCTACTCCGTTAAGACTCTTGAAGAACTTGAAGCCGCACTTATAGACAGTAAGAAACAAACTGTTTCAACCCTTATTGACATTAAGGTATTACCCAAAACAATGACCGACGGTTACGGTGCTTGGTGGCATGTGGGCATTGCATCAACATCATCAAATAAAGCGGTTAATGCCGCTTTTGAGAATAAAGAAGAAAATCTTAGAAAAGCGAGGAAGTTCTGATGCTTGACAAAAACAAAGTAAAACTCGGTATTGCTCCTATCGCCTGGACAAATGACGATATGCCGGATCTCGGAGCAGAAAACACCTTTGAGCAGTGCATTTCCGAAATGGCACTTGCAGGCTTTACAGGTTGTGAAGTTGGTAACAAATACCCCAAAGATACCGCCGTTCTGAAAAAGGCCCTTGACCTTCGCGGTATGCAGATTTGTAACGCTTGGTTCTCAACTTTCCTTACAACAAAGCCCTACGAAGAAACTGAAAAAGAATTTATTAAGCACATTACTTTCCTTAAAGAAATGGGTGCAAAGGTTGTTGGTGTTTCCGAACAGGGACACTCAATTCAGGGTACTGACCTTTCAATCTTTGATGACAAATATGTTATGAACGATGAAGAATGGGATATGCTTTGCACAGGTCTTAACAAACTCGGTAAAGTTGCAAAAGATATGGGTATCACCCTTACTTTCCATCATCACATGGGTACAGTAGTTCAGACTGCCGCCGAAATCGACAGAATGATGGAAAATACCGATCCCGAACTTTTTAATCTACTCTTTGACTCGGGTCACCTTGCATACTGTGGTGAAGATTATATGTATATTCTCAAGAAATACATTAACCGTATTAAGCACGTTCACCTTAAAGACATCCGCCCCGACGTAATTGCCGACGTTAAAGCAAAGCACGAAAGTTTCCTTCAGGGTGTTCGTAAAGGTACATTTACCGTTCCCGGTGACGGTGCTATTGACTTTGCTCCGATTTTTGAGGTGCTTGCAGAAAACAATTACGAGGGTTATGTTCTTGTTGAGGCAGAGCAGGATCCCGCTATTGCAAACCCCTTTGAATATGCAGTAAAAGCAAGAAAATACATTGCTGAAAAAGCAGGATTATAATAGAGAGGTAATTAAATATGGCTGAAAAAATCAAATATTTTTGTAACGGTCAGTTCAGAGAATCCAAAACGGATGTTTGGTATGACCTTCACAACCCCAGCACCGGCGAAATAACGGGTCAGGCACCCTGTTGTACAAATGAAGAAGTTCTTGAAGCAGTTGAAGCCGCAAAAGCCGCTTACCCCGGTTGGAGTTCAACTCCCGCTGTAAAGAGAGCACAGATTCTTTACAATGTTCGTGACCTTCTTGTTAAACACATGGATGAACTCACAACTCTCGTTGCCGAAGAAAACGGCAAGGTGTGGAGCGAAGCCGAGGGCGACGTACTCAAAGCAAAAGAAGGTACGGAACTTGCAACTCAGGTTCCCTCGCTTATGATGGGCGAAAGTTTTATGGACGCTTCCAAAGGCTTTGATACCGTTTTGTACCGCGAATCCATGGGTGTTTTTGCAGGTATCGTTCCCGTTAACTTCCCCGCTATGATTCCTTTCGGTTGGATGGTTCCCACCTGTGTTGCCTGCGGTAACACAATCGTACTTAAAGCGGCATCGCTCACTCCCAAAACCGCATTGAGAATTGCAGAACTTTACAAAGAAGCAGGTATGCCCGACGGTGTTGTCAACGTGGTAACCTGTTCAAGAAATGAAATCAATACTCTTCTTGACCACCCGGACATTAAGGGTATCACTTTTGTCGGCTCAACTCCCGTCGGTAAACTTATCTATGAAAGAGCCGCTAAAGCGGGTAAACGTGTTCAGGCTCTTTGCCAGGCTAAAAACCATGCTCTTGTTCTTGAGGACGCTCCCATTGAAAGAACTGTTGCCGGTATCATTAACTCCGCTTACGGTTGTGCAGGTCAGCGTTGTATGGCTCTCTCCTGCTGTGTTGTTCAGGAGTCCATTGCAGACAAATTCGTTGCAGAACTCAAAAAACAGGCAATGAATATTAAACTGGGTAAATCTATTGACAAGACATCAAAACTCGGACCGATTACATACAAAAAGCATTATGACGAAGTTGTTGCCGACATCGAAAAAGGTGTTAAAGAGGGTGCCACTCTTGTTCTGGACGGTAGAAATCCCCAACTTCCCGACGAAATCAAAAACGGCTACTTTGTAGGTCCCACAATCTTTGATAATGTTACGGAAGATATGACAATCGGCAGAGACGAGGTTTTCGGTCCCGTTCTTTGCGTTAAGAGAGTTAAGGACTTTCACGAGGGCATCAAGGTTATGAACTCCAACCCCTATGCAAACGGCTCCGTTATTTTCACCCAGAACGGTCACTATGCAAGAGAATTCGCACGTCACACAGACGGCGGTATGGTTGGTGTTAACGTTGGTATCCCCGTTCCCATCGGTTTCTTCCCCTTCTCAGGTCATAAAGATTCTTTCTTCGGTGATTTACACTGCCTCGGCAAAGACGCTTACCGTTTCTTTACGGAAAGCAAATGCGTAACAACACGTTGGTTTGACGAGGACGAAATCAAGAAAACCGAGGTTTCAACCTGGGACGGCACTATCTGATTTATAAATCAAAATTGAAAGGACATAATAATCATGCTTAATATTGGTATTATCGGTGCGGGACGCATCGGAAAGGTTCATCTTGAATCAATTTCATATCACGTTAAAAATGCAGTTGTAACCGCAATTGCAGACCCCTTTATGAACGATGAAACAAAGGCTTTCTGTGAAAGTTTCGGCGTTGAGAAAATCTACACGGATTACAAGAAAATCATTGAGGACGAAACAATCGACGCAGTTCTTGTTTGTTCTTCAACCGATACTCATGCTTCCATTTCAATCGAAGCCATTAACGCAGGAAAACACGTTTTCTGTGAAAAACCCGTTGACCACTCCGTTGCTAAAATTCAGGCAGTTGCGGACGCTCTTGCGGCACACCCCGAAGTTAAGTTCCAGGTTGGTTTCAACCGTCGTTTTGACCACAACTTTGCCGCAATCCGTAAGGCTTATGATGACGGCAGAATCGGTGACGCACATATTCTCAAGATTACTTCCCGTGACCCCGAGCCTCCGAACCCCGCATACATCAAAGTGTCCGGCGGTATCTTCCTTGATATGACAATTCATGATTTTGACATGGCAACATTCCTTACAAACAGCGATGTTGAAGAAGTATATGTAAACTCCGCTGTACTTGTTGACCCCGCAATCGGTGAACAGGGTGATGTTGACACGGCAATTATTACAATGAAAATGGCTAACGGCGCCCTTGCGGTTATTGATAACTCAAGACGTGCGGCATACGGCTATGACCAGAGAGCAGAACTTTTCGGCTCTAAGGGTATGGTTGCAACCTCCAACGATACACTTTCAAGTGCTGTTGTTGCAGACGCCAACGGTGTGACAGGCGAAAAGCCCCTTTTCTTCTTCCTTGAGAGATACATGGGTTCTTTCTCAGAAGAAATGAGACAGTTTGTTGATGCTTGCGAAAACAACACGGAAGTTCCCGTTGGTATTCACGCAGGTATGCAGTCCGTTAAAATCGGTCTTGCCGCAAAACTCAGCGTTGAAGAACACCGTCCTGTAAAACTTTCGGAGATTAAATAAGAATGTCAGAAAAAAACTATGATATTATAGTTATCGGTGCAGGTTGCGGCGGTTTAACCGCCGCAGCTTGTGCCGCAAAAGAAGGAAAAAACGTCCTTCTTCTCGAACGAAACAATACCCCCGGCGGATTTGCCTCAAGTTTTGTCCGGGGGAGATTTGAATTTGATGTTTCTTTGCATCAACTCTGCGGATTCGGTAAATCTGCAGGGTTGGGTGAGGTGCGTCAAATTTTTGAGTACCTGGGCATAAGCGATAAAATCCAATGGATTGATATTCCAAACGCGTACAGACTTATAACAAAAGCCTCGGACGGCTCGGAAATTGATGTTACAATGCCGTTCGGTGTAGAGAATTTCATTGAAACCATGGAACATTATGTTCCGGGCAGCAGGCAGTCCATGGTAAAATTGTTTGATTTAGCAAAAGAAATCGTAATTTCAAGCAGTTCCATTACTTCGGGTGGGACTCAAAAAGGCTTGAAATTTCTGTATAAAACCTTAAAGGAACACGGCAATTTTATAAGAACCGCCCCCTACTCAGTAAATAAGGTTTTGGACGCCTTAAATGTTCCAAAAAAAGCTCAGGATATATTTACTGCTTACTGGATGTATCTGGGCGTTGACTGTGACAGACTGAGTTTTGTTCACTATATGTCAATGGTATATTCATACCTTTCTTTCGGCTCGGTTGTTCCCAAAATGAGGAGCCACGAAATGAGCATGGCGCTTGCAGGCGCCATTGAGGACAACGGCGGTGAAATCCGCTACAACTCCCATGTTTCACGAATTCTTTTTAAAGACGGACAGGCTTCGGGTGTTATTTTGAAGAACGGTGAGAAAATCGAATGTAATCATTTGATTTGCACTTGCTCACCCACAACCGCCTACGGAAAACTCATTAAGGCAAAGGATGTGCCCGAAAGTGCGTTAAAACGTACAAATGCACGATCTTTCGGTATGAGGGGCGCTTGCTTGTATTTAGGCTTAAACCGTTCCCCTGCCGATTTAGGTATCACCGAGCACTCGTATTTTATTACCGATACCGCAAACACCGTCAATCAGTACAATTTAATGAAATCCATTGAAACTAACAATGCACAGGCGGCTGTTTGTTTAAATATTGCGGACTCAAATGCCTCTCCTGCCGGTACTACCATGCTTTGCATAACAACGCTTTACAGCGATAATTGTTGGGCAAACGTTAATCCTGAAAACTATTTTGATGAAAAGGATATGTTAGCCGCCCGACTGATTGCTAATTTTGAAAACTCAACCGGTATTGTTATTCACAATTCCATTGAAGAATTAGAGGTTGCAACTCCCGTTACATTTGCCCGATACACATATACTCCCCAAGGTACTGTTTACGGCTACTACGGTGACGATTGGGACGGTATAATTCCGAGAATTATGACGGAAGCCTCTGACTGCGACACCAAGGGCTTACGTTTTTGCGGAGGTTGGGGCGCACAACTTTCGGGTATGAGTTCTGCAATAGCATCCGGCAGAAATGCCGCTTTCGCCACCTTGGGCGATATTAAAGATGAAATTTCGGGAGGTAAGACTGATGAAGAAAATTAAAGTCGAATCCTCTTTCAGAGATATAAAAAACTTCATAAGTATTCCATCGTTCAGAAAGGGTGTTATTGAGGAAGCGCCGGACAGCCCTGTAAATGCAAACTTTGCGGTTAACTCCACCGCTAACTTTCTTCATCCCACTACACAGTATTTAAAAGTCAAGCAGGTTGCGGAAATTTCAAAGGACACCCGTGCCTATGTTCTTGAACCGGACACGGCCCACGGAACAGCAAAACTTGCGTATTTCAGACCCGGACAGTATTTGAGTATAACTCTCAATATCGGTTCGGCGGTGGTTACAAGACCTTATACCATTTGTTCGTCCCCCATGCGTTCCCTTGAGGACGAATACGTGATAATAGTAAAAAAAGTTCCCCACGGTTTTGCTTCGGCGCATATATTTAACACCTGGACAAAGGGAACTCAAATTATCGCGTCTGCTCCGAGGGGCAGTTTATACTATCAAAAACTCAGGGATTCAAGAAACATTATCGCTATTTGCGACAGCAACGGAATCTCCGCGTTCTTATCAATGGCAGAAGCCGTCTGCGACGGTACTCTTGATATTGATTTAACCTTGCTTTATTCCGCGCGGAAGAAAAACGAAACAATTATGACCGAGCGTTTATCCGAACTTTCGGAACAATCCGATAAATTCCGGGTAATATATGTACTCAGCGACGAGCGTGGGGAAAAGTGCGAACGGGGATTTGTTACAAAAACACTGATTGAAAAATATGCTCACGCTTCAAAGTTCAGTATATTTGTTTGCGGGTCAACAATGCTGTATAACAGAATTACTCCCCAAATAGCCGAATTAAAACTTGAAAAGAAATACATTCGTTTCGGTCTCAGCGGACAGATTGTAAACCCCGCAAGCTTACCCGATTTTCCCAAAGATGCAATCGGAAAAACATTCACTTGCAAGGTTATACAAGGTGGAAAACACATTGCAACAGTTCCCTGTTCCACCAAAGAATCACTTTTGGTTTCGTTGGAGCGTGAGGGAATAAAAGCTCCGTCCTCATGCCGTTCCGGTGAATGTGGCTTTTGCAGAGCAAAGCTTACAAAGGGAAATGTTTTTATTCCCGACGGCATTGACTACCGACGTCTCGCGGATTCAAGCCACGGAATTATACACCCCTGTTGCTCCTACCCCATGAGCAATTTGACGTTGGTTATAAATTAAAATGAGTAATAAAAAATGCACTCCCCGGAGTGCATTTTTTATCTTTATTGATTCTTATTTAAAATCATCAAAACCGTCATCCGATATTTTTTGTTGTTTTTGAACCTTTTTGGTAACAACAAGGGGGGCTTCCGGATTCAATGGAATATTCAGACTGTTTTCTTGAGTTTTGTCTTCAACGTCATTCTGAACAATATCCGTGGTATCACCTGCTTCGCCCCCGTTGTTTGAAAGTTTATATGCAATTGCGGCATTCTGCATTTTGATTTCATCCAAAGCAGAAGCAAGTCTTTTATTCATCTCTCTCACACTTACAACCACATAGCCAAATATAGCGAATATAATAACTGCAAAAATAACAACATATGTACTTAATTTTGTCGTTGCATCAACAAAGAGCAACAGTAAAACTGAGGGTAAAACAAGTGTAACTAAAACAAATGCGATTACAAAAATTATCTTTTTAGCAATTGTATTCATAAGATACCTCCGATTATTGATTTTCCCGTGCAATGCGTTTAAGACCTTCAAAACCGATTTTTACCGAATCAAACACATCTGTGTCATAGCACAAATCCTGTTCAATTACAATATACTCAACACCTATTTCCTTGCAAGTTCGGTAACAGGCGCCTAAATCAATATTACCCGTACCGCACTCAGCAAAACGCTGAGCACCGTTAACTATTCTCATATCTTTGAAATGGCAAACTTCAACCCTGCCCTTGAGTTTTCTCAGGTAATCTGCCGGATTCACCCCGCCTACCTGCATCCAATATGTATCAGGAACAAAATGAAGGATATCTGCCGGTGTTTCTTCAATAAGTCTTTCAAATGTTCGTTTGCCGTCATACACTTCATACTCAAAAGCGTGATTATGGTAACAAAGTTGCTTGCCGTGTGTTTTCATTGCAGAACCGATTTCATTGCATTTCTGAATAAAACCCGTTACACCTTCAAAGGACTCGTGAATATTTCCGGGCATACAACCGATACCGATATTGTCACAGTTAATGAGGTTATGTTCCGCAACAAGTGCCTCCAAATCGTTTTTCATTCGGTCGTATGGCTTGTGGGTCACACAAACATCCATGGAGTATTTATCCACAAGTTCTGCAACCTTTTCGGGATGAATATCACCTATTCCCGAAATCTGAATAACATTGCATCCGATGCTGTCAAGAAAATTTAATGTAGTTTCAAAATCCTGTGCTGTTTTACACTTGTCACGCAAAGTATATAACTGCACACCCAACTTGATATCATGCATAATATCACCCTTTTACTTTTTAACTATTTTCATTTTACCACACAATTCAAAAAAGTAAAGTTTTTTTTAGAATTGTGCATTTTATTTATAAAAACACTTGATTTTTGCAAAAAAATAGTTAAAATATAAGAATATGCTAAAAATACAACACCGAATGTACAAAGGACGGACTTATGGCAAAATATCTTATTGTAAATGCAGACGACTATGGTATGTGTAATGCGGCTAACGTAGCTGTTGAAGAACTGTTTTTAGGCGGATGGTTAAAATCATCCACTATAATGATGCCCTGTCCGGCTGCCGAACACGCTGTTAATTTTTCTATTGACCACCCCGAATATGCAATAGGAATACATACAACTCTTACAAGCGAATGGGGTAAATACCGTTGGAAGCCATTAACCGAAGGAAAATCCCTTGTTGACGAAGAAGGCTTTATGTGGCGTGAAAGTGACCTGGTTGAAAAAAATGCCGCTTTGTCCGACATTGAAAAAGAGGTACGTGCCCAAATAGACCTTGCCCACAGTATGGGCATGAAGCCCTCCCATATTGACAACCACATGGGCTCCCTTTACGGTCATTATACAGGAAGATTCACACTTTCAAGATTAGCCATAAAAATTTGCGGAAGCTACGGCTACGCTTACCGGCTTTACACTAAAGCAGACAAAAGAATTTGTCCCAAGGGAGTTCCCTATTTTCTCTATTCCGCCGTTACATTACTCTCGAAACTCTGGGGCAAAAAATACGGTGTTATTATTCCGGACTATCTTATTTTTCCGGATTGGAATGACGAAATGCGTGTAAGTTATGAGGTTTACCGCGACAAAATCCTCAAAATCTGGACGGATATCCCTGAAGACGGGGTTACGGAAACCTTTGTTCACCCATCTGTTGAATGTGACGAAATCAAAGGTATCACAGGCCGTTGGAAAGACAGAGTTTGGGAATATGAACTTATGAAAGACCCCTATGTTCACCAATATCTCAAAGACCATGATGTTCAACTTATCAATTACAGGGATTTGATTAAGATGAAAGGCGGCAAAGCCAAATAATAATCACAGGAATACTCGCAAAATTTTTGCGGGTATTCTTTTAATTTATGCTATAATATCACTAAAAACTATTGAATTTTTTAATTTTTGTGGTATTATAATGTAAATGCGTTGATCAAGAGAGTAGGAGTTAATCAAGGTTACAGAGAGATGTGCCGAGGCTGTAAGCACATTACTGAGATTTTCTTTGAAGTTCACTTGTGAGCAGTGCGGTTGAAATTCAGTAGGTCGCAACGGATGTAACCGTTACATTACAGATGAGTGTTTGCTCTGATGCAAAAATTAAGGGTGGTACCGCGGAGTTTATCTTCGTCCCTTTCGGGACGGAGTTTTTATTTTTATTCCACCACCACTGAATCTCGGCTAAATTATTTGTAATATATTTGAAAGGATGAAAGAAATGCTTCAAAAAGCACAACAGTTGAAGGAGCAGTTCAGCGAAAAAGTTGCAAATACGGCAATTTCCGCCGAACTTGAACAGTTGAGAATTGAATTTCTCGGCAAAAAAGGTCCTATTTCTTCTTTAATGGGAGAATTGAGAAACATCCCCAATGACAAAAAGAAAGAAGCAGGTCAGATTATCAATGACGTAAAACAGTACATTGAAACTACCATTGCCCAAAAGAAAGCGGAACTTGCAGCACTTGAAGAAAAACGCCTTATTGACAGCGCTGAAGATTATGATGTCACTTTCCCCATTTCAGAGGATACAGGCTCATATCACCCCATCACTCTTGTACAGCGCGAGGTTGAGGATATATTTGCGGGAATGGGCTTCTCCATTGAAGACTACGACGAAATTGTTGACGACTATCATTGCTTTGAGGCTCTCAACATTCCCAAACATCACCCTGCCCGCGATATGCAGGACACATATTATCTGAGCACAAATCAGTTGCTTAAAACCCACACCTCTGCCGCACAAAACGCCATACTCAAAAAATACACAAAAGAACTTGAGGCAGACAGACCCATTCGTGTTATTTTCCCCGGCAGATGCTTCAGAAATGAAAAAATTGACGCCTGTCACGAAAACACATTCTTCCAAATGGAAGGTGTTATGGTTGACAAGGACATCTCAATTTCAAATCTTATTTACTTTATGAAAACAATGCTTTCGGAAGTGTTCCAAAGAGATATTACCGTAAGACTTCGTCCCGGCTTTTTCCCATTCGTTGAACCCGGATTTGAACTTGATATTCAGTGCCTTATTTGCGGCGGTGACGGTTGCCCCTCCTGTAAGGATTCAGGTTGGCTTGAACTTTGCCCCTGCGGTATGATTCATCCGAATGTTCTCACTGCGGCGGGACTTGACCCCGAAAAATATACGGGCTTTGCTTTCGGTCTCGGCCTTACAAGACTTGCAATGATGAGATACGGAATCAAAGATATCCGTGTTTTCAACTCCTGCAACCTTAAATCTCTTTCACAATTCCAAAACGCTACATTCACAGAACCGGAAAAGGAGGTCAAATAAATGTTTGTTTCAATTAACTGGATTAAAGAATATATTGACCTCAGCGGTCTTGATATCAAAAAACTTATTAACAGTTTCACACTTGCAACCGCAGAGGTTGAGGACATAATTGTAAAAGGTGAAGATTTACGTGATGTTGTTGTAGGCGAAATCCTTTCCATAGAAAATCATCCTAACTCAAAGAAACTCCATCTTCTTAAAGTTGACGGCGGCGACCGAGTTTATGACGTTGTTTGCGGTGCACCAAATGTACGTGAAAATATGAAAATTGCTTTTGTTAAAGCGGGTGGCAGAGTTCCCGCCGGAGAAATTACAAAAGCAACCGTTGCGGGCTATGAGTCCGAGGGTATGTGCTGTTCTGCATTTGAACTCGGTCTTTCCGATGATAAATCGGGACTTATGGAAATTGACGTTGATGCACCCAACGGCACCGACCTTAAAGAAATCTACCCCATTGAAGATATAATTTTCGAGGTTGATAACAAATCCCTTACAAACCGCCCTGACCTTTGGGGACACTACGGAATTGCAAGAGAATTTGCCGCTCTCACCGATAGAGAATTGAAGCCCCTTCCCCTTTCAGATTTGGCTTATGACGGGGATGAAAAAATCAAAGTTACCGTTGGCAGACCCGACCTTGTTTACCGCTATTCCTGCGTTAAAATGGACAACATTACAAAGAATGTAAGTCCCTTTGCAATGCAAATCAGACTCTATTACTGCGGTATGCGCGGAATCAATCTTCTTGCTGATCTTACAAACTACATTATGCTTGAAATGGGTCAGCCCACCCACGCTTTTGATGCAAACAAAATTGATGAAATTGTAGTTGACACACCCAAATCCGACTGCAAATTCACAACTCTTGATAATACCGAACGAGATATTACAACGGACACACTTCTCATTCAAAACGGCTCAACCCCTGTTGCAATCGCGGGTATTATGGGCGGTCTTGACTCGGAAATTGTGGGCGATACAAATGCAGTTGTACTTGAATGTGCAAACTTTGACGGTGTAAGCGTAAGAAAATCAAGTTCAAGGCTGGGTCTTCGTACGGACGCTTCCGCCCGTTACGAAAAAATGCTTGACCCCGAAATGACCGTAACCGCCGCAAAGCGTTTTGCATACCTTCTTCAATCCATTGACAAGGGCGCAAAGGTTGCTTCACGTCTTACGGACGAATACGTAAAAAAATACCCCGAAATTAGCATCACCTTTAACAAGGCTTATGTTGACAAATACACGGGTATTGATATTACAGAGGAGAGAATCCTCAAAACTCTTACTGCTCTCGGCTTCGGTGTTAAGAAAAACGGAAGTGATTTTGAAGTCAAAGTTCCCTCTTTCCGCGCAACAAAGGATGTTACCATCAAGGCAGATATCATTGAGGAAATCACCCGTATTTACGGCTATGACAACTTCAGCATCATTACAACAAAGAGTCCATTGAAACCCGTTAAAAGTTCACCTGTTCGGGCACAGAGCAATGAAATCAAGGATATTCTTGTTAAACACTACAATCTTCACGAGGTGCACTCATATATCTGGTGCGACGTGAGAAAATATAAAAAGTTGGGCATTGAGGTTGAAGAAAATGTCAAGGTTCTCAACATCGAAAGTTCCGATAACGGCACATTGAGAAATTCCATGATTCCCACACTCCTTTCAGCAGTTTCCGACAACAAGGATTTCTCCGAAAGTTACGGAATTTTTGAAATCGGTCGCGTTGCGGCAGGAATTAAAGAGGACGGCACGGCAAACGAACGCAGACGTCTCGGCATTGTACTCTTTGACAAGACGGTAAGCGAAAAGGATTTGTTCTTTAAAGCAGTTTCAATCGTAAATGAGATTTTCCTGCAAATTAAACACAAGGCTCCCCTTCTTTCAAAGATTGCCCCCGTTCATCAATGGCAACATCCCAAGAATACCGCACAAATCTCCTGTGACGGTGTTAATATGGGTATAATCAACACACTTCACCCCTCAAACGCACAAAAACTTGATAAAAACGGCTCCGCTGTTTGTATTGAAATTGATGTTGATGATTTCATTACGGTTAACGGTGACAATATCACCTTTGAAGAACCCTCAACACAGCAGTCAACTTATTATGACCTTTCCCTTATAATGAAAGAGGGCGTTACATTTGCAGACCTTTCTGATTGCTGGAATGAACTAAACCTTGAAGAATTGGGCAGTGTTAAGGTAATTGACACCTACGAAAAAGGCGGTATCAAGAGTATCACCATCCGTCTTAACTTCTCATCCAAGGAGAAAACTCTCGAAATGGAACAGGTACAGGGATGGATTGATACAATTCTCGCAAATCTTAACAAAATCGGCATTGAATTAAGGGCATAAAAGGGTTATAAATAAACCTTTAAGGTAAACTTTGAATTTTCTTAACAAATAGTTGTTGTAATTTTTAAATTTATAGTTTATAATGATAAGTAAGTTTTAGGAGGTGTTTATATGACAGATAAAACAATACAGTTCACTATCAGTGACGAACACGAAAGAGAGATGCGCGAGATTCTTGTAACCGTTTATAATGCTTTGGTTGAAAAAGGCTACAATCCGACAAATCAGCTCGTTGGTTATATACTGTCGGAGGACCCCACCTATATTACAACCCACAACAATGCAAGAAGTCTTATTCGTAAGATTGACAGGGATGAGCTTCTTCAGGCTCTCCTCAAGGCATACCTTAACTAATCTTAATATTAAGGAGTGTTTTCTTTGGCAGAAAAACAAAGTTTCTTGACCTACAAGGGAAAGCCCCTTGTTCGTAAAGGCAACACAATTTATTACGGTGACATTAACGATCCTTACGTTGCTCTCCTTTCCGTTGTTGAATCCCACGAGGTTCACGGAGTTAAAATTGCGGACAAAGTAAAAGTTCAGCTCGTTAACACCGCTGAGGCTAATCCCCTCGCCGCTATCGAAAAAAGTTCCGACAAAAACGGAATGTACGCGGCAATTGAAATTGCTTCAATCTGGCTCCAAAGAGCATTGAAAGCGTAATTTAATCCCGTTCAACAGGTTTCTGTTGAACGTGATTTTTTTAATTTATGAAAACTATGAATTTAAAAACCGCGTATAAATTTATACAATTAACAAATACTAACAACAGAATTTGTTATTCAAGGAGAAATGTAGATATGAAAGCAACAGGAATTGTCAGAAGAATAGACGATTTGGGCAGAGTTGTTATACCAAAGGAAATAAGACGGACTTTGAGAATACGTGAGGGCGACCCTTTGGAAATTTTTACCGCAAGTGACGGCGAGGTTATTTTCAAAAAATACTCCCCCATGGGTGAGATTTCACAGTTTTCAGGTCAATATTCCGAGGTGCTCAGCCGTACTTCCGGGATGCCCGTACTCATTACCGACCGTGACCATGTGGTTTCCTGCTCGGGAATTCCCAAGAAGGATGTACTTGAAAAACACATTTCAAGTGAATTGGAAGAGTTGATGGAAAACCGAGAAAACTATATTAAGCAAAAAGGAAATTCCGATTTACATCCTATTGACAATATGGATTATTCCGCGTCATTGGCGTTTCCCATTATTGCATCCGGTGATATCGGCGGAGCGGTAATTTTCCTGGAAAACGAAAGCGGAGCCATCCCCACGGAAACGGAAATAAAACTTGCACAAGTCGCCGCCGCATTTCTCGGAAAGCAGATGGAAGAATAAGTACACAAAAGATAACACGTATATTTGTGCATTTTACCAAAACCGCTGAATACCGCATTTTTCACATTGTAAAATAACACTTCTTATGTTAAAATATTATGGTGTATGATATTGACATAAGGGGTGTTATTTTGGCGTCACGAAAAGAACGAACGGAAGCGCTTTCCAAAGATATGAATATTTACGTATCCGACGCCCATATTTTCACCTCCGACGCCATTGTGCTTGCCGACTTCTGTTCTCCGCGACACAAGGACAAATGTTGTGATTTAGGCACGGGCAACGGTATTATACCGATGTTGTGGTTAAGGGATTTTCAACCCAAAGAAATAACAGGAGTTGAACTTTCCGAAAGCGCGGTTAATCTTTTCACAAAAACCCTTTGTGAAAACGGTTTAACGGACAAGGTAGATATCATTCATTGCGATTTAAGAAAAATAAAGGGTGTTCTGCCCAATGAATACTATGATTTAGTCAGTATCAATCCCCCGTACAAAAAGTTGGGAACGGGTATTGTTAACGAGGGCGAGGACTACAAAAATGCCCGCCACGAATTCACTTGCACACTTGAGGATGCAGCAAAAGCCGCCTCTCATATTCTTAAATTCGGCGGTAGGTTTTGTATTTGTCAACGACCGGAAAGGTTGCCCGACATTTTCTCCGCCATGAGAAAATATAAAATCGAACCAAAATCCATGAGAGAGGTTATTCAAAGAGTCGGCAAGGAGCCGAGTCTTGTTATGGTTGAGGGTAAAAAAGGGTCCGCCCCCGGTTTCAGAATAAATCCTCCGCTTTTTTTAGAAAGTGAAAACGGCGAATACTCGGAAGAAGCCAAAAAGCTGTTTTTATCATATAAGTATAAATGATCTTATGAGGTGAACAAATGAAAAAAACTAAAGAAAAAAAGCTGACAAACGGTTACGTTATTCCTAAAAAGGAATTCAATATGTACGCTGTCGGCGCCATGGGTCAAGGTATGATATATGCCATGATGTCAAGCTACATCAGCGACTATTACACCAATGTTTTAGGATTACCCCTGGTTTTCGTTTTATTTCTTATGCTCGGCGCTCGTGTTTGGGACGCAATTAACGACCCGCTGATGGGTATCATTGCCGATAAGCGTACAACACGTTTCGGTAAATTGAAAGGTTACATTATTTTTGCCGCGCCCCTTATTGCGGTACTTACCATTGCAATGTATATAAACCCCGGTTTATCAAAAACCGGTACAATGATCTATGCCGCTGTTACATATCTTCTCTGGGGTATGTCCTACACAATGGCTGACGTTCCTTTCTGGAGCATCCCCAATGTTATGACTCAAAACCCGGAAGAACGCGGTCAGGCTGTTTCCTTTGCAAAAACCCTCAACGGTATAGGTACGGCTTTCCCCGAGTTATTGTTCATGCTCGCTCCCACCCTCATTCCTGTAATTTTCCCCAATCATACCAACTATTACGAAACGACTTATCTTTCAATAGCAACAGTTTGTGTTGTTGTGGGCATTACAATGTATCTTAATTCCTATCGTAATATCACTGAAAGATACATTCCCACTCCCAAGGAGCGTAAACCCGGTGAGCCTTCCACCCTCGCCCGTATTTTCAAATGCAAGCCCCTTATGCTTGTTGTGGCAATGGGTATTTTGTCAAGCGGCAGATATATGATTCAAGCCGCCGCAATCCACGTTGCAAGATATGCTTTCTATATCGGTCCCGAACTCACTCCCGATATGGACCCCGAGTTGAAAAGTCACTACATCCAACAGAGTGTTGCGAGTGTTAAGACTATTTTCCAGGTATGTGCAATTGTCGGTATGTTCGGTGCAATGCTTCTTATGCCAATGCTTATGAAAAAGTTCGATTACAAAAAACTTTTGATTACCACCTGTCTTGCGGGCTTTGTTGCAAGTATTTTTACAACAATAATCGGATGGACAACCGCAAATTTCTATCTTTGCATTCCTTTCCTACTTGTTTCCTGCGTACCTTTGGGTGTTATCAACGTTATTTCCAACGCTTTAATATATGACTGTCTTGATTATATCGAACTAAAAACCGGCTACCGTGACAACGGCTTGGGCTCTGCCTGTCAGGGTTTCATAAACAAAATCGGCAATGCTTTTGCAACTTGCGGAATCATTCTTATGTATATGTTCATTGACCTCGACCCCTCGCAAATGCTTGCAAGCGAGGCTGTTGTTGCGGCAACGGAACTTACAAGAATACAGAACTTCGGTATGTTCACACTTGTTTCCATTGTTCCCGGACTCAGTCTTCTTCTCTGTACAATACCCATGTTCTTCTACAAGATTTCCGGCAAGGAGAAAACTCGTATTATGGAAGAACTTGCTCAAAAGAGACAAAGAGAAAACGCTTAATTTTAATACAATCCAAGGAAGGTATATATTGTGAAATATGATGTAGTAATTATCGGCGCCGGTCCCGCGGGTATCTTCACCGCTCTTGAAATGAGACGAAGAGGCTCCGAAAAATCAATTCTTATTGTTGAAAAAGGTCAACCCGTTGAAAAACGCAGTTGCCCCAAAGCAAAAACTAAACAATGCGTAAACTGCAAACCCTATTGCCACATTACAACCGGATTCTCCGGTGCAGGTGCATTCTCGGACGGCAAACTCTCATTGAGTTATGAAGTTGGCGGCGACTTGCCCTCTCTTATCGGAGAGGATTTCGCACAGGAACTTATTGATTACACGGACAAAATTTATCTTGAATTCGGCGCAGACAAACACATAGAAGGTATCAGCAACGATGATGAAGTTAAAGAAATAAGAAAGAATGCAATCCAGGCGGGTCTTAAATTAGTTGACTGTCCCATTCGCCATCTCGGCACCGAAAAGGCGCAGACACTCTATCTTGATATCGAAAACCATTTACGCGAAAATAACGTTGATATGATGTTCGGTTGCGAATGTAACGATATTCTTATTGAAAACGGTGTTTGCAAGGGTGTTTACATTACCCAGGGCAAAGAAGAACTCCGTATAGACGCAGACAAAGTTGTTGTTGCCACAGGACGCCGCGGTGCAGACTGGCTTGAAAAACTTTGCAACGAGCACGGTATCGAGCACCAGGCAGGTACTGTTGACATCGGTGTACGTGTTGAAGTAAGAAATGAGGTTATGGAAAAAGTTAACCGAGTTCTTTATGAATCAAAACTTATCGGTTATCCCAAGCCTTTTAAAAACAAGGTGCGTACATTCTGCCAGAATCCCGGTGGCTTTGTAAGCCAGGAAAACTACGATAACGACCTGGCGGTTGTTAACGGTCACTCATATAAAGAGAGAAAATCAAACAATACAAACGTTGCTATTCTTTGCTCCCATAACTTTAACCAACCCTTTAACCAACCCATTGAATATGCTCAAAAGGTTGGTGAACTCACAAATATGTTGGGTGCGGGACACATTCTCGTACAGCGATACGGTGACATTCTTGACGGCAAGAGAACATGGCAAAAAGAATTGGCACAGTCCAATCTCCGCCCTTCACTACCCGATGCGGTTGCAGGTGACATCACCGCCGCAATGCCTTACAGAGCAATGACCAACATCATAAACTTTATTCAGGCGGTTGATCACGTTGTTCCCGGTTTCGCTTCAACGGAAACCCTCCTCTACTCTCCCGAACTTAAATTTTACAGTAATAAAATTAAAATGGACACGGATCTTAACACAAGTGTTAAAGGTCTTCATTGTTTGGGTGACTCTTCCGGTTGGACGAGAGGTCTTATGATGGCATCCGTTATGGGTGTTCTTATGGGACGCCAAATTGCAGAAGAATGAGATAATATCAAAGATACCCTTTCCTTTTGTTCGGAAAGGGTATTTTTCTTTCACCTATACATATACTTTAACGAGGTGTGAGTATGGTATTATCATTAAGAACAAAGAGTTTAATTAAAAATCTCGCTATTCCCCTGCTTGTAGGCGCACTTGCGGGATTTTTAACAAATGCGGATGCAAAAGAGTTTACGGCAACGGCACAAAAGCCGGTGTTTATGCCGCCCGATTGGCTTTTCCCCGTGGTATGGACTGTTCTTTATGTTTTAATGGGATTTGCCGCTTATATAATCGAAAACTCTCAAAGTCACAGGAAAAACAGGGCTTTGATTATATACTACATTCAGTTATTCTTCAATTTTGCTTGGAGTTTTATTTTCTTTTCCTGTGAAAACTATTTATTTGCTTTCATCTGGATTATTGCCCTGTTGATTTTTATATTAGCGACGATTCTTGAATTTAAAATGGTTAAAGCCCGCGCCGCTTATCTCTTGATACCATACGTAATTTGGGTGAGTTTTGCGTCGGTGCTTAATTTCAGTATATATCTTTTAAATAAGTAATCACCAACCACCGACTTGCCACTAAAAGTCGGCACAGAGGTTTGACATCGCATTACAGTTTGGAACAGCCGCTCTTTTGCGGCTGTTTTCTTTACCATAGCCGAAAAGAGTCGAACCCTATGTGCCTATTAAATAAATCTTTAGCACAATCGACTGTTTTTCGGCTATACAAAAAGACGGGGCTGTAAAAACTTCTGTTTTTTACGGCTCCGCTTTTGTGATTTATTCATACTGTAATTTTTTCTTTTTAAAAACTACAATTACAAGGGCTGCTATGCATAATACAAATACCGTTAGGTATAAAAAAATGTCACAGTCGTCACCTGTTTTTGGGGTTTCTCCTCTGCCGTTGCCTGGGGAGAAGTTGCTTTTCTCAACACCTTTAACACCGGTAATCTGCATTGTATCGTCATCGCTAAGATTTAAGGTTAAATCTATGCCGATTTCATCATGATTGGCAGTTACCTTGTAGAGTCCGCTTTCCTCCAACGAGAAATCTGTATCCAGTCCCTCGGTCAGTTCAAACTCAACATAACCCACAATTTTTCCGTTTTCTATTGCCGTCAGCGAGTGTTTGCCGCACTCCACATCGTCAAAAGAAAATCTGCCCTTTCTGTCCGTAACATCTGTTTTCAGGGTGCTTCGCAGTTCAAGGGTAATGTCCTTTACAGGTTTGCCGTCTCTGTTAACAGTACCTTTTACAGTATATGTTTTGCTTTGGGGCGCAACGGCTTCATCCTCGGTGATAACAGTCAGCGTTTTGTCCTCATAAACAGGCTCAAGGGTGAAATATCCGCCTTTAATTTGAGAGGTTATATCAACACCGTTTAAAAGCACCTGTTTAACGGATTTTCCGCTTTCTGCCCTGACAATAAGCGTAGGCTGTGAAAGACGCTCAACCGTAAAACTTTCTCGGAGTTCTCCGTTAAACATTACATCTGCACCCTTTGCGGATACAGTTACCGTATGGGAATACGGCACGGATGTTGATATTACTGACTTTCCGATGCTTTCACTTTCGGGTACAGTCCCGGCAAACACAACGGTGGATAAGGAAAATACAAGGCATAGGCATAACAGCAATGAAGTTATTCTCTTCATTATGCCGCCTCCTTATTTATTGATGTATGACACCTCAAAGGTAACGGTATCGGTGTAATCTCCTGCGTATGCGCTGTTCCAGTCATCCTGTGAAATATTGATTGTAAGGTCTGTTTTGTCCCCTGCGGCAAGATATGTTGCAGATGTAAATGCAGCAGTTCCTGCATTAACGGTGTATGGAATAACCTTTGTTGCGTCAACTGTGTTATTCAGCGTGCCGTCGGTTGTAAGGACAACCTTAATGCACTTATCGGGATTTATCTGTGCGGCGGTTACCTCAATTTTACCGAAACTTGTTGATGTAGCATTAAATGCCACATTAACATCGGCGGGGATTGTTACCGTATAGGTCGGTGCAATGGATGTAGTAATCTCTGCATCGGATGTTTTCGGGTTACTGTCCTGATCTACGGTGCCTGCAAATGCGGTTATTGATACTGAAAGCATCATAACGAGTGCAAGGGTGATTGATAATACTTTTTTCATATTATTAACTCCTTTTATTAAAATTTATAAATTATTACAAAGTCGCTATGGTGAAAGTTACAGTATCGCTGTAATCACCTGCATATTCCGGATTTCCCGCTGTAAAATGAATAACAACGGATTGTTCGCTTGTATTTGTATTAAATACGGCGACTGACTTATTGGTTGCTGTTATTTCGGTGCTGCCGACAAAAGCCTGATATGAAAGTTGATAGGGATTTGTGGCGCTTGCATTTGTAACATCCATTTTGAAATCACTATCCATAGAAATGCCGATTGTTGAATTCTGATTAAGTCTTACATCATTTGCGGTTATGGTTAAATCCTTTTCATAGGTAACAGTTCCATCCTGTGCTGTATTCTTATCAAGAGTAACAGTTGCAGGAATTGTGATTGTGTAGGTGGGATCAATACTGAATTCAACAGCCGTATCCGATGTTTTCGGGTTGCTGTCCTGATCGACTGTGCCTGCAAATACTGTTACGGACAGGGAAAGCACCATAACAACCGTAAGTGTGAATGATAATAATTTTTTCATAATAAATTCCTCCTGTATATTATACGGTTTCAACAGATACCGTAAAGGTTACCGTGCCTGTGTAATCGCCTGCATACTGTACTGATGCAGGTGCTGTGAATAAAAGGTCTGCTGTGTCATTTACCTGACTTGCACAGCTAAGAACCGTATCGCCCACATTGATTACCGTGTCGCCGTCCTTAACGGTGTAGGTAAGCTCTGCACCCTGCGCAGTTGTTACCTTAAAGGCATCGTCTGCTTCGCTTGTACCGGTAAGCTTAACATTAACCTCGTCGCCCTTTTTGAGCATAGTGTTTTCAACCTTAACCGTTGCGGTATCGCCCAGTGTAACGGTTGCAGGAATGGTTACAGTGTATGAGGGGGAAACATCATAGGTAATGCTTGTGTTACCTGTTTTGTCAACGGTGTCCTGATCGACTGTGCCTGCAAATGCTGTTATTGATACTGAAAGCATCATAACGAGTGCAAGGGTGAATGATAATACTTTTTTCATAATAAAAAACTCCTTTAATAAAAATCATTTTATTTTATACGCTGTGCGTGTTAATTTATACAATTAAGCATTTGCAATGGAAATCGTAAAGGTTACCGTGCCGGTGTACGTACCGGCATAGGCTTCGCTGCCTTGCTTAACAAATTTAAGATTTGCCGTGCCGGTGTCCGTATCATCGGGATTTACTGCCAAAACAGTATCTCCCACGTTTATATCAATTGTGCCGTTGTCAACCGTATAGGATAATTCTGCACCCTCATCTGTTTTCAACTTAAAGGAATTATCCGATTCACTTGTACCCGTAAGTGCAACCTGAACCTGCTTACCTTTTTCAACAACGACATCTTCCGCTTTAATCTCTGCCGTTTCGCCTAATTCAACTGTGGCAGGGATTGTAACGGTATAGGTTGGTACCGAAACAAATTCAACCGTTAGTACTTTGACATCATTATTGATAACTAAATTCAAAGTTGATTCCTTTTGAATGTTGTAATCCGATAATGTATTACCGTCTTCAAGCTGTGTTCCTCCAAAAAACAGAATTTGCTGTTCGGTTAATATTCCGGTTTTATCGTAAATTCTTATTTTCACATCTTCTATTCTGTCTGTGGGTTCAACCTCAATTGTGACAGTAGAGCCTTCAGGTATTGTTAAAAACAACTGCATTGCATAGGCGCTGAAAGATGATGAAATCATTATAATCAACGAAAGCGCACATACTAATATCTTTTTAATTCGTTTATTCATGGTAAAACTACCTCCTCAACAGAAACGGTAAAGGTTACCGTGCCTTTGTGTGCTCCGGCATAGGCTTCACTGCCTTGCTTAACAAAGCTGAGATTTGCCGTGCCGCTGTTATCTGCCGTTCCGCCTGCAACGGTCAAAACGGTACTGCCCATAGTGAGTGCTGTGCTGTCCTTTGTAATGCTGTAACTCAGCTCTGCTCCTTCATCGGTTTTCAGCTTAAAGGTATTATCTGCCTCGCTTGTTCCCGACAGCTTAACCGCTAACTGTGAGCCGCTTACAACATTAACACCTGTGGCTGAAATTGTTATATCCTCGCCAAGCTCCACCGTTGCAGGTATTGTTACCGTATAGGTTGGAGTATTAATATATTGAGCAGTAATCGTTAAAGCCGAGTCAGGCATTGTAAATGTGTTGCTATCGCTTACTGTTACAGTCGGCGTAGAAATCCATTCGTCAAAGCTTTGACCTAACGGAGTATTTGGTGTTAAAGTTATTCCGCTTCCTGCCTGGCCGTAGGTTTTGCTATTGTAATCAGTAAGGTCTCCGTTTGCACTTGCGTTTACAACAGTAAGACGATAATAGACATTACCGGTGCCGCTGAAAGTGCCTGTTAGGACACCGTCCACATACACATTACCGTTGTTGGTTGCAGTGATACC